>DAHWIK010000047.1 GCA_027345185.1 Microcaldota archaeon
CATATGCACATGTGCATAGTCGTCTCCAAATGAGAACTCCTTTATTTTTATCTTGTACTGCATCGCAGTTTCTCGAAATGCGTCTGCAACAACCTTCTGCGTCTTCGAATTTTTGAAGACTTTGAATCGGTACTTTGATACAAGCACAATGTGCTCAAAATTGTATTGGAAGTCCGATACATTTTTATGATTTCCTTGAGTTACACTCACCATTGCATTACTTCGGCGCGACGAACATCACGTCGCGTCAAGTATTTTTCCTCCTCAAAACGTATATTTACTGCAGAATCAATTCAACCCCCAACGAAGTTGGGGGAATGCTCTAGGTATTCAGATTTTCTTCCAGGTTTAATTCAAATTCAATAACATAATCCTTCTGTGCCTTGTTTTTTCTGGCTTTGGTGAATGCCCTTTCAAGATTGTCATAAGAACAGAGCCCTTCATACAGATTAGTATATGTGCGCACAGAGTCACCATTGACCTAGGGTGCAAACCAGAATCATTGGAGCAACATTGTTCGGCAAATTGTTGCCATTGAGGTTGAATCGCCTGCCATTGTTCCGCGCATTGTTGTCCGAGTTCACGTTAAGGGACAACGGCACAATGTCAACCCATCTACTAAAGGCCATCTTCATGGCGTCACCACAGCTTCACATTTTCAATCTTACTATTTACTAGGTGTCGCTGTTGAATTTCATGTCCGGCATGTTCGTGATTTGCCAGCACTATAGATGAGTGTGTGGTTCCTAGTTTGCATCCGTGGACAAAGTCCACGGCCCAATCAAATTGGGTCAGAACCTGATTGGGTCTAGGTAAGAAAAATTAAGAAAGGCAATCTTTTATGCTTTTTCTTCAATCCCTGAACACTTCAATTAGTGGCTTAAGTATTTCCTGGTCTACAACACCAGAAGCTACTAAAGTCCTAACAGTAGCCTGCGCAGCATTGAACTTTTCCTCAGGAACTACTACACCATGCACCACGTTTTTCGGTGCGGCCGCTTTGCGGCCAACTTCGACCCCTACAACCACCGGAGCAACACCGTACGGCAAATCGCCGCCACCGAGGTAGAAACGCCTGCCAAGGTACCGCGCAACGTTGTCCGAGTTCACGAAAAGGGACAACGGATTGCTTCCTGACCAGACACGAACCTTTTGGTCTAGAGCTTCATTGCCTTTTGGAGCTACAAGCGCGCCATTTTCATTAAATGTATAAATTCCACTTCCAGCTATGCCTTTCCCATCAAGATAGAACCACTTTCCCTTCAACTTCTCTATCAATTCCGAAGAACGCGAAAGCGCCTCCTGGTATGTAAGCGGCCTCAGGCCGTTCTTTGCAAGTATGTCCATTGACTGTGCATGGTTGCCCCTCTGTTCCAATACCTTTATCGTTGCCGCACTTTCAACCTGTTGCTGCGCCTTTGCCCTGAGTGACATAAAATCAACGATAAATATCGTGTCTGTAGTGATATATAAACCATGCTGATTCAGGCAATTCTATGGGATTTTCTGTTATTTCGGCACTTGGAGATAGCTATAAAAATCTGGCCGGATATAATATAACCGATTGAAATGAAGAGCAAGAAGACGGCAGTAAAAATGGTTGCAATACCAGAATCAGAGCTCGAAAGCCTGAAGGCGACAATAGAGACGCTTGAGAACAAATATGTGATGGAGCATTTGGCAAAGAGCGACCAGGACATAAAGCATGGCAGAGTCAGACCTGCACGCGCATTCCTAAAGGAACTTCAATAAGCTCGTTCTGCTTCTTTTTTGTGAAGTATCACTTTGAATGTGACTTTTCTGTTTTCATCATCAATTTCGTACCAAATCCTGAAAGGATCCATTCTCAACTGCCATATTCCGTAAAGTCTACCTCCCAGAGGCTTCCCGAATTTGGGGTTCTGTTCGACCCTATCGATCACGTGCGCTAACCATTCCTTCCTGTCCCTACCTATGATGCTTATAGAACTCCTTTTCAAAGTCATCGGTCAGCTCAACAGTATAAGCCATGATATTACTAGCATCAGAAAACTTTAAACCTTTTTGCCGACTTTAATCTGATAATATTTTTCTGCGCGGCCGCTTTGCGGCCGATTTTTGCTTTCAAAGCATATCACTTGGGCAGGCTCCTTTGCAGCCGTTCAAGAACGGCGCGTCCTTCAGCTACAATCGCATCCGCACTGCGGACCCCTACAACCACCGGAGCGACAACGTCCGGCGAGCCGCCACCATCGAGGAGGAACCGCCTGCCAAAGTCCCGCGCGTAGTAGTCCGAGTCCACGTCGAGGGACAACGGCTGACTGCCAGACCAGACACGAACCTTTTGGTCAATTGATTCTTTTCCGTTTGACTTTACGAGTTCTCCCTGTGGATTAAATACATAAATTTCATCTTCTTCATGGATTCCCTTCCCTGCAATCCAGAACCACTTCCCCTTGAATTTTTCAATAAGTTCAGAAGAACGTGAAAGCGCCTCTTGATATGTAAGCGGACGCAGGCCATTTTCAGTGAGAAGTTTCATTGACTGGGAATGATTGCCTCCCTGTTCCAGCACCTGCAAGGGCTGCAGATTCTGAGGCACAACAGCAGGCGCAGCCATATTATTCTGCGCACGCCTCTTAAGTATATCTAATGCCATGCAAAAACGCCAATATATGCTGAATTGACCAGATATAATAATTGCGCTGTTTAAGGCAGAATTTGAGGAAAATATGTGGATTTTTGACTGATTTATAAAGACACCAAGGTAGCAAATTTTATATTTTTAGGGTCTTATTTACTTTGCAGCGGATTATGGGTATTTTTAGGAACAGCGGGATCATTGCGCATGGAAGCGCTGTTAAGCATATTGCTACATACATGTATCCGATAAATGACTCTTCACAGCGTGTGCGGTTCTGGAGGCTGGGATTTGCAGCCAATATGCCAGAGTATATTGAAAAGAAATCCAACCAGAACCTGCTGATAAGCGGCGCAACGGGACAGGGGAAGAGCAAGCTAATGCGCCTTATGCTTGAAATGATGCCCAACCCTAAGACCATCTTCTCCTACAAGGAAAACGACGAGTATTTGCAGATTGAGGGCAATTTCATAGCCGCAGAGAAGAACCTGCCAGATCCGTTTGTGGATGCAGAAGCCTTCACAGACGCCTTTGCCGTGGCATTCAACATACAGTCAGAAGGCATTCAGGCATCAACGGCCATATCGCTTGTAAACACTGTAGCCAAAGAGAGCGGCTCATGGGCGGATTTTATTGACAATGCAGGTAAGCATGCCAAAAAGGCAAAGGACATCAACGTAAGGGCAGCCACCAACTACCTGCTGGAGAAGGTCAAGAGCCTTACGTATGAGTCACAGCAGATTGAACTCGACCTGGACAAGACCAACATACTTGACATGAGCAATCTGAACGATGATGCCAAGACCTTCTATTCGGAGCTGTTCCTGAGGCAGATATATAGGAAGCTTAGGTCGAGGGACAAAAACGCTGGCAAGGTCATAATATGCGTGGACGAGGCCCACAGACTCACCAGGAACTCAAGCAACAGGCGCCAGAGCATAATCAACGAGATGAGTAGGGAAATCAGGGCTTTTGGAATGCTCTGGACAGCCACACAGAATATCTCAGACATTCCTGATCCGCTCAGGAACCAGTTTGGCACGCAGTTCGCGTTCAGCACCACATCAGAGGGCGATCTTAGGGCGCTGAGCCAGATAGACAGGGATCTTGCAGAATGCGCTTCAGCGCTGAAGAACCACGAATTCATAGATGCAAAGCATGAGAAGGTGCACAAGTCGATAGCAATATTCAAGGCCGACATAGGCTCGTTGAAGGAAAGAAAGCTTGACGGATTAAGGCCAAAGGAGGCAAGAAACTACGGACCATTGGTTCTAGAGAAGCTTGCCGATAGGCCTACCACGATGCTCCATGCAGCAATGCTGGCAATATATGAGAATCCTGACGCAGAGCTTGGAAAGCTTGCAAAGGCACTCAAACGCAAAGGCTGGGTAACAAGCGATCCTACGATCTACGGCTCGAAGGACCGGAAGGGAGTATTAGACAACCTGGTAAGCTTGGGCTACGCCAGAAAGGCTGGCCCAAGCTATAAGCTGACTGTAAAGGCCCTGTGGTGGATAGACGCGGGGATGCTTGTAGAACGCGCAAATAACGCAGGCTCTGAACTGCACAAGCAGCTTATGAGAAAGGCAGCAGAAAAGCTGCATGAAGAAAATATGCTCGTGGTTGTGCCGGAGGGAAGCAATGCGCCTGACCTTATAGCTTACCCAATGTCAAAGGGAGACAAGAAGTACCTCTGGGATGACAAGAATAGGCGCGCTTATGAAATACAGACCACGGCTAGAAAAGAGAATGCCCTTGCCAATAAGGAAAGAAATGATAGGCTAGGAATACCCATAACTTGGATTGCACATGATAAAGACATGCTTGAAGAAATAAAGAAACTTACGAATAGTGAAGATGAATATCTGCTTTTAGCTAGACCGGGCTGAAAATATGAGTAATGATAGAATTACTAAGAAAGGAGAGGTACTAGCAATAAAACAGGCCGAAAAGCTTGCGGAGATTGTTTGCAAAGAAATAATAAAGGATAATATATACGAAAATGTGAAAGTTGAGCAGGATGGACTCAGAACCAATGTGCTATATGAAAAGAACAACACCAAGCATAGGCTCGTGTACATAAATGTGGAATCGATAGAAAAGATTACAGGACCGATAGTAGATATTGGATTTGATATAGGCTACTACGAAGACGGAAAAGAGAAAAGAATTGTGAAGTGCCTGGAAAGAGCAATTGCTGAATACACTAAAAGGGTTGAGGATGGTGAAAAAGCAGGAAACTAGTGATAATGGCAACATAATTTCCAGTATGGTTAATGACATGTTGGAAGTTGTGAATCCTAGACTCAAACATAATGAAACAGTAGGTCAGATAGAACAGGTATTCAGAAATTATGGTTTCTATACTACGCGAGAGTATCCAATCTACAAAATAAAGGACGGTTCTGGAAGAGTTGGCAGGATTGATCTGGTTGCCAGGAAAGGCAAATTCAGAGTCGCTATAGAGTATGACCACCATAAGCTGATAAAGTGGAAGAGCTTTCAGAAGATAGTGCAGATAAAACCGGAAATTGCAATAGCCGTAAGCGGAGAAGGCAGATTATAGCAAGACAGGATTATAATACTACACTTCTTACTCGACAATGTGTTGTATTGCTTTCTAGATCTGCTATAGACGCAAATATTGCCAGAGCCAATAAGTATAGGGCTTTACTAAAATCGCCGCTGTATGTAATTTCACTTGCAGAAAAGAAGTATGCGGTTTTAACTGGTTAAAGCCTGCTGGCAGTATCGCCTTTTGCAACAAAGGCATAGTAATCCCAGACCAGCCAGCTCAAAATGCCCTTGCTGCCGCTACTTTCTGCAAGCGTTATGTTGTCCCATAGCGACTTCTTTGCCTTTTCATATGCTTCGGATACGGTATTGCCCTTGAATACCGTATTCATGAATATGGATGTGTGTTCAAGGAAAAGGCCTGCAATTTTATCATCCAACGGGTGAGTTGACATCCCTTCGTCAATTATAAATACAAAATCTTGTGTATAACCAACGTAACACAGCGCTCCGGCTTTTATGCTTGCGTCGCCAAGTTTGTCGGCTGAACTGCACGATATTGAATAGGTTATAGTAGACTTCAGCTTGCCCTCGTTTTGGCCTGCAACAATCAGCGGTTCGTTCATATGTCCGGTAACTGAACTTTGGTTTCCGTGTCCCAGAAGTAGAACGATGTTGAAACTTGTGCCGGATAGGTAACTTTCAAGTGTTTTCCTATTTGCTTTGTCCTTGTCCAGTATTGTGACACTTAATCCGTGGTCCTTTGCAGCATCTATTGATTTTTTACCCCAGATTGAAAGATAATGGGTAGTACCATCATGATCAGGGAGCGTTACAATCATCCGCTTTTGCATGTGGCGCGGCCTCAGCTTTGGGCATAGAGTTTGCCTTCTTTGATGGATCTTAGAAATGCCATCTGCACCTCTATGACTTTCTTTCCTATATCATCCTCTTTTTCCACGTGTTCCTTGAGAGCTTCTTTTGAAAATGTGCCGTATGACCCTATCGAAACCTTCATGTTGCTTGACATGACGTCAAGTCTAGCGATTACGAGTTCTTTTATCTCCTTTGACATTTTATCGTTCATATTATTCCCAAATTGACTAAGATCTCCAATATCTTGGCGGCGTTGCTCGTGTTATTTTTTATTTCAATATATGCGGCGTTCCATGTTATGGGCTTTTCGTCAAGCACCAGTATTATCTCTTCTCTCACATTCAAAGGTATGTCTGCATAAACCTTCAGGAATCTTTCACGTGAATCCTGCATGCTAGTCGCCACAATACCACATATAATGTGGTAACCAAACTATTAAATACTTCTTAGGCGCGCGGACCTTTAAAACTATCGGAAAGTTCCTTTATCTGGCGCATTCTGTCGTTTGAAAAAGCAAAATCTATATTCCTATAAAGCTCCTCCTGGTCCTTACCTATGTAGGTCATTGTTATGTCTGGTCTTGAATGCCTGGCAAACCTGCTGGCAAGAACTACATTGCCATTGGTTGACTTTGCGAAGCGCGTTATGGCATAATGGCGCAGGCTGTGAGAGGTTAGCCTGTAGAGCCTTCTTTCTTTGTGGTCTGCATAGGTTTCCTCAGAAATGCCGTACACTTGGTTTAATCCAGAGGCATTTACAGCCTCTCTGAATACTTTTCTGACGTAGTTTACTTCAACGTGTGGCAATTTGTTGGAATTATTATCATGGTCCTTGAAGAAGACATATCCTCCGGAATTCCTGATTTCTTTCATGTATTTGTGTATAAACTCGGACGTTTCTTTGAAAAGTTCTTGTGGTATCAGCAAAGAATCCATCTTCTTTGCCTTTTCCGTTTCTATTGTAAGTTCTCTTTTATCAAAATCGATGTTTGATAAGTGTAGGACGCAGGCCTCGCCGATTCTTAGACCCACATATGCCTGGTACTTGAAAAGGAGCCTGAACTTCTCGTATTTAACGTTAAGGAGGAATTGGCGCAGCTCCAAGTCATTGAAGCCTTTGTTTATGGATCCGTACTTTGGAGTCCTGCTCCGACCCTTGAATCGCCTCTTGTACGACTTGTGAAGGACTGCCTTCATGTCTTCCAAATCCTGCTGAGGAACGGACTTTGACAGCTCTTCGAGCTGAACCAAAAATTTTCTTAAATCGAACCCCGACCTGCTTGGTTTTGATGAGATTTTATGGGTGGATTTTCCGGAACCGAACCCGATTTTGTCGTCGTAAATTTCATCGCCCGATGCGGGGATCGAACCTGCGACATCCTGGTTAACAGCCAGGCGCTCTACCACTGAGCTAATCGGGCATTTTGAAGAACGGAAAAGGCTCGGCGAGATTTATTATCTTGGCGTACATATATGAATGCTCGCCCATGTATTCTGTAAAATCAATTTTGTTCTCACTGTATTTATACCTTGCGAAATTGCCAGGCTCGTTCTTTCCTAGCAGTGCGTAATATAGTATCTTGTTGTCGTCGGATAGCCCTTCTATTACGTCAAAGGCGCATATTACCTTCTTGCCGTTGGAGCTGAAAGAATAGATATATGGGATCGAGTCGCTGCCTGAAGCCTTGAGGAGGGCGGCGCTGACCAAGTCATAGGCTCCAGAAAGTTCCACAATCGGCACCTCGTTCCTGGTCTTCGTCGATCCTGCCTCCCTCAGATTAGCTGAGCTTATGTTTATTATGCGCATGTAATTGCCCTGCTCCGGCCTTTCGCCTTCGATGAAATGAGAGTTCTCCTTCTGGGAGCTGGATGACGGGTAGGTGTAGCTTATGGCGCTCTCCCTCTTTGTCGTATTGACATAATAGACAAGGATTGCCTTGCCTATCTCCTCTCCAATCGCGAATATCCTGAATCCGGAGCCATGCTTTACTGATGCTATGGTGGAGTTTGTGTAGTCGTAGTTGCACACGTACCTTGAAAGGTCATCCAATGAACTTAGCTTAATGTATACAATCTTCTTAAGCTGTGGAGGCTTGCTTCTCATTTGAAACGCCTGTCTAGTGGAATAGAGTGTTGTAAACATAGGACAGGAAGAGCATAAGCTCGTATGACGGATAGAATACTACAGGTGAGAGTATGACGCCCTGCCCAATTGCACTGTAGTCGTTAAGCAGGCTCGCACGGGCCACGAGGCTCACAGGATAGGATCGCTTTATCAATGGGCTTGTCGCAGAGGAGACTGTAAGGTTGAAATTATAGTTGCCAGACTCATTCACATAGACAGGATATACGTATGTGCTCTGTGTTGAATGCAGTGCGACAACCTGTTCGCTTATGCTCCATGCAGGAAGGCCATACACGCTTATGCTGAACGGGTCGTCTGATATGCCGGTATTGTTTATCGTGATGTAGAGGTTTGTCGGCTGGTCTATCCCTGACTGTATGCTTGCCGGGGCCACGGAAAGATTGAATACGTCTGGAGTGACGTTGACGTATGCAGTGGCGGTCAGGTTGCCTAGTTTTGAGTAGTTCCCGACGTTTATTGCCTCAAGAGTCAGGTTGTATGTGCCGTTCTGCGCAGTTGCGGGCACGGTGACCTTTATCTTCATAGGATTCTCGTATAGAAGTGACGGCTGCGATATCCATCCGGGAGGCAGGTTCACTGCGGCGAGCTTGTCCCAGCCTATGTTCACAACGAAGCCTGTCGCATTGGATGTGCTTGCCGAAGCCTCTACATAGAAGCTCTCTCCTGGACCAACCTTGCCCAAGTATATGCTCTGGCCGTTCTGCAGCACTGCCGTTGAAGGCCCAAGCACGTTAAGGTAAGTGGCGTTTGCAATTGCAAATAGAGAAGCTGCAAGTACTAGAGCGAAAAGCCTCTGCGAATTCATCAGAATCAGTAATTTAATTGCAGGCTAAAATTAATAATATGTGTGCTGGCAGTGCTCAAACAGCGCAGATGCTGCAGATAAGCAATATATATGTGCAGTCCTGACTCATATGACCGACGGAATAATTTGGAGAGGCGTTTGACATGAAAAATACTCATTGCAGAAGGAGACCAAAAGGCGATTACGTAGGCAGACTGGAGAAGATAGCCGACGGCTTGGCCTTGAATAATCCTGTTGCTGCAGTACATGTGTATAAAATAGCAATCAGCGCGCTGGAGGACGGGGTTTCGGCTGTAGGCGACGCTGCGCTATCTGCCAGGAGGATTGCTGACAAAGTATATGCGCTTGAAGTACGCAGCGGCAAAGTGCAGAACAATGCGATTGTTGAAGAGTTCCTTGCAGCATTGCGCGTGAGCAGAAGGCCGGGTTAGGCCTGGAACGGTTTTTTGTATTTAGGCAGTTATGCAACGTCTATGCTGTCATCAGGGTATCCAAGCCCCAGGAGAGCCTTCTTCACAGAGTCCTTGTGCTCCCCCTGCAGCTCTATTATCCCGTTCTTGTACGTGCCACCGCACGCGAGCTGCTTCTTTAGCTCCTTTGCGGTCTTCTCGAGCTCTTCTCCGGACAGCCCTGAAACTACGGTCATATATTTCTTGAACTTCTTCCTTTCCAGGTATACCTTTATCTTTCTGTTTGTCTCCCTGTCAAGTATATCGCATACGCATATCTCTTTTGGCAGGCCGCATTTTGGACATATTTCAGGCATTAGCTCTTTGCACCCCTCTCTTTTAGCAACGTGAGGATCTGAGCTGCCGTCTTCTTCATCTCTCTTATCTTTATCTTCTTGCTCGCCACTCCTGTCGAGGCTATATTCCTCTTTTCTATGCCCATGTCCAGCCTCAGGTCCCTGAGCTTGCCATTAAGGGCCTCTGTTGAAAGTGCCCTCAAATCGTTTATTTTCATCTTAATCAATCAATGGTTTTTGATGCGCTGTAATATAAATGGCTTTCTAGGCGCTTCGCTTTTTGCAGTTCACTGCGTTGCGGCTGCGATGCTCTTGGGCAGTTCAACCTTTGTTATCTTCTTTGCTGACGGGAACTTGGTTCCAGGCTGCGCTATCCTCACCTTTATCCCTATTGCGCCGTACTTTGGATAGGATGCCACATTTGCGCCGTCAATGAGCGTCGTGACGTGCCCTGCCTTTGGAAGGTAACCCAGCCTTATCTTTATCTGCTTTGCCTTTGCTCCCTTTGCAGCCAGCTTCCCTGTAGCTATTATCTCTGCACCCATGGCGCCGTTGTCCATTATCTCCTTTATGGTTGAATGAAGCAGCCTTCTGGCATTTATTCCCCTTTCAAGCGAGTTTGCTATGTACTTTGCGACAAGCCTTGGTTCGAGCTTCTCGTTCTTCACCTCGGCAACGCTTATCTGCGGGTTCTCTATGTTGAACTTCTTCTTCATGCCTTCAGTCAGGCTGTTTATGGTCTCGCCTCCCCTCCCTATGACCTTCCCTGGATTGGTGACATAAACAGTTATCCTTGTGATTATAGGGGTCTTCTGGATGTCTACCCTGGAGAAGCCCGCCCTTGAGAGCTTCTTCTCAAGGAACTTGGATATGTTGTTCTTTATCATCAAGTCGTCAATAAATTTTCTCTCTACTACCATAAAAATCAAGTTTTTTGTTCTGTTGGCGCTTCCCTCTTCTCCTCTGCCTTTGCGGCCTGTAGTTGCGCTGGCTGCTTTGGCTTTGAAGCAAGCTTCGGCTGGGCCTTGGCCGGCTGCCTTGGCTTTTGCGGTACGGCTAACGGCTTGTTCCTCCTCTTAATGAAGTACTTCATGTTGTGGGTCAGCTTGTCTGAATGCTCCTCTGCAAGCACTATCTCTATCTTTGCATACTCTATGTCACTGTGGTTCGTTGCAGACATCCCGTACATGCCCCTTCCCCATGCGATGCTTCCCTTCGATGGATATCTCCGCTCTATCCTCGTCTTGTTGGCTGATGCGCTGACTACGAACATGTCATCTGCGTTCTTGCCCTTGTTTCCTGCATTTGCGATTGCATTGACAAGCGTCTTTAGGACCTCTGATGCGGCCTTCTCCGGGTATCCGCCCTTCTGCCCTCCAAGCTCATGCCTTGAGCCCATGTGCCTGTTGTGCCTCCTGTACGCTACAGGCCTTGACTTTGCAGCGAATGACTCAAGTGCGGCAACTGCATCGTTTGCCCTGAGGTGCCTTATGGCGTCGCATACTGCACCGAGGTCCTTGTAGCTCGCATTGACGTCGTAGCTCTGCGCACGAACGAAGTCATCGCCTTTCAAATTGAACGAGTAATTCATCATTTCACCGCTAGGAATTTGCTTCCTCTTGTTGCCCTGATTCCGGGGGCTGAATGCACCACGTGCTTCACTGTGTAGGCGAATTCGCCGAGCCTGTGGCCTATCATCTCAGGGCCTATGTTGAGCTCCTGGAATGCCTTTCCGTTGTAAACCGCGAACTTCATGCCGACCCAGCCTGGAAGTATGACTGCCTCCCTTGTGTGTGTCCTCACAGCCTTGCCGGTCTTCTTTGACCTCTCCGCCTTCTTCAGTATCTCCTTGTAGCTTGCGCTCATTCTGAGTATGGCCCTCCTCGGCCTAGACTTAAGCAGCTTTGCGACCTCCTCAAGCTTCATTGCCTGGAGTTCCTCTATAGTCTTCCCCTTGAACGTGAATACTCTAGCCATTATCAACCACTCTTCTTCCTCCCGACCCTCCTTGCCGCGATGTGACCTACCTTTGATCCTGGAGGCGCGTTTCTCGAGATCATGCTCGAGGCTCCCTTGTGGTGCTGCTTTCCTCCGAACGGGTGGTCAACAGGGTTTGACTTGACTCCCCTGTTTACAGGCCACTTCTGGTTTGTCGCATGCCACATGTAATGCGCCTTTCCTGCCTTCATTATAGGCTGCGAGGTCAGTCCTCCTCCAGCAACGGCGCCAACCTGGGCCCTGCATGTAGGATCAAGATCAATTGACTTCTTTGATGGAAGCAGAACGTTTACCTTGTTCTCTATGTGTGACTTTATTGTAGCATAACCTCCGGCGACCCTGGCCATCTTCCCTCCGTCGCCTGGCCTGGTCTCTATGTTGTATACGAGCATTCCATCCGGTATGGAGTCGAGCGGCAATATGCTTCCGAGCGCGACCTCTGCCTGGCTGCCTTCGTATATCCTGTCCCCTATCCTTATCCCCTCAGGAGCGAGAAGTGTGTTCTCAGAGAAGTCCTCGTACCTTACCCTCATGAGCGGCGCGCTGTGGCCAGGATCGTCTATGAACTCCACAACCTCGCCTACGGCCCTTCCCTGAATCGGCTTGCTCCTGAAGTTGATGTCAGCCTTGAACGTGTTTGGGGGCTTCCTGTATGCGTTGCTTCCCTTTCCGCGCCTCTGCTGCTTTAATCGCTTTCCCATCTAGTTTTCACCATAAATCTATACGAGCTTGAGCTTCCTTGCCACGTCTGCGGCCTTGAACTCGGGCTTAAGCCTTATGTATGCACGTTTTGTGTTCTTCATTGTAATCTCTGTGTTGATGCTTGCTATCTTCACTCCGAAGGTCTCCTCGAACTCCCTCTTTATCTCCGCCTTGTTCGACCTGAAATCAACGATGTAGCAAATAGTATTGTTCCTGTCTATCATATTTAAGGCTTTTTCTGTTGACAACGGATATACAAGTGAATTAAGTGAATTCATAAAGTCATCTCCTGCTCTTTATTGCCCCGCTTGATAGCGCAGATTCCACGCTTGAAACTGCGCCTTCAGTCCATATTGCTAGCCTTGGTCTTGCCCCAGGCGCAAGCTTCCCTACAGTAAGATCGCTTACTGTGCACACATCCACCCCGGGTATGTTCCTTCCTGCCTTCTCGATATTTCCGGAGGACTTTGAAACTATGAGCACGCTGTTCCTGAAGTGCCTTACTGACGACAGCCTCTTCAGCCCTCTCCTTACCGTTGGGTCATGTGACCTCTCTACGTCCGCAGACACTCCGAGCGCATCGAGCACCTTGATGAGCTCCTTTGTCTTTGTTACTGCTTCTAGCTTGTCATCTATTACTATGGGGAGCTCCTTTGCCTCAGTAAGATGCTTCGACTTTACCAGAGCTACGTTTGATGACCCGGCTATTGCGGATCTTATTGCAAGTTCGTATTCCTTCCTGTTTATCTGCTCCTCTATTATCTTCTCTATCTTGTGCGGGTGCGCCCTGTGCCCCTTTGTGGCGGACGGTATTCTTCTTACATCGCCCTGCGCGCCGCCTCCAAGCTTCTGCCTAGGTCTTATTGCTATTCCCATGTGCCTCCCTCTCCTGTATGCGGCGCTGTATTTGCCTACGTAAACTGCGGTTGTCTCGAATCCTGCCCTTATGAAGTGGCCCTGGGGCTGATATCCTCTGCTCTGCTCGGATAGAAGCGCCCTCCTGACTATATCCTCGCGGAACTCTCCGGAGAATATCCTAGGCAAGGCTGTGCTCTTAGCAACTTTTCCATCTAATCCAAAAACATCCATATTATGCTCCCTGCTTTGACGCTGTTGATATGTAGTTTATCTGCGGCTCCTTCTTTGGCGCTGCGCTTCTTATCGACTTTCTAAGCCTTATCAGCCTCTTTGCAGGTCCGGGTATTGAGCCATCGAGGACTATGAAATCGTTCTTCACCACGCCGTAGTTTATGAAGCCTCCCTCTGTGTTGACAGTGGCTGCGTCCTTGTCTGTCCCTATCTTAAGCACCCTCTTGTTAAGCTCGGTCCTGTAGTTGTATCCCATGTGACCTGAATGAGGGACTGTGAACATGACCTTCGCTGGATGCCATGGACCCAGCACTCCCAGGTGCCTTACCTTTCCCGTAGCCTTTCTGGTATTCCTTGCCACTCCAAATCTCTTTATTACTCCTGCCCATCCCTTTCCTTTTGATATGCTTGTAACATCAACGTAATCGCCTGCTCCGATGGCGTCTGCGGCCTTTACCTCCTTTCCAATCCATTTTTCTATGAACGCAACTTTGTCATTCACGTCCTTTCCTCCGACTGCTATCTCAAACCGCATTACCCTCTTGTTCCCGAAGCCCAGATTGCTTGCATCCATGAACGCCAATGCCGTGGCGTCTATGAAGTCCGCGGAGTTTGACTTTAGTTCGCTGAGGTTCTGCTTTGCCTCCTTTATGCCCACCCTCTTTGCAAGAGCTGCATCGTATGATTCACCTGCTGGCTGTGAGTACAGGTATTTCGTCCCGTAGAACCTTATACCATAGATATAGATCTTTGGCACCTCCAGCACTGTCACCGCCCTGGCTATTTCTGTCCCTTTTGCAGGTGAGGCGCTGTCGTCTACCATCATGACGTGGGTCATCCCTGCCTTGAATGCTATGGATCCGAGAAAGCCCTGCTCTGCTGACTTGGGCCAGGTCCTTACCCTTGGCATCTGTCTCTTGGCTCTCCTATGAGGCCAAAATTCCATGGAACCTTTTCGCATTCTCTGGGGCATGATAACTCCTAAGGAATTAGTAATTTAGTATATTCTTTTGAATATGTTTATATACCTATTGCATCTCTTCTTGACATCTTAAATCCGCAGCCGAATAGTGGCACGGATTGGCTTGCGCATTGACAGCCTGGACCTGAATTTTGCACTTGAATGCGCAAGGTTGTCAGTTCAGGTGCGCGGCGGCAATAGATGCTATCTGCGTTGCGTTTGCCATCCTTGAGGTGTTTGTGCTGAATAGTTGTATTGATGCAAAGGTGTTATTCCTGAAGCCGAATATCGTAGTCTGGGTTGCAGAATAGTTAGCTGGTGGCAGCGGCGCCACAAAGCTGAAAAATGAATAGGTCATTCCGTCTACTGTCTGGTTTGTTACATATGTTGAATTTGTTGACTTTATGCCTTTTAAGAAAGTTGAATTAAATGCAGCCTTTGAGCTGCCCAGGTCAAGGGCGTATATGGAATTTGACTTTGTGGAGACTATTATGAATTCTGCCAGATTGCTTTTCACTATGGTATTTGTGGCGTTGTTGTTATACTGTGCCTGGTATTCGCTGGATATGCTGTAGTTTTGCACAAAAGATGAATTCAGTTGCGCTTTTGTCGTTGAAGCGATTGCGCTGCTACCTCCTGGCCCGATTATTGACGCTGCCTCTGCCGGGGTAATGAAGTATTTGACGCTGTTGACACTTATCTGCGTTGGAGGAGCCGGCTGCGGAGGTATGGTTGTTGCACGTCCGTTCTGCAAGCTTGAGTTCAGCGTGCTTTGCTGGATCTGCGTGGTTTGAGGACTTGAGCTGCTGGTCGCTGCGTGTGTGCCTAAAGTATAAGAAACAGCTGCCACTGCCAACAGCACGACTACGAACCCAATCCACATTATTACATTGCTTGCCGGTTTTGATGCGGAGGCGTGATGATCGTGCATTTCATGCTCTGCGTGATGTTCGTGCGCTTCATGGTGATGCCCGTGGGCCTCGTGTTCGTGCGAATCGTGATGGTCGTGGCCCTCGTGTTTGTGAGTATCATCTTCAGCCATTTTGAGCACCGGATGATAAATGTATTATGGTAAATGTTTAAAAGGATGTATGCTTTATGCGGTTTTGAATAGATTTGATTAGCGCGCACCTTGCCGTGGACCTGGATCATACCTTGCTCCTTCCAAGCTTTTGGTGCGCTTTCCCTAGCTCCCTTGTAGCAAGTGCGCACAGCAGGTTCAGCTCTCCGGCCATTACTGTAGAGGCAATGATCTCTGCCAATTTCATGGCGTTGCTTCCATCTGGGTCGCCGCCTCCGCGCACCTTCATGATTGAAAGCGCCTCCCTCTGTGTCGGCAGCCCTGTCCCTCCTCCGACAGTGCCTACCTCTAGTGATGGCAGAGTTACAGATACGTACAGATCCTTTCCCCTTACTTCCGTTATGGTGTATCCGCTGCTGCTCTCCACCACCTGCGCTATGTCCTGACCCGTAGCAAGGAAGATCGCTGCGATGCTGTTTGCGAAATGCGCATTGAATTGGGTGGGGCTTCCTGCTGTCGCGCTGCCTATCCAGTTCTTCTTGTAGTTTACATCGTGGACCTGCTCTGCGGTTGCCTTGAATACGCTCCTCAACACCTCGTCTGTTATGACCGCCTCTGCAACTACGGTCTTTCCCCTTCCCTCAAGAGCATTCACAAGCGACTGCTTCTTGTCAGAGCAGAAGTTTCCACTCACAGCGACAAGCCTGGCTCCCTTGAAGTTCTCCTCTATGCAGCTGCACGCGGCTTCAGTTGCCACTGTCGCCATGTTCATGCCCATCGCATCCCCTGTCTTGTACTTGAATCTCAGGAAGACGTTGTTTCCCCTTACCGTGGGCTTTATGCTCTTGAGCTTGCCGTGCTTTGAGGTGCCTTCGGCTGCCTGCCTGAGCTTTTCAAAGCTCCTTGGAAGCCATTCATTCGTGAATCTTTCCGCGTCTACAACTGAATTGAACGTGAACACCGGTCCCCTTGTCATCCCATCCTCAATTATCCTTACTGTTGAACCGCCGCTGAGGTTTATTGCTTTTATTCCCCTGCTTATGCTCGCTATAAGGGCGCCTTCGGTAGTTGCCAGAGGAACGAATGTCTCCCCGGAGAAGAAGCCCCCGTTTATCTTTATCGGACCGACAGAACCGGTTGGCACGCTGGTCATGCCTATCACGTTCTCGGCATTCTTTCCCTTTATTGCCGAATAGTCAATCTCTGCAGAGCCAATGCTTTGGAGGCTTGTTCCGGCAAGCTTCTCCAATGCACGCCTCCTTATCTCTACTGCATCATTGGCATCCCGGACTTCATTGTCTATCTGGTGCAATGAAACCTCTCCGCGGACCACCCTCTTTATCAGCTCTTCCTTATCATCATTATTCACGGAAATCCCTATTCATGACTTAGTTGAAAAAGCGTCCTATTAAAATACCAAATATGGGTTTGGTGATTGTCTAACTTGCAAGATGGGCTTTAAATAACCACCATGGATCAAACAATACTGATAGGCGAAATTTCCTTAACATCAGACTGGCTGTTTCAAATGACAAGCATTTCGATACGGATTGCAGGGGCGCACGGGGATGGGGTTGAGTCCAGCGGCGCACTCATAATAAAGGTTGCGGCAAGGATAGGCCTTCATGTAGTGGCATACAGAGGGTATGGATCGATAATAAGAGGGGGGCATTGCTGGTACCAGGTGAGGATAGGTGATTCGCAGCTAAGGAGCTATGGTGAAGGAATAGACATACTTATAGCTATAAACCAGGACGCGATAGAGAACCAGAAAAGCCACCTGAACGATAAGGCGGTGGTAATATACGATCCGTCCAAGGTAAAGGTGGACTCGCTCGACGCTGGCAAATACAAGCTTGTTCCAATACCGCTTCTAGACATAGCCGTTGCAGCAAGCGGAGATCCCATAATGAGGAACACAGTGGCGCTTGGAGCCGCACTTAAGTTCATAGGAATAGACATAGCAGTGTTCAACGACGTACTGAAGGGCCAGTTTGGGAGAAAGGGTGACAACGTGGTCGCGCAGAACATCAAGGCTGCAACTGGCGGTTACAACTACATGGGAGTTCAAACGCTTTACACGCTCAAAGGAGACGGAAAACATAGATATGCACTTGATGGCAATACTGCCTTGTCTGTTGGAGCGTATGCTGCTGGATGCAAGTTCTATTCGGCATACCCGATGACACCGGCAAGCAGCATACTGCACTGGTTTGCATCCCATGAAGACAAAGGAGTCATGCCGAAACAGGTTGAGGATGAGATTGCCGCAATAAACATGGCAATTGGGGCGTCATCGGCAGGGGTGCGGGCAATGTGCGGAACGAGTGGAGGGGGATTTTCGCTCATGGTTGAAGGGCTTGGGCTTGCAGGAATGCTAGAGACTCCGCTTGTGGTGGTGGAATCGCAGAGGTCTGGGCCCAGCACAGGCGTTCCTACAAAGACTGAGCAGGGAGATATACTATTTGTCATGCACGCGTCGCAGGGGGAGTTTCCGAGGATAGTTGTCGCGCCTAGAAGCATAGATGAGAGTTTTAAGCTTACAGCAGATGCATTCAACCTTGCCGACAAGTACCAACTTCCGGTTATAGTCATGATGGATCTCTACCTCTCCGAGCATGTCGAGACGGTTGAGGGGTTTGATGTTGATGGAGTCAGTATAGACAGGGGGAAGATAGTGACTGAGAATGCTGATGGCGGCAGATTCAAACGGTACTTAATCACAGACGACGGAGTTTCTCCCAGGGCATTCCCAGGCTCAAAAGGCCTTGAGTTCGTTGCAGGAAGCGATGAACACAATGAATTAGGCGATCTTGTCACCGATATGTACGCGGGGCTTGACTGGGCAATAGATGTAAGGAGCAAGATGCATTCCAAGAGGATGAGGAAGATTGAGACTATGCTCAAGAACGAGAAGATATTCGTGCCAGAGGTTCTGAACGACGGCGCGGACTATTTCCTGGTGACTTTCGGTTCTACAACCGGGCCTGCACTTGATGCAATTGACATACTCAAATCAAAGGGGAAGAACTTTGGGCTCATCTCATTCAACTATCTTATGCCACTCGACAAGGAGAAGACCAAGAACATGCTTCAGGGAAAGAAGCTCATAAACGTGGAGGGCAACTACACGGGGCAGCTGGCGCAGATGATAAGGATGAACACCGGAATAGAGATTACAAAGAGCATACTCAAGTACGACGGCGAGGCCTTCACTGCAGAAGGCATAGCCAACGAAGCAATTGCACTTACAAACAAATGAGGATATTATGACAGACGTAAACCGATCGCCAGAACCTGCCGCTGCGGCAAAGCCGAAACAGGTTCTTACTTCAGGAGTAAAGCAGATATGGTGTCCCGGGTGCGGAGACTTCGGAGTCCAGGCAGGGATAAACAAGGCGCTAAGCGACCTTGGGATATCCAAGGAGAACGTGGTCATAGTCTCTGGGATAGGATGCAGCTCTGCAATGCCGCATCCATTCAGCACGTTCGGCGTGCACAGCCTCCACGGAAGGCTGCTTCCTGTGGCTGCTGGATTAAAGCTCGCAAATGACGACCTGACTGTGATAGGCACAGGAGGAGACGGGGACGGATACGGAATCGGTGTGGGCCACCTGATACACAATGCCAGAAGGAATGTCAACATCACTTACATAATCATGAATAATGAGATATACGGACTCACAACAGGACAGGCGTCGCCGACGAGCCTCTTTGGGGCAAAGACGAAGTCGACTCCGTTCGGATCAATAGAGAATCCTGAAAATCCTGTCGGAATAGCGCTTGCGGCAGGTGCAACATACGTGGCAAGGGCATTCTCAGGTGACCCGATGCACATGGCAGAGATGATAAAGGGAGGCATACAGCACAGGGGATTCTCGATGATAGACGTGTTCAGCCCGTGCGTGACGTTCAACAATGTCAACACCTACGACTGGTTCAGGCAGAGGGTCTACAAGCTTGAATCCGTAGGCCATGACCCTACAAACATAAGCAGCGCGATGGAGAAGTCGATTGAGACAGAGAAGACCAATTGGGAGAAGGTGCCAATCGGACTCTTCTACAGGATAGAGAGGCCGGACTATGCGCAGCTCGACATGACGCTTCGGAAGGGATCGCTGCTGAAGCAGCCGATGCCGACCAAGCAGCAGGTAAACGAGATACTTGATGAGTACAAATAAGTGGAATGATGTCAGGAATAGTAGGATACGGAGCGCATGTGCCCATATACAGGATAAAGGTAGAGGAGATAGCGAAGGTATGGGGAGAGGATGCCAATGCGATCAAGGCAGGACTTAATCTCAAGGAGAAGAGTGTCCCAGGAAGGGACGAGAATGCCGCAACAATAGCCGTAGAAGCTGCAAGGAGGGCAGTCTTCCATTCAGGAATAGATGTAAAGAAGCTTGGGGCAGTATACGTAGGATCAGAATCCCATCCCTACGCGGTAAAGCCTACAGCCACAGTCGTTATAGAATCAATAATGGCATCAAACAACATAATGGCTGCGGACCTTGAGTTTGCATGCAAGGCAGGAACTGCAGGAGTGCAGATATCGATGGGGTTGGTAGACAGTGGCATGATAGAATACGGGATGGGAATAGGCACGGACACCTCGCAGGGCAGGCCTGGCGACGCGCTTGAATACACTGCAAGCGCAGGGGGCGCAGCGTTCATCATAGGCAGGGAGAAGAAGGAAATCATAGCTAACATAATCAAGACGGTGAGCTATACATCCGACACCCCCGATTTCTGGAGGAGGGAGGGCGCCGCGTTTCCAACGCACAGCGGAAGGTTCACCGGCGAACCCGGATACTTCAGGCACACAACAAATGCGACAAAGCTGCTTTTCGAGAATACCGGATTAAAGCCAGCAGACTTCGCATACGCGGTATTCCACCAGCCAAACGGAAAGTTCCCAGTAATGGTTGCAAAGCAGCTAGGGTTTTCGGATGCGCAGATTGCGCCAGGGCTTCTCACTCCGCTGATAGGCAACACCTACTCCGGCGCATCGATGCTCGGCCTTGCAGCCACGCTAGATATCTCCAAGCCCGGGGACAAGATAATGGTTACAAGCTTCGGATCCGGAGCCGGAAGCGACTCCTTCGCCATAGAAGTGACTGACAATATAGACTCTAAGAGAAGCAGGATAACCGGCGTTAGGAAGCTTATGGAGACAAACAAGAAATATGTGGATTATGCTACTTACCTAAAGGACAAGGATTTCATAAAGGGTAGATGACAATGAGAGATGTTGCTGTAGTAGGGGTGGGGCTTTCGAAGTTTGGGGAGAGGTGGGACTCCGGTTTGAAGGAGCTCATGGCAGAGGCGGGGGTTGCAGCACTTGAGGACGCCAGTATAACCAGCAATGACGTAGAGATGATATTTGGGGGCACGATGGCCTCCGGAAGCTTCACAGGCCAGGAGCACATAGCCGCACTCATGTCAGACCAGCTCGGATTCAAGAATATTCCTGCGGTCAGGATAGAGAACGCCTGCGCCAGCGGCGGGAGTGCGCTCAGGCTAGGCTACATGGCAGTTGCAAGCGGAATACACGACATCGTTGTTGTAGGAGGGGTTGAGAAGATGACGGACGTGCCCTCGGCTGAGGCAGGCACTGCCCTGGGCGGTGCAGGAGACCAAGAATGGGAGCTCTTCCAGGGCATAACATTCCCAGGCCTCTATGCAATGATGGCTAAGAGGCACATGCACGAATACAAAACAACAGAAGAGATGCTCGCCGGCGTGGCTGTGAAGAACCATGCAAACGCCTATCTGAATAAGTATGCGCAGTTCCACAAGAAGCTTACCATTGAAGAGGTGCTTAACTCCAAGATGGTATCTGACCCTCTCAAGCTGTTCGATTGCTCGCCGATATCTGACGGCGCTGCTGCCCTGGTCCTGGCACCGCTTGAAGTTGCGAAGAAGTACAACGACACTCCAATAAAGATACTGGCAAGTGAACAGGCCAGCGACACGCTAAGGCTTGCGGAAAGGGAGTCGCTGACAGGGATAAAGGCAACATCGCTGGCTGCCGAGAAGGCATACAAGCGCGCAAAGGTTAAGGCTAATGACATAAAGCTTGCAGAGGTGCACGACTGCTTCACGATAGCAGAGATAATGGCAATGGAGGACCTCGGATTCTACGAGAAGGGCAAGGCAGGGAAGGCGGTTCTGGACGGGGAGACCGCCCTTAACGGTAAGATATCCATAAATACAAGCGGGGGACTCAAGGGCTGCGGGCACCCAGTAGGGGCGACAGGAGTCAAGCAGGCTGTCGAAGTCGTATGGCAGCTTAGAGGAGAGGCGGGCAATAGGCAGGTAAACGGGGCAGAGATAGGATTGACTCACAACGTTGGAGGAAGCGGCGCTACAGCTGTAGTGCATATATTTGGAAGATCGAATTGATATTATGGAAAAACCGTCAGCAAGTCTGTGGAGGAAGATCGGCGCGAGATACAACATAATTGGAAGCGAATGCAAGACCTGCGGAGCGAAGCACTTCCCTCCGAGGATAGTTTGCAGGAAGTGCGGCAGGGAGACGAAGATGGTAGACAAGAAGTTCACAGGCAATGGGGAGGTAGTTTCATTCACCAAGATAATGGTGCCTCCTGACATGTTCAAGGACGAGGCGCCTTATATCGTTGGCATTATAGCGCTTGACGAGGGCCCAAAAGTGGAAGGTCACATAATAGATAATGGCAAAGCCATAGAAATAGGCACAAAGGTCAGGGCCGTATTCAGGACGATGTACGTTGACGGTGACGAGGGCCCAATTTATTACCACTACAAGTTCGAGCCGGTCTGATTTTTCATTTCAGATTAAGATATGGTTTGACTTCGTTGTACCCGTAGATAAGGTCATTTATTGAATTGAATTCATGCAGTTTGACCTTTATCGACAAACAAGAGTACTTTGCCCACCTCCTCATATTTGATTTAAAGTGTCGTATTCCTTTCAAGGAAAGCTATAAAGGTAAAGTCGCATACAGAAAACCTATTATCATATCGTGATTTTCTGATTCAGTATTAAAAGAATATCTAGGAAATGTATTTTTTACTATAAAACCAGATTTTTCAAGCTTTGATTTCAAATTTAAATAGCCGTAATGGTACTCGATTATTATTTGATTAAACTTCATTAGTGTATCATCAGAGGCATTTAAAATTATATTATATTCGCAACCTTCGCAATCAATTTTGAGTGCGGCATTATTTATTTTGAATTTGTTCACAATCTCTTCCAGCGTTGTTATGTTTATTATATCGCCTTTATCAAAGGCTTTTAAATCCGTGCCTCCATAATTTTTGAAATTACGTTTAATCATTATACTTGATTTTTTAGTGCCAACGCCCTGATTAAATAAACTAATCTTATTGTTAAGCTCGTTCAAATTTATATTTTTAATAGCTAAATTATAAGAATACGGATATAGTTCAAATGCATAAATATGCTTTGCGCCATTTAAAGCAAAATATATTGCACTATCTCCTATATTTGCACCAATATCGATTACATCTTTATGTTTAACATTTAGCCATTTATATTCCTGCTCTATAAATTGTTCAAGTACCATACCCATAGTATTAGCTAATTGCTTACCGGAATCATAAGTAAAATACACATTTCTGTTAAACTTAAATTTTATTTTTTTTTTCGAATTAATTATATCTATAGATAATTGCGTAGCTTATTTTACATAAACACTCGACAAACCATAGAATAATGATCTTAGTAAGGTTGGATTTTTCTGTATTGACGTCATAGCCTTAGTAGTGATCTCTGTTAACTCTTTCTTGTTCTTTGCCAAATGGGATTTCAACTTATTGCTCTTCAGATAGCCCCAAACATGTTCGTCTGGGTTAAGTTCTGGAGAATATGTTGGAAGAAAGTATAGAGCAAAGGACTTCTTATTTCTCTCTGCATAATCACGAACTCGTTGTGCAACATGCTGTGGCGCATTATCTGCAATAACTATTATTTTCCTATTTTTATGATGCTTTCTTATTTCGTCTAAAAATTCAATGAATGTAAACGAGGTAACTGTCCCCTTTTCTACTCTAAACACTAATCTACCAGCAGGACTTATTGCAGAAGACACACAAATTCCCCCACGATTGCCGGTCAATTTCACTATGGGCGTTTTTCCTTTTGGTGCCCAAGTTTTGCCCATAACCGCATTCACTGCCACGCCTGCTTCATCTTGAAAATAGATTATCGCCTGCCAACGTTTCGCATGAGCAAGTATCTTTGGCCACTCTTCCCGTAGCCATTTCTTCGTTACTTTTGGATTTTGCTCAAGTGCCCTACGCTCTCCCTTTTGATTGGTTAGACCTAATCTCCTCAGTAAACGCCACACATTTGAGTTATCGAGTTCTTTCTTCGTTATCTTTTGGATTAGATATTCTACACGTTTACATGTCCATAATGGAGTATCGAATCCGAATTCTGTTGCTGGAAGTTTAAGTTCTTTGAGTAGTCTTACCATCTCTCCTGCAGACAACTTTAATTGTGGTCCTGATGCCTTCTTGCTCTTTAGTGCTTCTTTTCCCTCTTTCTTGTATCTTGATAACCAATACGAAACAGTAACTCTGTTCAAACCAAAATAATGTGCAATGTCATTTACTTTCTTTCCTTCTTTTCTCAGTTCCACTGCTCTGAATCTGTAATGTTCAAGAACTTGATGAGGTATCTGGTATCCGGTCAATTTATGCATATTCTATTGTCAATAACAAAGTATATAAATGTAAATTAAACAGCGCAATTATCTATATACTCCTATCATAGCCCTTTTGCCTTACTAAAGCAACTTGACCATCCATAGTATTCCAAAAATCAAAATAATCTTGTGGTTTATCTATTCTAATCTTAGGGCCATTTTCTAATTCCATAACAAATTTCCCCCTCCTTTTTACACCAAGCCTAAAAAGAAGTACATCCGGCCAGTTCTTTACTATATCCCTTATTACTAAAAAATTGTGTATTTTATTTTGTAATTTTTTAAATAATATTATTACATAGTCAAAATTAGTTATATTTTTTCTTGGATCAAAATCAAGTTTCATCTTATCCGCCTAAAATTTTTGCAAATCTTGCCTTGTAGAAATTCTCTATTCGTATTAGAAGCCGAAGGATTTTAACCCTTTGGCATGTGACCTAACCTCACCAAATGTGATCCCTACCTCTAGTCCTAATGCGTAGACCAGTTCGCCAAATACGATTTACCAACGCAGGTTCAGGTCTTTTGTACCGTATTTATCTAGAAAATCACTGAATATTGCCAGTATTTGGGACGAAATGTTGCTGACAAGAGTGAATTTGAAGGCATTATCAGGCTTTACAATTGTCGCTGTCAAATTTATCAGGGATTTTTTGAGTAGCTTCACATTATTGTCGATGGGACTCTTCGCATAAAGCAGTGGCAAACTCTCTATGGATTTTGCGAGGAAGGATAGGAAGACGATGCCGGTTATCGTATCTGTGGTCCAGTGCCTGTATGAATTTCTCTGCCTTTCACCCATCTTTGTATATGAGCAATGCCTTTTCAGGATCCATGTCTACAGAACTTTCCAGTATGAAGAAACCGTCTAGACCGTTTATGTATGGATTATCTATGGTTTGTAGAACTTTCTGAATTTCCGGATAAATGCCTATCCACCCAACGTCTGAGGGTATCATTTCGATTGCCTTGTGCTTCTTAGCCTTTTTGTCAAGGTCGTTTCCCTTCCCGATCTGTCTCTTGAATTTCTTTACCTTCTTTCTAATCTGGTCTTCGAAGAGATCCTTGGAAAAATATACGTACTTGAACTCCTCATCATCATTGATTTTGACACAAAGATATTCCCTGCCTGATCCAACTTCAGTGTCATATCCCTCTCCTTCTGCAACCTTTGGTTTTATGGTTATCTGAATAGGCACAGAACTCTTGAACATGTCCAGATACCATCTGTATGTACCAACGTGTTTTGGCCTCAATGTCAGATATCCGTATTCGTCCTTGACTATTCTCTTCTTGTTTTCCTTTGTGTTCGCGCCGCAATCAAACACGAGAAGCGATCCTTTCTGCAGCACTCTTTTCACGGCGTTATACGTCTGTACGAAGTGCTTCTTGTCATTCCTGTTTCCCTTTTGTATCGTAATAGCGGCAGGGATGGTGTTTGATCCTATCGAAATTCCTATTGCTATCTGCCTCTTGTCTGGTCTTTTGTCCTTTGAATAGCCGTATGCCGCAATTTCTGACATACTGCCCTCCAACATCGCACTTGTCCAGTCCAGACTCAGTATCTTGCCAACGAGGCCATTCCTCTCCAGGAAGTTTTGATACCTTGCCTGAATAACAGGAAATGACTGCCCTATTTTGCGACTGTTCTGTTAAGTGACTTAACTCCGCCAAAATGACATTTCACTCTAACCTTCTTCTCTGAATCAATCCGCCAAACTGATTTTACCAGCGGGATTCTATGTCTTTTGTCTGGTATTTCTGCCAGAAATCACCAAAAAGTGCCAAAATTGGCTCTGAAACGTTGCTGACAACCTGAAATTTGAACCTACCCTCAGGATAAATGACGGTCAGTGTCAGATTTGTCATGAATTTTTTGAGGAGTTTTACGTTCTTGACGAGAGGATTTTGGCATGAAACCTGTGTC
>DAHWIK010000004.1 GCA_027345185.1 Microcaldota archaeon
TTGTCAATATCTGGGATATGTTCTGGAGAACATTTGTTCCCTTATACTCTCTCTTCGATGTTCCGCCGAAAGGCGCAGGTTTCTTATTCTTTGTTTTTGATATACTCATTGAGTCAGGATACGGCAGTCTGCCGTCAGAAATGGCGGCAGCTCCGCTCAGCATAATATGGATCCATGCAACAGGTCGCCAACGTGTTGCTGCCGTCTTATTTTGATACACAGGAAAAGTTTATGGAACTTCCGCATTAGCGGAAGAATGGGCATCTACGTCGTGAAATGTCCAACTACTGAAATCTGGAAATAGCTCTTTGAATAAGTCTTTGAGATAACTTCTAAAGGTAAGTTCTCCAGACTCACCACGTTCATATTCTTTAAATACTTCATTGAAATAAGAATTAAACTCATTCATCATCTTACCTAATCTTACCCATAACCTTGCCATAAACCTTGATTCTCTTTCCCTCTTTTATGTGCTTCTGCATATACCACAGAGTTGACTTATTTATGCCTAACCTCTTGCGGTCTTCTGGCGTTAGGCTAAGCACCTTGTTGCGAACATCTGTGTTATCCTCTCGCATTATCTTGAACTCTGGTACTTTGAATTGAAGCTTGCCCGACTTGCCGATTATGTAGTTTGCCAGCAACCTAACGTTTTCATACAGAATGTTCTGGTAGCTGTAGTATTTGCCGTTGTATACCGCTCTGGCATTGAAGTTCAGCCTTATCTTCTCTATTAGTGCCTTAGCCGTATTCTCCCTTAGCCTTATGTTGTAGTTCTCGGTTACGATAAAGTCTGCCTTCTTTAGCTTCTTTTCTTCTAGTAACTGTATCACAGATAGGTCTACCAGCCACCTATAAAGCTCCTGAACGTCGTACACGAGTGAGGCTCTGCTGTTCGATAGCTCGTGCAAGAAGCTTATCGAAGGATCAAGACCTATGGAATTGGGGTCTTTCCTAACCTCTGATTCCAGAACGGCGTAGCGACCCTAGCACCACGATGACATACATAAACACACGCAATGACGAGCTTTACAAAGCGGTGGGCGAGGCGTTTTCAGTAGAGAAAGCCGAAAGGCTCAAAAATTGGATAACAGTCCTTAAATAATTGCACGGGCATAATATTACCATAGCGAATACAAGGATGGAAATGAGCACTATAGAAAGAAGGCTCGGCAATCTTGAAGTCCAAATCACTTTGATAGCCAATGCCATGAAGAAAAAGAAGGTTACCTGCTTGGATATAGGGCTTGAGGAGCTTAGGACTGGAAAGGTGCATAAGTACAAGTCCGTAAAGGCACTCGTAAGCGACGTTTGGGGCTGACTACGATGGCTTTCCAAGCAGTTTAAGCGATTTCTCTACATGCCGCAAAGTTATCTACATGACTTAGACAATCCATGTAGAGAAGAGTATCGAGTGAATCTCTCAAAACATGACTTTTTCACGAGGAACTACTGCACATCGGTATTATAGCCGTCCATGTAGAGTTTCATGTAGAGAAACTCCCGCCTTGCAGCCTCCGCCAGCCTCCTGAACCGCCTTCTGTGGTGTTAGGCGGGCTACGGTCGCTGCAGCTACTTTGTAGGACATGGCGGCGTTAAGGCTGATTTTGACCCACCCGCAAAATCCCGCTTGCTAAGCGGCTAGCTTGCAGAACGTGGGTTCGTTAGCCCTCATAAGCCGTAGGCGCATGAGTTGGCGTAGCTAAAGGGCTAGGGTTACGCCAAGCTATTGAACTCGTCAACTGACAAGTCAGCCTCGCTCATGATGGTCCTTACCATGCCCCTGCCTATCGGCCTATGGGCAGGAACCACTATCATGTACTCTGGCTTTCTATCTCCGAATAATTTAGCGTATCTGTCCTTCCTGTCAAGGTGCATTACAATATGGCTTCCTTTCTGATGGTTTACCACATAGCCAACTTTAGAAAGAGCCTTTATTACCTTGTCATAATCAAGCGGTATAAGCCTAGACACTTATCTGCACCGATTCTACAGGGATAGGATCGCCGTGCTTCTTCAAAGATTCCATATAAGCTTGAATGGCCTCCTTCATGTTCTTCATAAGTTCCTTCTTAGTCCTGCCTTCGGTAGCGCATCCCGGCAGGTCAGGTACCTTGCCCAGATAGATGCCATCTTCATCTTTCTCTATCAATACCCTAAATCGCATAAAATTCATCTGTCGCTGTAATCATATGGTAGTTACACATATAAAACGTTTCGCTTCGTAGATAGCTCCCTTTTCATTATTTTGGCATTTTCTCTACATGGTTTACGTTCTCTACATGCCAAGCCTATTTCATGTAGAGAAATGTTACTAGGGATTCGCCCGTAAATATCTTATTTTCTCTCTACATGACTGCACATCAATATTATAGCCATCCATGTAGGGTTTCATGTAGAGAAGCTCCAGCTTTGCGGCATCCTCCAGTCCGCCTCCTGAACCACCTTCGGTGATGTTAGGCGGGCCACGGCTGCTACTGCGGCTGCTTTGTAGGACATGTCGGCACAGAACATTTCAAGAAGCGTACTGCTAGTCAGGATTGCAAAGCCAGATGACATAACCAACCTAGCAGTAGCTCTCCTTGTCGAAAAGAACGATTGATCAAAGGTCTGAATCAATTACTGTACGGCAACCAAAGCAATCTTTAAAAGATTGTTAATTCAAATATCCATCGGTTCTCCATGAATATGAACAAAGTTCGTTTGTACTATATCTCATTCAACCTATACAACTTCTCCACCGGAATGGTTGGCGTATTCCTTAATCTCTTCGTGCTTGCAACTGCATCTCTGCTAGGGGTTATATATTTCAACATCTTATTTTACGGAAGCCTGGAGGTGTTCTATTTTGCAACGGTGTACGCGCTTGATTACCTTGAGCCAAAGGACCTCTATATCCTCGGCGCAGCCATACGTGCAATCACACTGGTACTCATACTTGCCGCAGCTCTTTTCGTCTCCAATATTCTGGTCTTCGGCTTCCTTTATGGGGGTTCAATAGGCACGTACTGGCTCGGAAACAACATCCTGAACTCAGATCTGTCCAAAGGCACAGACAGGAAGGACTTCGTGCTCAAAGTAAGCGTGATAGGCGACGCAGTGAACCTTATAGCGCCAACAGTTGCAGGAATCATGATAGAATATTCGCAGTTTGCCGGCCCGCTGAGATTTTCCTACGATTTTATAGCCGCAGCAATAATCCTTCTGGTCTCAGCATATACTCTTGCAATAGTAAAACTGCCAAAAGAGCAGAAGGCCATAAAGTTCAGGATTGGAGATTATCCGATAAAGTACAAAGGCTACAACCACTTCAAGTCCTACTATCTATTCTCGCAGCTGTTCAGCATACCTTTCACCATCCTGCTCCCGATCTATGTATTCCTTCTAACAAACAGCTATGTGGTGGCCGGCGTATATGGAAGCATGATCCTTGTAATAGCCCTATTCTCAAACTATTTGGCCAAGATAGAACACAAATACTGGGGCGCATTCATTAAAATCGGCATCTTGGCTTCTATAGTATCTTCAATACCCCTGCTTTTCCCAAGTTATTTCAGCAGCCTTACTGCAATATTCGCATTCACAATAGTGTACACGGTGTTCTCCACTCCGTTTCAGAACCAGGCATGGTCCAACTTTCTGGAAATGATAGAAGACAGCAAGATAAACAGAATCTATTTCTGGATAGACAGAGAATACTACATCACAGCAGGCAGAGCATTGGCGTTCCTGTCCCTAGTAGCAGTCCTCATATATTTCAAATCCGAAATAATATATACAATCTACCTTATACCGCCGTTATCGCTCTATCTTGTCACCTGCCTCAAGTCCTCTGAAAAGATTGCACCAACAAGGACTACAAGCCCGCAGTTGGTCGAGAACCCCATAGAATCGGAATAATTGGTGCTTATTCTGGGCACAGAGTTTACCGTGCTGTTGCTATTTAATATTTTAGGCGGTAATATCTATCAAGACAAGCTAGGGATTGCATGCAGGAGATAGATTTCAAGAATCCAAACAGATTAGTTGATATTGCATATTTAAAGAGCGTGGCGTCCCAGATAAGGCAGGACATAATACTCACTCTGGGCGAATCAAAATCCGGTCATGCGGGAGGTTCGCTCAGTTGCACCGACATACTGGTGTCTCTTTACTTCGGAAAGATGAAGCACGATCCAAAGAATCCGAAATGGCCGGATAGGGACAGGTTGCTCCTTTCAAAAGGACATGCGGCTCCAGCGCTTTATTCAACCCTGGCAGAGGCAGGATACTTTCCAAAGGACGAGCTCAAGACGCTTAGGAAGATAAACAGCAGGCTTCAGGGCCATCCAGATCCAAACAAGGTTCCCGGAGTTGAGATTCCTGGCGGTCCGGAAGGGATAGGGCTCTCTGAGGGCATAGGCATGGCGCTGGCGGCAAGGCTTGATGGAAAGCAATTAAGGGTGCATGTCATAACTGGTGATGGAGAACTTGACGAAGGTGAGGTATGGGAAGCTGCAATGGCAGCTGCAAAGTTCAAGCTTGACAACCTCGTAGCCATAGTAGACAGGAACGGCTTGCAACAGGAGGGAACTACCTCAGAGATCATGCCTTCAGATCCAGTTCCAGACAAGTTTAAGGCATTCAACTGGAATGTCATAGAAATAAATGGTAACGACATAGCTGCTGTGTTGGGTGCGCTCAATCAAGCCGAGAAGGTCAAGCTTGTCCCAACGGTTATAGTTGCAAAGACAGTGAAGGGCAAGGGTGTTGAATTTATGGAGAACAAGGTTGAATACCATGCCAAGACGCTTACTCCAGAAATAGTGCAGCAAGCACTTGAGAAGCTAAGAGTCCAAAAATGATCTTCATGGAACAGAAACTTGAATCTATGAGAGAAGGAATGGGATCGGTGCTGGCTGAGCTAGGCTACACAAACAAAAATTTAGTCATAGTGGGTGCGGACACAACCGAATCTCTGTCACTGCACCAATTTGGCGAGAAGTTTCCGGATAGGCTGTTCAATGTTGGCATAGCTGAGCAGAACATGATCGGGATATCCGCCGGCCTTGCCCTTTATGGGAAGACCGTCTTCTGCGGAACATATGCCGTGTTCCTTGAAAGGGCCATCGACCAGATAAGAAATACAATAGGGTATTGCAAGCTTGATGTAAAAATAATAGGCGCGCACACCGGAATATCCGTAGGTCCTGACGGAGGAAGCCACCAGGCAATAGAGGACATAGCAATCATGCGCGCAATTCCAAACATGAAAGTTGTAGTTCCCTCCGATTCGTATTCAACAAAGGCCCTGGTGAATGAAATGGCCAACACAAAAGGACCATTCTATCTCAGGTTGATAAGGTCAAGCGTTCCAAACCTGTATCAAGACCAGAAAATTAGTGTTGGGAAGGCAAATGTGCTCAGGGAGGGAAAGGACATAGCGATAATCGCATGCGGAATAATGGTCCATGAAGCACTAAAGGCTGCAGACAGACTGCAGAAAGAGGGAATATTGGCCAGAGTGATAGACTGCCACACAATAAAGCCCCTTGACGAGGATACAATAATGAAGGCTGCAAACGAGACTAACAGGGTAATAACCGCAGAAGACCACAACATGTATGGAGGGCTAGGTTCTGCAGTTGCCGAACTGCTTTCAAGAAAGAGGCCCACGCCGATAGGAATGGTTGCCGTCAAGGATGTGTTCGGCGAATCCGGGAAGGACACAGAAGTAATGTCAAAATACGGAATCACCGAAAAAGATATATTCGACAAGGCAAAGGAGATGGTAAGATGAAATTTTTCATAGATAGCGCGAATACGCAGCTGATAGGCAAGTTTCTGGATATGAACATAGTTGACGGGGTTACTACAAATCCCTCCCTGCTTGCAAAGGAAGGCGCGAATCCCATAGACCAAGCAAAAAAAATACTGAAGCTTGTTCCAGGGCCTGTAAGCATAGAGGTGGTTGCGACAGAATACGACAAGATGGTAAACGAGGCACGCTCCATATCAAAGCTTGGAAAGAATGCTGTAGTAAAGATACCAATGACAAAGGAAGGGATGCATGCGGTCCATACGCTATCGCAGGAGAACATAAAGATTAACGTTACTCTGATATTCTCCGCAACCCAAGCGCTCATAGCCGCCAAGGCCGGTGCAACCTATGTCAGCCCCTTTGTTGGAAGACTAGACGATATCGGCCAAAACGGCATGGAACTTGTAAGGGATATACTCCTGATATTCAAGAACTACTCAATAAAAACTCAGACCCTTGTCGCAAGCGTAAGACACCCGATACATCTTATAGAAGCCGCAAAGCTCGGGGCGGATGTTGCTACAGTGCCTCCAGACGTCCTGGACAGGATGTTTTCCCATCCTCTCACAGATTCAGGACTTAAGAAGTTCCTCGACGACTGGAAGACGCTTGAGAAGCAGTATGGTGATGTATTCAAGCTTCCAATTTAAACTACCCACGGCTAAAGCCTGTGGGCTTTCCATAAGTTGAAGAAACATGCCACACAGCAACAATCGGTCCGACAACTGCATCCTGACTAATGCGCCCGTTTACAGGAACTTGCCTATTCGAAATCTGGAATGTTTCTTGGTTAGGAGAATTCCTCCGCTCCAACAGGGATTTTATGGCAACATTTAGACCTGCATTTCTATCGGAGTTCACGACAACTCCGCATTCCTTGGGTGAAAAGATGAAGCATAAGAAGGATGTGCTGCTTCTATTCGATATAGACGGTACGATGATACACCAGGTCGGAAGAAGCGGAATAACCTCCAACCGCTTCGCGTATGCTGTAAACAAAGTTTTCAATACAGACACAAATATCGACATGCTCGGGGTTTACGAGGGCAGGGTGGACACCGAGACCCTACTGGAGCTTGCAGAGAAGGGCGGAATAAGGCGCAGTGTGGCCAAAAAACAACTGAACAGGCTATATTATTTCCTTGTCAAGTACTTTAGGATGCACCTTAAGGACTACAATACCCATGCCCTGGAAGGTGTAAAGCCTCTCCTGTCAAGGTTGCACAGGAACGGATATGTTTTAGGATTAGTCACAGGAAACATTAAGCCCATAGCTCAGATAAAACTTAACAAAGCTGGAATAAAGGGACCATTTGACGTAGGCGCATTTGGTGATGTATCCGGCTCGCGAAAGGTCCTGCTGGACAACGCAATAAAACAGGCAAACAGAAAATTCAAAACAAAGTTCATCAAAGGGCACGTGGTGTATTTTGGCGACACTCCAAACGACATAGCAGCAGCCAAAAAAGCCCAAATCAAAGTGGTATCAATAGCCACAGGACGCTACACGGCAGACATATTAAAGTTGAACAAATCAGACTACATATTAAAAAGCATGTCAGATACCGACAAAGTATTAAAAATAATAGAAAAAATAACCAAATGATAAATGATTCGCCCCGCAAACCCATCATTTCAATGGTGGGTTAGGGGCGTGAGAAGGCATATAAGGATGGAAAACAAAAAGGAGAATATGGAAACAATGCGTTCCTACAAGTTCAGAATATATCCCGATCAGAAGAGGCGGGCAGCCATAGACGATTCGGTTTTAATGTCCCAAAGGCTTTACAACAAACTTCTTGAAAAGACCATAGAGGCGCATAAATCAAATCCATCTTCAAAAATATCACAGAGAACAATAAACCAGTTCCTCAACGAGATAATAAAGGAGGGCAAGGAATATCTGCAACTTTATGCCCACATCAGAGTGGACATCCGCAACAGG
>DAHWIK010000006.1 GCA_027345185.1 Microcaldota archaeon
CTGCGCGAGGCTGTGGTTCTTTACCATATTGCCTATATGCAATGCCTCTACTGCAAATGATGTATATCCTCCATGGACCATCTTGTCGGATATTTTGTGCATGAAGTCGTTTGACTGGTTTGTTATTCCTTTCCACTCCTCCTGAAGCCTGAACTTTGCCTTCTCTCTTCTCCCTGAGCCTTTGTTCCTCCTTGCGATTATCCTCTGCCATCTTGCAATTCTCTTTTCCCTCTTTTTGAGGAACTTCGGCTTCTGGATAGTCTGACCGTCTGAGAGCGCAATGAAGTTGTTTAGGCCCAAGTCTATGCCTACTGGATTTGTATCGTTTATCTTCGGAGGGGTTATGATCTGCTCTGAGGTGAAGATTGCATAATATTCTTTTCCCTCCCTCTTTATGGTCATTGTCTTTACGTTTCCTACTATGTTCCTGTGCTGTTCTATCCTCATTGTGCCTATTTTTGATACCCTGAGCCTTCCTTTTTCTATCCTGAATGAGCCGTTGTCCTGCGGATATGTTATTGACTTGTACCTGTCCCTTGACCTGAATCTCGGGAAGCCTGGTTTTCTGTTTCCTTCCTTTGTTCTCCTGAAGAAGTTCTGGTATGCCTTCAGGAGCCTGAATTCTATCTCGCATCTTGTCTGCGAATATAGTTTCAGGAATTTCTTGTCGTCTTTGAGTATTTCCTTCACGAACCTGTTGAACTGGGCCATCGAAACTTTTGTCTTTCCGTTCTGGTAGGGTGCAATCGACTTCCCAAGCATCTTGTTGTAGAACTGCTGCGCGAGGATCAGCCTTTCATCTATCTCTGCCTGCCTTGTGGCATCAGGATAGATTCTGAATTTATAGGCCCTTGTCAGCTCCATGACTTTTATATCGTTATTCATCTTTATACACTTTTCTGCGGTTCGCTCTCATCCCACCACTAAAGCGTGTGGGATTTCCCGCTCACGATGTTAAAGGCTACCATACATCAATCCGAACTTTTTCATGCGGTTCGCTATCGTTTTTGACGCTTCGACATAGTCTACGAGTGCATTGGAGCCCTTTTCAGTTATCTTATACTGTTTTCTCTGCTTTTCGGATCTTTGCCCTGCATCCAGCGCTTTTATATATCCATTCCGTTCCAACCACTCAAGCGTGGTGTATGTAGCTGCAGGACCAGGCCGCCACATACCGCCTGTTTTCTCGAATATCTGTTCCATTATTTCAAAACCGTACATAGGCCTCTCTGATATCAGTCTGAGAACATAAGGTTTGAGAAGACCGTGAGGAATTACACTTAACCTAAATGGGCCACAGTTACAGTATCCTGAAGTTATAGGCATGGCCTGCACTATTTGCTGCCTTTCCTTGTGTCTTCTGCTTTGAGGTCTGCTATCCTTTTATCTATGAGCTTTATTTCTTCTGCAAGGTCATCTTTGTAGTATCTTAGCCGCTCAGCCGTTTCGTCAGCTGTCAGGGCCATATCACCGAAGCCCATATGCCTACGCATTCCTCTGCTTCCACCTCCGCATCTGCAGCTGCATCCGCAGCCTTCTTTCTCTACACCGTCTTCTTTCTCTATGTTTCTCATTATATCACTAATGATATATGTAATGATATATATTAAAGTATTCTGGTCGACCTCGATGATCAACGATGATTCCATTGAACCCATCCGCGATGGAAATGTTAATGGAATCGGCACTGCTGAATTTAGCTAATGACGTTTTAGGCGACTTGCCAGATAAAAACTAATTTTCGGGTTCAGATTTCTGATGGAATCGCACCGTATCTGTTTATACTTATAAATGCGATATGTTCTGCGTGCGAAAAACCGATGTTCGCATTCAACGAAAATAAAACCTACGGTGTGTAAGGTGGCTGGAAAAATAGAAGCCATTTGCCGTGGGCCAGCGGATTATCAGGTAGGGATTTGACATTTTACAATTCTACTTATTCTGTGGAAGCTGGAGAAGCATAAAATGCTACAGTATGAGCTCTTAATGCCTTTGCATAGACAAATGCCAAGCCGCTATAACCTGTTGTTCTACGGTTGCATAGAAAGCCGTATATATGCTCGATCAAATAAATAATAGGTGTAAAAATGGCGAAAAAATTCGCATGCAAGGATATAGGGATGTCGTGTGGTTTTGAAGCACGGGCCAACTCTGAAACAGAGTTGATGGGAAAGATAGCATCACATGCCAAGAAAGCCCATGGCATGTCTGAGATAGACCAGGCTACAATGTCAAAGGTAAAAGCAGCCATAAAAGAAGCATAAAGCCACAACAGATACCTTAAGTGCAACGCAAAGTCTGGACCGCTTTGCAGCTGCATTTTAGCGCAGTTCGGTCAATCGTATTCAAGCGTCCGCATAGATAGCGCTTGCCACATTGAACTGCGCAGCAGGATACCGTGACACGGAGCCAATACCCATTTCGCGGGCAGTACAGGCAAATGGATTCGCCTTTGACCATGCGTCACTTCGGCGAGATGTGCAGCCCGCTGGTTCTGCTGGCGATGCGTATGGCCCTGAAATAAGATAGCAGGCCTATGGCTATAACTACAAATACTACTATGAAAAAGCCTATTCCAAGGTTCCCCAGGTTATGTATCTTTATGCCGGTTGAAATCCCATAGGTCAGGATCTGCGGGTATGCAAGTATGGCTATTCCGGCAATTGCAAACGCAAGTCCACCGTAGTATAGCACGTCGGAGCTTATGGTCCTTGCAACGAATGCTATGCCGCGCTGGGTGAGTTTTTTAGCCACTGAAAGCCACCTGCCGAAGCCTGCGCCGAATATAATCTGCATTATCATTGTCCCTATGCCGAACATGAAGCCCGGAATCCATCCGGTCCATGCGTTTGGCATTGCAGGGGAAAGTACAGTATATATTATTAGCGCGAAAGCACCAAAGCCGAAACCAGCTATAATGCCGTGCAGGAATGCAAGTTTGGACGGAACGGCCTTGAGACCGGTTGAAGCGTCTGTTGTGTCGAGTGGGTTCAGCTTGTGCTCCTCCTCCAGCCTGTGGCTTTTGCTGTCCTTTTTGTGCAAACCGAAGAAGTACGACAGCTTCTCTTCAAGCCCGTGCCAGTGCGGATATATCTTCTTATTCTTTATATACATGCCTGCTGCGAACATTGCTATGCCAACGAGCACGTATGTGATTCCGAATGCCGCTGAGGTCATGAATATTCCGGCAAGTGCGAAATATGCTATTTCAGAGAGTATGGCACGTTGTAGTGTAAAGCCTGCAGAGAAGATCATGCCAGCCTTGGCCCCGCCTTTGGTACTGTAGCTGCCAACTGCATAAGAAAATGTTATGGGCCATGTATGCTCGTCTGGGGTTATGCCATGCACAATGCCTAGAAGCAGTGCTATAACAATGGCAGAGTATACATCAACATTCTGAGGGTTGTAGAGGTTTATTTTAAGGGCAGCAAGGCCGAATACTGACGCTAGCATAAAGGTAAAAGGCATCATGTTAAGGTATTACATGATTAAATATAATTATATATGGCCTTTGGTTACATGCAAGCGATACTTATCGGATTTTTTATTAGAGTTATGAGCCAAGATCATCTGGAGATTATGAGCCCAAAATGGTCATGTCCGTGCTCAAATCGCCTCTTTACCTTGAATCCGGGGAACCATGCAAGGTACTCGTCTTCTGACATACGCAAGCTCTCCGGTGGACCGCCGTGCCGTTTGCCGCGCTTACCGGGGCCTTTCCTCCAGTCCACAATTATTATGCAGCCTTCAGGTTTCAGTATCCTTATTACCTCCCTTGCAGTTTTCTCCCTGTCCATGTCGTGGAACGAGTTTGCCATGAAAACTACTTCTGCCGAGGAATCCGGCATGGATATGCTGGAGGAATCTTCTTCTAAGAACTTTACGTTTTTTCCATGAACAGTTTTACGCGCCACGGATATCATTGCCCTGCTGCTGTCTATGCAGTAGAGCCTGGATGCGAATGGTTGCAGCTTTTCTGCGTAGAATCCCGGACCGCATCCCAGATCCACTATGACTTGCTTCTTCCTCCCGAAAATACCCTTGAAGAACTCTGTATTCTCAGATTTTTCTCTGCCATTAAGCAAACGATACGCTGCAGATTCGTCCCATAGGTGGTGATGTGCTTCCATTATTTCACGTTTACTTTGCAAGGCGACGGCCATGCGACTGTTACTCCGGAAGCCTGGTGATCCGTTTCTTCGGCCATGCATGCTGTAGCCTGTGCTTCCGGTATAAGCGCGTGCACCTTAACATATGCCCAATATTTATTTATACAGCATAAATTGTTGTATAATAATGCTTATAAGTTGGGACTGTGCAACAAAATAGAGCTATGCAGTATCCGATGTCGGATTAGACCGCAGGCCTACATGCTGTGGAGCTCCAAGCATTAATGGGCGTGAAGGCTTTACCCTGCACATTAGATTTCGGTTGCTGGCACTAGATAAATAAAAAGCCATTTCTTTTGGGAAGCATATGGTAGCACATAACATCGATATACGGTTTAAGTACTTGCTCTATTCGAGGGCGTTCAGAAGCGTGGCCATAATATACATGAGCCTGGCCTTTTCCCTTTACCTGGCTGCACTGCATGTTAGAATAATCGAAATAGGCATTATATCTGGATTGGCAATGCTCTTCATGGTATTTCTTACCATGACCCTTGGGCTGGTTGGCGACAGGCACGGATATAAGGCCGAACTGCTTGTTGCAGAATTTGTTGCATTAGTAGGTGCATTGATCATAGGAGCGTCTTCATCTCCGGCACACATAATGGCCGGCATGGTAATTGCAGGGATTGGAGGCGGTGCTGGTGGAATGCGGGGGGCGTTCTCACCAGGAACCAACGCATTCGTAGCCAACAACTATAGAGACCAGAAAGACAGGATACGCCGTTATTCTAACATAACGCTTGTGGGAGCCGTAGCCGCAATAGGTGGCAGCATTATGTTTGCGAGCGTTTCTCCGCTCAGTGGCCTTATCGGGCTGATGGACGCATATAGAGCTCTATTCATAATTTCTGCAGGCATGCTCGTGGCATCATTGATGTCTATTTCCATGCTTGCTGAGGAAGTAAGGCCGACTAAAACAACAAAGGTGATGAAGAGAAGTAGCATGAATTATTCTGCCAGGGTCATTGCAGTAAATATTATAGGAGGCATGGGAATGGGCCTGGTTATTCCGATGCTTCCTTTGTGGCTGGAGCTCTCATACGGAGCCACGGCCTTGGATATAGGCATGATATTCACTGCAGTGTACCTCGCGACTGCACTGGGCTCTTACATCTCTTCAAAGATCGCCCATCGCATGAATATGCTTAATGTTGCCGCATATACGAGGCTGCTCTCTGGAGTGCTTTTGTTTGCAATGGCCTTTTCCCCAGCATTGATTATTGCTGCGGTGCTTTACCTATCAAGGGGAGTGCTTGCAGGCTTCGGAAGCCCGAGCAGGACGGCCATGAATGTAAAGGGAGTGGATGCTGAGGATTACGGTGCTGCAACAAGTGCGCAGGGAATTGCAACAAGGGCCGGACAGCTAAGTTCAGGTCTGAGTGGATATCTCATGGATTACGCTCTTCCGCTGCCAATATTCGTAGGTGGCATATTGCAGTTGGCAAGCGGATTGAGCTACAAGCTGTTATTGGGTAACCGCAGCAAGCATGACGCTAGCGGCAATGCATAAGTCAGCAAATAGCACAAGGAATTATTGCGAACTGACACGCAATGGGCATCCTCCCATTTCTGGATGAAGTTGGTTTTTCCGCTATAATATTATAGTTTTTGCCAAGATATATACGCAATAAAGTGGTTATTTGCCGAAGTGGATGAATAGAGACATTTTGCTTATTTCGTTGTCTGCGTTCTTTGCTGACCTGGGATATCAGGCAATACAGGCCATATTTCCAATCTACCTGGTGATAACGTTGGGTGCAACGCCGCTTTTGTTCGGCATTGCTAACGCTTTTGCATTCGGAGGAGGGGCATTATTGGCGTATATCGGAGGCGTGCTGAGCGATAAATACAGCAGAAAATGGATTGCCGTGCTTGGCAGCGCGTTTATACTGCTAATGTCGGCAGTAGGCCTGGCGATTAGCCCAGTACTTGCAATAGCGCTATTTGTTGGGGGATGGTGGGGCAGAAACTTTAGGGTCCCACCAAGGAGAGCCATGCTTACAGATGCATCAAGGAAGAAAGATCTTGGCAGGGTCTTTGGGTTTTTGCATGCACTTGACATAGGAGGAGGGATGATTGCCGTGATTATCCTGATACTGCTTTTAGCAAGCAATGTGAATCAGCGCAGCATAATCCTTATAACCGCAATACCCATCGTAATATCGGTATTTCTGCTTGTGGTAACAAGGGATATAAGGGAGGGCAGGTACAAGGCCAAAGGTCAGAATAAATCGAATGCAGCCTCAAAGATAAACAAAAGCGCATTCAACGACAAAAGCGCATTCAACGGGATCATATTTGCAACTGCGTTGTACGGCTTTAGTTATTACAGCCTTGGATTTCCGATACTCACTATTGCAAAAGCGTCATCAAGCAGCCTGTTGGGCATAGGTTCATACGGGGTTTATCTGGGAGTTTCCGCAATAACCGGATATTACATAGGATCAAGGGTGAGGCTTAACAAGATAAGGGTTCTCGGATATATGGGATATATGCTTTCAGGAGTAGGAACAGCGGTACTTGCGCTGTCTTACGGCCTGAATTATGGCACTGGCGCGCTTTATCTTGGTGTTGCACTCATGGGGTTCGGGCTCGGGGTTGTCGAGACGATGGAGCCTACGATCATCTCGCTTGTGCGCAAAGAAGTTAAGATAGGCCGGAGAATGGGAGCGCTTCAGGGCTCCAGAAGCCTAGGCATCTTTTTTGGGAACCTTATCATGGGGATTTTATATGTTTCTAGCCCGTCTTATTCTTATACATATGCGGCCATAGTCTCAGTAATCGCCGGCGTCTTGGTATTATATTATGGCATGAACTTTAAGCAATGAGTGGTGCACTCTGAGTTAAATGATCTATTTTTTGTGGCAGCGTGCATGAGCAGTAACGGGCTAGGAATGATGGCCTTGCCCTTCTGAGCATGGACATGCCTGTCGGTTGATGCTATTTAAGCTTTTATTTTAAAAACTAATTATGAAGGCTGGCAACAGACTGGAGATCCTTAAATTGCGCAACGCTATGCTGTTAGTAATAGTTGGTTCGGTGATACTGTTTTTTGGGGTCTTGTCCGTACTGGTATATTCCACACAGATCAAGGGACATGTCTATTCTGCCCTTGCTATCCCGTTGCTTCTGCTTATCGCAGGGGGCGTGATAGTCTTTCTTGGGGCTCTGGATATCTACGGCGGTTTCAAGGCAATGCAGAGCGCTGACAGAATCTATGATTTTGGGGAATACGGGGCGCTCGCTCAGTTTACTGCATCGATACTGCTTATAATCGGGTTCTATCTCCTGGTCTTCAGCAATGGCGCATCAGCGGAGCTTCTTGGATCTGAGTTCACGCTTGTGGGCTATATCATAGGTGCAATATGCGCATCTCCTGTTGGAATCGCTTTCCATAAGCTGGGCAAGAAATACAATTCTGGCTTGGTGAAATACGGGTCACTTGGATATGTCTTAATTCCTATAGCCGGACCACTGATCTTGTATTTCGGACTGAATGAGATAGCCGCCAGATAGGCGCAGGATGACGGAGGAGTTCGGCTAAAGCCAAACCATATCTGATTGCTTTAAATTCCCTCGTGTTATAGTCTATCTACAGAAAAGTAGGCATTAATATGTCAGTAAACTGGGTGCTTCCGTTCGACGAGAAGCTATATCCTGAAGGATGCAAGATTGTTGAACCTGAGGCATACGTGAAGATGCATGAATCCACAGTAAAGGACTACAAGAATTTCTGGGCAGGCATTGCCAAGGAGCTATCGTGGTACAGGCCGTGGAAGGAGATACTTGACGAATCCAATCCGCCATTCTACAAGTGGTTCGTTGGAGGCGAGCTCAATGCGTGCTACCTTTGCGTAGACAGGCATGCCAAGGGTTCCAGGAAGGACAAGGTCGCCCTGATCTGGGAAGGCGAGCCTTATGCCAACGGCATGCCAAAGGAGGTGAGGAAGTTCACATACGGAGACCTGTACACCGAAGTCAACAAGGTTGCTTACATGCTAAGGAACACATATGGCCTCAAGAGGGGCGATATGATAGGGATATACATGCCGATGATCCCGGAGCTGCCGATCGTGATGCTTGCAGCTTCAAGGATAGGCGTGGCGTTCACCGTTGTCTTCTCAGGGTTTGGAGAGGAGTCCATAACAGAGAGAATGAACGACGCCGAGGCAAAGCTTATTGTCACTGCTGATGGTGGGTGGAGGGCTGGAAAGATAATACAGCTAAAGAAGATAGTTGATGAGGTCCTGGAAAAGGCTGCAAGCGTGAAGGGAGTCTTGGTGGTCAAGAGGGTTGACTGTGAGATAGACATGGTGCAGCCACGGGACAGGTGGTATCATGAGGAGTTGGCTAAAGTGCCGGAAGGTGCATATGTAGAGCCTGAAAGGATGAAGTCTGAAGATCCTATCTACGTGCTTTACACGTCAGGCACCACAGGCAAGCCGAAAGGCCAGGTGCACGACACAGGCGGCTACATGACAATCCTTCATGCAACAATGAATTGGGTCTTCGATGTGAATGAGGAGGACATCTACTGGTGCACTGCAGACATAGGCTGGGTGACGGGCCATTCATACCTTGCATACGGACCACTCTTGGAAGGCATGACCGAGGTGATGTACGAGGGCTCGCCGAGCTATCCTGAGCCTGACAGGTGGGCATCAATCATTGAGAGGCACAAGGTGAGCGTGCTCTATACCTCTCCTACGGCAATAAGAAGCTGGATGAAATTCGGAGATGAATTTGTTAACAGGCATGATACATCATCGGTGCGCCTTATGCACTCTGTTGGGGAGCCAATCAACCCGGAAGCATTTAAGTGGTTCTATAGGACCGTAGGGAGGAACAGGGTGGTGTTCGGTAGCACATGGTGGATGACAGAGACTGGCGGAATCATGATAAGCCATATTCCAGGAAAGGCAATAGTTCCGATGAAGCCGGGCACTAATGGCCTTCCAATCCTAGGCATAGATGCTGACGTATTCGATGAAAATGGCAATCCCCAGAAGATAGGCGACAGAGGCTACCTGGTGATAAAGCAGCCGTGGCCAGGAATGCCTCTTACAATATACAAGAATCCTGGGAGGTACAAGGAGGTCTACTTCAGCAAGTTCCTGGGCAGCTATTATGCAGGCGACTACGCAGTCAAGGACCGGGATGGATATTTCTGGATTCTTGGCCGCGCAGACGAGGTTATCAAGGTTGCTGGCCATGGACTGGGCACCTATGAGCTTGAGTCTGCAATTGTGAATCACTCTGATGTAGCAGAGGCTGCGGTAGTTGGAGTCCCTGACGATATAAAGGGAGAGGTTCCGGTCGCATTTGTGATACTGAAGGTTGGCAATGAGCCGAGCGATGAGCTGCGCAGGGACATCAATTCCATAGTGAGGGATAAGATTGGCCATATAGCATCGCTCAAGGAGGTCTACTTTGTCACCAGGCTGCCTAAGACGCGCAGTGGCAAGATAATGCGCAGGGTGATAAAGGCAGTACTCACGGACAAACCGGTTGGAAATTTAGCCACGTTGGAGGATGAGGCATCCATAGATGAGGTAAAGAAGGCATATTCCGAACTTCGGCAAGAACTTTCAAGGAAGCCTACATGAAAAGGGCATAGCGCAGGAGGATTCTACTAGACAGTCCGCTAATTAAGTTTAAATATTAATATGCCATAATACATATTATGCCGCGACCACCCGTTATTATAGCATTGTCAGATGAGGAACGAAAACTTCTGTTAGAAAACATACAACCAAGTACGCAATATCGTTTTGTTCAACGTGCAAAAGTAATCTTACTTGCATCGAGAGGGATGTCAAACGAAAAGATAGCAAAAAAGATTGGTTTGTCTTTTGTATCCGTAAGTCAATGGCGCAATAGATATGCAAAGCAG
>DAHWIK010000015.1 GCA_027345185.1 Microcaldota archaeon
GGGTGACGTTTTTTTACACTTGCCACGGTGATGGCGTCAAAAAGTCTAACGCACCCCTCCCACAACACGTAAGTCAGCATACCACAATTGATGGTGAATAGTAGTTTGTAGGTAATATGAAAATCAGGTTTAAATATGTACGTGGTGGTAAATGATTAACCGAGAACATTATTCTGGCCTTGCGGCCCTTGCTGCTAGGTCGGAGGAATTAACATAGTAGTGTAGTATTATAATCCTGTCTTGCTATAATGCAATGGAAACTGGCGTTGGGAAACTTCCATTATGCTCCAATGTACCCATCCAAGACTTTCTTATCGGCTTCATTATCATTTCCTCTCCTTCCAGGGACAAAAAGGCCCAATAAATACCGTCGGGAACGGTTCATAGAAAGCTATAAAAATATTACCTGAGTAATATATATGTAGATTTATACTATCCTAAAGGGTATCATTTCCATTAATTCTACTTATAAAAATCTAAAAAGATGAGAACATGGCAGAAAATCAACTAGGAAGCAACCAGTACATGGTATTGCCGGAAGGTGCAAGCAGACTTTTGGGAAAGGAGGCGCAAAGGACCAATATCGCCGTTGGCTACGCTGTAGCCAGCATCGTAAAGACCACACTTGGTCCTAAGGGAATGGACAAGATGCTTGTCAGCGAGCTTGGAGACATAGTGATTACCAACGACGGAGCAACTATATTAGAGGAGATGAACGTAGAGCATCCTGTTGCAAAGATACTGGTAGAGGTGGCAAAGACCCAGGACAAGGAGGTCGGTGACGGAACAACCTCTGCAGTGATAATCGCAGGGGATCTGCTCAGGAACGCCGGAAACCTGCTTGATCAGGGAATACCTCCTGCAGCCATAATAAAGGGATATGATATGGCAAGGGAGAAGGCGCTTGCGGCACTAAAGATGTCATCAAGCAGTATCACTATAAAGGATATAGACAAGCTTGAGAAGATAGCCAGGATATCTATAGGTTCCAAGAATATAGGCAGCCCAACGACAAAGAACGCGCTTGTTAAGCTAGCAATACAGGCCATAGAGCAGGTCGCGGAGAAGCAGGAAGATGGGTACGTAATAGACAAGGACTTCATAAAGCTGGAGAAGAAGGAAGGGGGCAGCATAGATGACACAGAATTCATAAACGGAGTTCTTGTTGACAAGGAGATGGCCCACCCAGGCATGCCAAAATCAGTAAAGAACGCGCAGATAGCGCTTCTAGACGTGGCACTTGAGATAGAGAAGACAGAGACTGACGCAAAGATAGAGATAACGTCCCCAGAGCAGATGCAGGCATTCCTCAATCAGGAGGAGAAGATGCTAAAGCAGATGGTCGAGAAGATAACCAAGAGCAAGGCAACGGTCGTATTCGTGCAGAAGGGAATAGATGACGTAGCCCAACACTACCTGTCGAAGGCCGGGGTCTCTGCCATAAGGAGGGTCAAGAAGAGCGACATGGAGAAGCTTGCAAAGGCAACTGGTGCAAGGATGGTAACAAGCCTTGACGACCTAACAGAGGCTGATCTCGGATTTGCTGGCCTCGTAGAGGAGAGGAAGATATCAGGGGAGCAGATGGTCTTCGTTGAGAAGTGCAAGGACCCGAAGAGCGTTACGATATTCATAAGAGGAGGCACAAAGCAGTCTACAGATGAGGTGGAAAGGGCCATAACAGACGTACTAGGCTCCTTGACAAGCGCTGTAGAGGACGGCAAGTACGTCACTGGCGGAGGCAGCACCGAAATAGAGGTAGCAATGAAGCTCAGGGATGCCGCTACAGACGTTGGTGGAAGGGAGCAGCTTGCCATACAGGCCTTTGCAGACGCATTGGAGGTAATACCTAAGGCATTGGCCGACAGCGCAGGAATGGATCCTATAGACACCCTTGTGCAGCTTAGGAGCAAGCACAAAGGCGCAGCTGGCAAGAACTTCGGGGTTGATGTCTATTCAAACGTTGTGTCAGACATGGACAAGCTAGGCGTGATCGAGCCGCTCAAGGTCAAGTCACAGGCAATAACCAGCGCAACTGAAGCTACCGTATCGATTCTTAGGATAGACGACATGATAAGCTCCAAGGGATCAAGGCCGCAGGGGCCTCCTGGAGGCATGCCTGGCGGAATGGGAGGAATGGAGGAGTAAAACTCCAGATTTATCCCCTTTCTTTTCCTTTTTTTATTTTAATATTCTAATGAAAGTCATAAATATGACAAAATCAGCAATATATCTGAAGCCAGATAACAATAACGCATGATTTGAATGAACAAGTTTTTCAGGCCGGAGAAAACCGACTACATGGCCCCAAGAAACAAAGCGTTCACAGAATTTAGCGGAGCTGTGCAAAAAGGCAGAATCGACAGTGCAAAAGATTTTGCCAAGAAGCACGGAATCACGATACACGACCAATACCGGTTCGCGAGTAGCGCACTGTGGGTTATAACCGAGAGCAGGGACCAGAAGCTAATAGACAGGATATTCGACAGCCCAGAACACATAATGTTCGGATTGGAGAGAAAGGAGAGAGCAGTAAGAGGTTTTTTGCAGGAACTAATTGATCAAGGTGCACTTGCATCATTTAGAGTTCCCACGCAGGAGCAGCAGGACAGGCTGGTCGATGACACCTTGGCCGACGGCAGGGCGGCAATAGCTAGGCTCCGCAGAGGCGTTAAATAAGCCGATTTTTATGGCCAAGCACCAGCATTTTATCAGTCAATCAGCAAATTTAACCAAGGAACTGGAGTCAAAAATAAGGAGCCTGGTGCCTCAGGAAAAGGCAGACAGGATAATCGAGACATGCAGGCAGATTCCTCGCGGCACAATTAGGATAACCGATACACACATCGTTTTAGAGACTGAAGGCATTACAATCTCCCATCTCATAGATGTATCTAATGCAGTACCCAAAGAGAGGTCCCTGGAGATTGAAGAGGTGCTTGGAAGGTCAAAAGAGGTACTCAAAAGGCTCAAAAGAACGGCAGGAATGCCGCCCAGCAAGTCATCAGATACGACATAAGTCATGCAGACAGCTAAACTTTTATATATTATCATCAACCTATAGTAATCTCTTTTGAAGTGCTAATATGACAAAGCTTATTCTGGTGACAGGAACTCCAGGCGCAGGAAAGTCTACGATCCTCGAAGGACTCATAAAGAAGAAATCCATTAATCTGATAAACCTGGGAAATGTGATGCTGAATATAGCCAAAGAGAAGCATGGGATACAGAACAGGGAGGACCTCGGAAGGATGGACGAGGAGCAGATCAGGCAGAATAGGGAGGACGCCTTTGCGGAGATAATAGCCAAGAAGAAGGACTCAATCATAGATACCCACCTCACGATAAAGTATGGAAGAAGGTATGTGCCCGGAGTGACGATAGAGGAGCTGCAGAAGATAAGGATAAAGGCCATAGTTTACATAGACGCAACGGCAAAAGAGATCTGGAACAGGCGGCATAACGATCCATCCAAGGCTGACAGGAGGAACATAGCAGACACAGAGGCTGAGATAGATGAGCAGAAGGCTGTAAATCTTGCGATACTCTCATCATGTGCCATTTATCTGAGCATACCGATATACATAATCTACAACAGCGACAGAAAGGCTGCGGAGGCAGAGCTTGAGCTTGAGAAGATAGTCAAGGAGCATTTCGACATATGATGTAGCTACGGGCGGCGTTTGCGGTATATTTAAATATACCAATATATACTATATATAACTAGGAAGGAAAGTAGGACCAAACGGCTGAAGAGACAGACAGGATATCCAAGGAAATAATAGGAGGATGATTGTGGACATCATAATATTGGAGCTTATAGTAATTGCCTTAGTCTACGTGTCGTTCTCCGTATTCGTGCAGAGGAAGCTTGCCAATTACAAGCGCATAAAGGAGATAAAGAAGGAGATGAACGCAAAGATGAAGGAACTGAGGACCCTAGGTACAGACGTCAAGAAGGAAGTCCTTGATCTCAAGCAGAAGGAGATAACCGCACTTGCTTCAGAGAGCATGAGGCACCAGATAAAGCCCACCTTAATAATACTTCCCATATTCTTCGCTCTGTTCTACATAGTATTGCCAATGTTCTTCCCTGCAACGCTCAACATTACTGTGCTTTCATATACTCTTCCGTACAAGACATTCTTCATAGTGGTCTCGTTCGTGCTCGGATTGGCCAGCACGATTCTACTCGGAGTGTATGAAAGGATAGTGACTAAGAAGCAACAGGAGGTAGCCAATCCAGTTCAAGTCCAATAGGTGTCAATTTGTCAAAACCAATGCACAGATCAAGAAGTTTTAGGAGGCTTGACAGGGTAACTCCAAAAGGCAGGCATGTGCTGCATTTCAAGAGAAAGGCCAATTCGCTGCCACACTGTGCAATATGCAAAAACGAGCTCAATGGAATATCTATGAATCCGAGGGGAAAGAGCACATCAACAAACTCAAGGAAGTTCGGGGGAGTGCTCTGCTCTTCATGCACCGGCAAGGTGATAAAGCTTGCAAGCAGGATAGAGCACGGTGAGATGAAGCTTAACGACATAAGCATAGTTGACAGGGCCTTTGTCCTCCAAATGATCTCACACTGAAACAAAATGGCGGGTGCCTATTTTCCTATGGAAGCAATAATAATATCTGGCAAACCCGCAGCAGGAAAGACAACCGTCGCGCAGATCATCGCCAAAAGGTTGTACATTAAAACAATGGGTGGAGGGGACATACTGAAGGAGCTCGCACTGGAGAGGGGCTATAAACCTGACGGAATAGGTTGGTGGGACACTGCAGACGGCATAAAGTTCCTTAGGGAGAGGAAGGAGAATCCAGACTTCGACAAGGAGGCGGACAGAATACTTATAAAGAAGATAAACGAAGGAAATATAGTGGTAACAAGCTATACTGCAGCATGGATATCAAGAAACGGGTTCAAGGTCTGGCTGGACGGAAGCGAGAAGACAAGGGCGACGAGGATGGAAAAGAGGGACGACAATACCCTTGCGGAAAGCATGAAGGTCGTCAAGATAAGGGACGAAGACAATTTTAATGTTTACAAGAAGATATACAACATAGATTTTGGAAAGGATAAGACTCCGTTCGATCTCGTGATAGATACGAACTTGAAGACCCCAGAGCAGGTGTCTGAAATAATAATAAAAGAATTTGAAAAGAGAAACAAGGCGTGATAAAATGGTACTAATAGAGGAAGGAAGAGTTTGTATAAAGAAACTTGGAAGGGATGCAGGAAGCAGGGCAGTCATCACAAAGGTGATAGACGGCAACTTTGTGAAGATAATGAGCTCAGTGAGGCCAAAGGAAAGGAAGTGCAACGTCCAGCACCTCGAGTTCCTGTCCGAGAAGGTATCATTGTCCGACAAGGATCAGCTAGCAAGAGTCCTTGAGATAGACAAGGCGAAGCTCAAGGCCTGAAGGTCCATCTAGGAATTTTACAAACATAAGCGCCAATATCAATACTCGACAAGGAAGCTCCCGACGCTTGCAGTGGGATGCATCTATCGAGGTACGTAGTGCGTTGCTTATTCTACTATATGCCCACGGCCTGCCATGGGGTTGTTGGCTATGCATAACAAAAAGCATCTTGATATGAGAAGATGTCCTCAGGCAAGAAAGAGAAAGCGTTAATTATTTTGTCATTGAATGGTAATTGGTGCTCTTGGTGAAATTTAAGCTTACTGATAAAATAAAGAAGATAATAGCAAGGGACAGCAAGGTGATAATGACCACCACAAGGGGAGATATTGCGTTCGTAGCCTCGCACGGCGCAGGCGACTTCGTTTATGATGTCTCAGGAAACAAGTTCATAGACTTCTCATCTTTCATCGGAGTATATAACCTCGGAGTGAACAGCACAAAAAGTGCCAGGGAGGCTGCCAAGAAGCAGATAGACCTGCTCATGCATGCAGCATTCACCGATTACTATGCCGAACTCCCTGTGGAATTTGCAGAAAACCTGCTTTTGATGTTCCCGAACGGGTTCGGAAAGGTGTTCTTCTCCAATTCAGGAACAGAGGCCAATGAGGCTGCAATCAAATACTCAAAGCTCTTCACAAAAAGGCAATACTCCCTCGCATTCTATAATTCATTCCATGGCAGGACAATGGGGTCACTGTCCCTTACCTCCTCAAAGCTGGCGCAGAGGGAGCACTTCGGCCCTTTTAATTCCGTGGTGCATGTGCCATATGCATACTGCTACAGGTGTCCCTTCGGAAAGGAGTATCCATCATGCGGCATGGCATGTGTAGACTACATAAAGAAGTACCCGCTGGCCAGGGAGGTCTCTGGAAAGGAGGTTGCAGCAATATTCGTTGAGCCTGTGCAAGGCGAAGGCGGATACGTGGTGCCGCCAAAGGAGTTCATTCAGGGAATAAGGGAGATAGCCGATGACAACGGATTCCTTTTAGTATCCGATGAAGTCCAGGCCGGCTACATGCGCACCGGAAAATTCCTCGCTCTAGATAATTTCGGCGTGCAGGCTGACATATACACCATGGCAAAGGCTGTCGGCGGAGGCCTGCCCATTGGGCTTACAATAACCAGGAATTCGCTCGGAGACGCGCCGGAGGGTGCCCATTCAAACACCTATGGAGGAAACCTGGTAGCTGTCGCAGCCGCAAATGAACTGATAAAATACGTAAAGAAGAACAGGAAGCGACTTGAGCAGCAGACCAGGAGGAAGGGCAAGTACATTATAGACAGGCTCAATCAGATGAAGGAGAGATACGAGATAATTGGCGATGTGCGTGGCCTAGGGCTCATGATAGGAATAGAATTCGTAAAGGATAAAAAGTCGAAGACTCCAGCTCCGCAGGAAAGGGATGAAGTTATAGTAGAATCCTTCAATGACGGGCTCCTTATGCTACCTTGCGGGCCGTCAACGCTTAGGATAATACCTCCGCTTACCATCGAGCAGAAGAACATAGAAGACGGGCTGGAGATCCTAGAAACTGCCATCAAGAAAGTAAACGGCCAGCGCTGAACTCTCATGTTCATTGCTTTTGGAAGCAACCTCTTATCCTACCTGGCAGGATCCCAAAATTAGCGCTATTTGCTGCCGCCCTGTGGCTTTATCTTGGCCATGTCTCCCTTCTTTATCACAAGCTTCACTGAACCGGTGCCTATTGGTATCTGTTTTCCTACGAGTATGTTTTCTGTGACTCCGCGCATGGGGTCTACCTCTCCAAATGCTGCAGCATGTATCAGGTGCTTGAGCGTCTCTTCATATGCGGCCCTTGCGAATACCGAGTGCTTCTCTCCGCTAAGTCCATGCCTTCCAACCCCCTTTATCGTCCCGCTTGCAGTCATTGCATCTGCTATGAGATTAAGGTGCCTCTCGTCCACCGATATCTTCTGTTCCTTCAGGGTCTTCTTGAGCTCAAGCGCAAGCGAGTTCCTTGCCGCCTCTATGCCGAATAATCTATATATGGCAAAAACGTCATTTGTTGTGGTCCTTGTCCTGTCCACGCCATCCACCTGCATTATCCCCTCAATGTTGCTACCTGCCGATACCAGGTAGAATTCGCCTGTGCTCTCATCCCTCCTTATTGTCCCCTTTCCTGCCCCTTCGACTCCGCTGACAAGCATCTTCATCATGTTTATTGTGGCTGCGCGTATCTCCTTGAGGTTCCTTGTGTGCATGTTGACCACAACACCGTTGTCCTCAACCTTCGACTCAAGGTCAAGGGCCTTGTCTATCTTTGACGCCACCTGCCTTATGGTGACCCCTTCAGATTCAAGCTCCTGCCTGTCAAGTATCACCTTTATCTTTCCCTTGGAGAAGTTCTCGAGCACCCTCTTTGCTATGTTATTCATCCTTACCTCGTTTATCTTCTTGAGGGTCTCTGCTGCCTTGTCGAAGTCCTTGCCTATCTTCTCGTCAAGGTATATATATGTTATCGGCGTGGAGGGCTTCTTCTTTGCGTCTACCAGTTCGATGATCCTCGGAAGCCCAGAAGTTGAGATTGTGGACTCGATACCTGCAAGGTGAAATGACCTGAGGATCATCTGGGTTCCAGGCTCTCCTACGGACTGGGCGGCTATTATCCCTACTGGCTCCCCATAGTCAACCAGATATCTGTCATTTTTGTCTTCCTTTGCCATAAAATTCAACTCTTCTCATGCGCCTCAAGCTTCTGGAACTGGACGAATATCGGATTGACCCTGTCACCGCCATACACTGTCTGGATGAGGTTGTTGTTTGTGTCCCTGACGCTGTAATCAGAGTCAACGCAGTAGTCCTGTAGCGCGTTTGAAAGCCTTCTATAAAGATAACCAGACCTTGCCGTAAGAAGCGCCTTGTATACCTCCGAGCTCCTTGAACCTACGGCATGCATGAACAGGTCTGTAGGTGCAAGGCCGGAGTAATAGGATGTCGCAACGAATCCCCTTGCCCCTGGCCTGACGTCTCCAGGCACGATATGCGGTAGCACCCGGTTTGTGTAATATCCCCTCTTGATCCTTCCTCCGCTGAGCGTTGCCTGCTGTCCCAGGAACATTGTCATCTGCTCTATGTTAAGAACGCTGCCTCTTGATCCTGAACGGGTCATCTCCACTGCCGCATTGTCTTCCGAGGTTTCGTACTTCAGAAGCGTCTCTCCTGCCTTGTCCCTCACAAGGTTAAGCTCTGCTATTATCATTCTCTCAAGCGACTGCCTCAGCGTATATCCTATCAGGGGCTCCAGCTTCCTTGTCTTGTACTGTGTTATAAGCTCCTCTATCTTTCCGAACGTCTCTTCAAGCAGCCTCACCCTCTCAACCTCAAGCTTCTTGCTTGTTGTGTATTCCTTTACCCCCACAGTCACTCCCATCAGCGTTACGTAGGCGTCAGCAACCTTTGCAGTCTGGAATATGAAGTCCTTTAGCACGTCATATCCGTAATCCTTGCCTATCTTCACCAGCAGCTTGTTGTCTCCCCTTCCAAATGTCTCCTTTGTAACCACTCCCTCAATTAGCTTGCCATCCTTTATTACGAAAGGCGACTTCGCCGACTTTCCCTCGAAGTTGAGTCCCTTAGGGAGCATCGCGGAGAAGATATCCCTTCCCCTGTAGAGCCCGTCCTTTGTGGGCTTCGGTAGCTCGTAGACCTTTGCAATTGATAGTATGTACACTGCCTGCTCCTTAGTGAGATAATTGTCCTCCTTTGTCATGAGGTACATGCCTGTTATTCCGTCTTCATTGTTGGTTATGATCGCGTCACCGTCCCTCGGAGAGAATATCTGATACTGGGGGCTCATCAGGTATGCCGCTTCCGACTGCGCCTCCAGGTTCTGGGGCACATGCAGGTTCATTTCGTCTCCGTCGAAGTCTGCGTTGTACGGCGGAGTCACGCAGTAATTCATCCTGAATGTCCTTCCCTTGAGCACCTTTGCCTTGTGTGACATTATAGACACCCTGTGAAGCGAAGGCTGCCTGTTGAACAGCGTTATGTCTCCGTCCATTAACTGCCTCTCCATTATGTCTCCGGGCTGCAGCTCCTTTATCAGCTCCTCGCGGTTGAGGTCGATCACCCTCTTCCTCTTCCCGTCCCTTGCTATAACATTCATGACCATCGGATATTCGGCTCTTGCAAGAAGCTCCTTTGCCTTATCAAGGTTCCATGTGGTGACATAGAAAGGCACCGTAAGCTTGGTGGCTATCTCAAACGGGACCCCGACCTCGTCAAGGTTTATGTTCGGATCCACGCTAATCACAGTTCTCGCAGAATAGTTCACCCTCTTACCGCTCAGGTTGTACCTGAACCTCCCTTCCTTGCCCTTAAGCCTCTGCGCCAGTGTCTTAAGTGCCCTTCCGCTCCTGTGCCTTGCAGGAGGTATGCTGGCTGTCTCGTTGTTGAAATAGGTTGTGACATGATACTGGAGAAGCTCCCATAGATCGTCTATTATGATCTGCGGCGCTCCTGCGTTCAGGTTCTGCTCAAGCCTGAGGTTTATACGCATTATGTCAACCAGCTTGTGGGTCAGGTCGTCCTCGCTCCTCTCCCCACTCTCCAGGGTGATTGAAGGCCGCACGTTGACAGGTGGCACAAGAAGCACGCTCAATATCAGCCACTCCGGTCTGCTCGCAACAGAGTCTATTCCAAGCACCTGAAGATCCTCTATGCTTATCTTCGCAAGCAGATCCCTTATCTCGTCGGGCTTCAGCTTGTAATCGTCAACATAGAAGTAGGTCGGCGCAGAGAACTTCAGCTTGCCTTTTGGCGTGCCGCACCTTTCACACTTCTTCATGTTCTTAAGCCTTTTCAGCATAGGCAGCGAGCCCATCTCCACCTTATCTTCAATAGCATCAGTCTCCACATCAACGACTACCTCCTCAAGCTTCGTGAGTGCACCCTTATATTCCTCTATATGTTCATCGCTTAGAAGAAGGCGGTGGCAGTTCCTGCAGGTTGACTGAAGAATCATATACACTACCTTTGAGAACTCCGAATGCAGAACCGGCCTTACCAGCTCTATCCTTCCGAAGTGGCCCGGGCATGACTTCGCCCTGGCTCCGCACGTCTTGCACAGCAGTCCGGGGTCAATCACACCCATCCTCTGGTCGAGCAGCCCGCCTTCTATCGGATAGCCGTCCTCGTTGTACGTGTCTGGCACTGTTAGCTTGACCACGCTAAGCTTCTTTGCGTCTTCAGGGTTCAATATGCCGAATTTTATACTGTCAATAACCTCTGTTTGCATAATCATCTACTCGTTCAATTTTATGCTTGTCATTATGTGAAGCGACTTGATCTCGTCAAGGAGCACCTTGAAAGCATAGCTTATCTCTACTTCAACAAAGTTGCTTCCCTTTGTCAGCGGACATATCGTGGTCTTCTTTATGTGGTCATAATATCCGAGCGAACCGCAGTCCTTGCAGACTAACACAACCGCTTTGTCGCTCTGGTCGAGCAGCCTCTCCTTTAGGAGCAGACTCGCCCCGTATCCTATAAGCGCATCACGTTCCATCTCTCCGAACCTCAATGCTCCCTGCCTTGCCTTTCCTTCAGTTGGCTGGTGCGTGAGTATCTGCACCTTGCCCCTGCTCCTTACCTGTATCTTGTTGCTTACCATGTGATAAAGCCTGTTATAGTATACAACACCATTGAATATCTGCGACTTGAATGGCATCCCTGTCATTCCGTCATAAAGTACCTCGTTTCCGTAGCTATCGAACCCATGCTGCTGAAGTATCTTGCCATAATCCTCGATTCTGTCAGAGCCTGCCTCTGCGAATGCCGTTCCGTCAACTATCTCCCCGTTCACAGCCCCAGCCTTCCCTCCAAGGGTCTCCAAAAGGTGGCCGAAGGTAAGCCTTGTAGGTATGCTGTGCGGGTTTAGCAGCAGGTCCGGCACTATTCCTTCCGAAGTGAACGGCATGTCTTCTGGCGGCACGATCAATGCCACCACTCCCTTTTGCCCGTGCCTGCTCGCGAATTTGTCGCCATTCTCAGGGGTTCTCAAGCTCCTTATCCTCACCTTCACTATCTTTGTTGCGCCTGTTGATTCTGTGAATATAACGCTGTCTACCACGCCCTTCTCCCCTGTCTTTAACACTGCAGTGTCGTCCCTCATCTTCTCTTCAAGTCCACCGGCTCCAAGGTTTTCCTCAAGGAATCTTGGAGGCGCAACCTTTCCTATGAGTGCATCACCTTCAGAGACCTCCATCTCAGGCTCGATTATCCCGTCCTCGCTAAGCTTTGAATATACATGTTCCCCCATGTATCCATCCGCTGTTGGCGGCGGCACCTTGAATTTGTCCCTCTGGCCTCCAGGATACCTCCTTTCCTCGTCCACATAGGTCTTGTAGAACATGCTTCTTCCAAGGCCCCGGTCTACGGCTGCCCTATTCAGCACTATTGCATCTGCCATGTTGTATCCATAGTAAGTGGACAGTGCGACAACGAAATTCTGCCCGCTTGGATGGTTTGTCATCTTTACAGTATCGTACGCAGCGGTCGTGACTACTGGCTTCTGGGGGTAAAATAGTATATATGCCCTTGAATCGAACCTCTGGTTGAAGTTCGTGGCGTAAAGCCCCTGGGCCTGCTTCGTGAAGTTGGCAAGCATTGCATGCCTTGCAAGGGAGTTGTGCTCAGGATAAGGCGATGTGTTTATGGTGAATCCGAAGATTGATGAAATATCAACCTCAAGATGCGTATGCCTGTCCGTTATCTCCTTCTCGCTGAGGGCCACAAGCATGTTCTCCTCCTCTTCAGCGTCAAGGTACTCCACTATCCCGTTCCTAAGCAGGTAGTTGAAATTTATCTCCCTGCTCTTAAGCTTCTCTATTATGTCAGGTGTAAGTTTTGGCTGCCTGTTCTCTATTATGATGTAAGGCTTCCTTATTCTACCCCTGTCTGTGTTTATGTTGACTGAGTTGAGCTTGTCATTATAAGAGACGTTGACCTCTCCTGAAAGCATCCCCTTCCTCCTTGCAGATCTTATCTCATTGACAATAGATAGCGGATCCTCTACGGTTCCAACCACCTTTCCGTTGATATAAATGTATGCTTTTGGGTTTTTATCTCGCATAAATATCACAGGTCAAAGCTTCTCTATCTTCCCAAGTTCCCTTATTTTCTGTTCTGTCGATGCCTCATCAGCCCCCACAGTTATCTTTGCCATTACTGCAAGATACTTTGTGAGTCCTACCTCCTGTCCTTCGGGCGTCTCAGAAGGGCATATCTTACCCCACTGCGTCCCATGGACGTCTCTTGCCTTGAAATGCGGGTGCTTCTTAGCCAGAGGAGACTTCACTCTTCTCAAATGGGTGTAAGTGCTTATCAGGTTCGTCCTGTCAAGCACCTGAGACACTCCTGTCTGCCCTGCAACCCAGGTTCCTGTGCCCATCGCATATGCTATCCTCTCGGTTATGGTGTCAGGGTTGATTATCGATTGTATGCTCAGCTTCCTTCCCCTTGCGCTTGTCCTCTCTATCTGGTACTTTACCTCTTTGGTGAAGAACCTGAAGGCGTAGGCGAAAAGCTCCTCCATGAGCTCTCCAGAGTATTTCACTCTTTTGTTTCCATAGTGGTCCTTGTCATCCTCCTTTGCCAGGCCGTTCCCTATTATTGTAGATTTTCTTGCCATCTGGATCAGGTACTTGCCCTTCTCGAACCTGTCTTCAGGTCCCTCCCCTATGTGTGGAAGAAGATAATTGTCGATCTGCGTCTCTGCCCTCTTCTGCTGGTACTCCTTTGCCTGGCCCGGAGCCGAGAGCTTTCCAAGCTCTACAAGCGCCTCGTTAGTGGTCAAGTCCTTGCTCTCAGCAACTTCAAGGTTGAGCATCAGGTCGTTCTTGAACGCGAGCATATCTCCTGTGTATCCCATTATGTCGCTAGGCTTGAGACCCAGGGTCCGTAGCACGAGCATGAAATTCAGGCTCTTTGGCACTGTCGGGAAGTCGACTGTGAACGTGCCGTTCTGCGACCTTGTGACCACGCACCTCGCCCTGAATCCGGGAGCAGTAGAGAATACCACGCTTGCTATCTTGTCTCCTGTCTTCTTCCTTGTTGTTATTATCCTGTTTGCCGCCACATCCTCTAGGCCTATGAGCACCCTTTCAACTCCCTTTATTATGAAGTAGCCTCCAGGATCTTCAGCATCCTCTCCGTTCTCTATCACCTGCTGCCTTGTGAGCGTCTTCATGTAGCACATGTTGCTTCTTACCATGATGGGAAGCTCTCCTACGAAGACCTCTCCGAAGGAAGCCGATTTTTCTATGCCCCTGATTATAGGCACAACCTCTATGAATATCGGGGCAGCATAAGTTAGATTCCTGAGCCGTGTCTCGTTTGGCATGATGGGCCTTCTTGATCCGTCAGCCTCTATTACTGACGCCTTCTCAAGCCTTACCTTTCCAAGCTTCAGAGCGAACCCCTCCACGCTGGGTTCTATCAGGTTCTGCCTGTTTATTACCGACTGGATTCCTGAATCAAGCACTCTGTTGTAGCTCTCTATCTGGTGGGTAACTAGGGAATTTGACTCTAGGTACGATTCAAGCAAGATATTGCTCATATAAATCACAACTTATCCTTCAACTACGGTTCTGTAGTAAGGATTTTCGCGCTTTCCGTCGCGCCTGTATATTTTTATGACCTGTCCTGCCTTTGCACCAAGCTTTACTGCCTGGGTATCACTTTCCAGTATCTTTGGAAGACCATCAAGCGTAAGATTCAACGTCTGCAAGAGCTCCTTTACCTCCTTATCACTCATCAATTCATGAACTGGAACGAGCTCGTGATCACTCTTCGACGTCATAAAATACCCAAAATAAGCACTAGCAGTGGGAATTCCACTAATACCTTAGAATAGAAGATTTATAAGCGTTCTTTTTAAACGCATGTCTTAAGATAAAAGCCATGCACCCGGGCTCGCGGCCAGTTTAATGTACACTCCCTATTTTTATAACATTTCCCATTATAATATACTGAATGCCATGGATGAAAACAACCCTCCTGCCAATGTACCAACAACATCCAATGTAGCTGCGGCACGTCAAGTCGATGAGGATACCACCTCTCCAATTAACGTGCTATTGAATGAACTGATGGGAAAGAAGGTATTGGTTAAAACGAACGGGGGCAGCGGCATAAGAGACCAACTTTTAGAGGAAGGAACCTACCCGGGAATTTTAATAGGCTCAGACCAGCATTTCATAAAATTAGAATATTCGGTTCAAAGATTCATTAACGGAAATCCAGTTGACAGCAAAGAGACCATATTGGTCAACATAGCGTATATCATAACTGTAGAAGAATACAGGACTAGGGAATTTTGAGCATAATAATATTTATACGGTGCTAATATGGGCACAGACCTGAACATCAATAAGCAGAATACTGCACTAGTTGTCATAGACCTTCAGAAGGGAATAGCGTCAAGGAATACGCTGCCGCACACCGCACAAGAGGTAATAGCCAATTCCGCACGGCTAGTTAAGGCATTCAGAGGTAAAAGAATGCCCGTATTTCTGGTACACGTACAGGGCAGTAGGGAAACCATGCTCAATGCTGTAAGCGATGAAACACTCCCAAGGCCGGCAAGCATGCCTGCAGACTGGGCAGATTTCGTAGACGATGTGGCACCAACTCCTGAGGATATCGTAATAACAAAGAGGCAGTGGGGCGCATTCTACGGCACAGACCTCGATCTGCAATTAAGGAGAAGGGGCATAGATACAATAGTCCTGTGCGGAATAGCCACGGATTACGGCGTTGAGAGTACGGCAAGGTTTGCATATGAGTATGGATACCAGCAGATCTTCGCTGAGGATGCGATGGCATCCATGTCGGAGGAACAGCACAATGCGGCCGTAAAATTCGTGTTCAAGAGAATGGGAAGGGTGAGGAAGACAGATGAAATACTCGGTCAGCTCGATTAGGCCCGTTTTGTCAGGTCATGCAAACATGCAATTAATTTTGGGTTACCTACCGGACGCAAGAAGAGATGCGACCGCCGGGATTCGAACCCGGGTTATTGACTTGGAAGGCCAAAGTCCTACCAGGCTAGACTACGGTCGCAAATGCACTTATATAATAAAAGCACTTGTTTTTAATCGCTTCGCAAACGCATAAATAAATTTATACACCACCTATAGGATAAGTTGCAGTGGTATGATGCAAGAGGATTACAAAGTAGGCGCTTATTCTGTTGAAGGGAACGTAAATTACGACGACCTTGTCACAAAATTCGGTGTCAGCCTTATAGATGATGACCTGAAGAAGAGGATAAAGAAGGATGCCGGCGACCTCCACTTCATGATACGGCGCGGGATATTTTTCGCCAACAGGGATCTGAACTGGCTGCTCGACCAATACGAAAAAGGAAACAAGTTCTATGTCTATACTGGCATCGCCCCATCAGGCAGCATGACAATAGCCCACCTTCTCCCCTTCATAATGGCGCAATGGCTACAGGAGAAGTTCGATGCTGACGTGCTAATACAGATACCAGATGAAGAAAAATTCCTTGCGAAGAAGGATATGAATCTCACCCTTGAAAAGGCTCACGACCTCGCCTATCAGGATGCATTGGACATAGCAGCGCTGGGATTCAAACCAGAAAAGACAAAGATGTTCCTCAATACAGAATATGCGGACGTAGTATACAAACAGGCGGTGAGGGTCTCAAAATATCTGACGTTCTCGATAGTCAAGGACGCTTTCGGATTCGGCAATGATACCAACATAGGCACAATATTCTATACCAGCACGCAGGCGGTTCCGGCCTTCCTGAAGTCTGTAGAGCAGGGAACGAATGTCCCATGCCTAATTCCCCTGGGCATTGACCAGGACGTCCATTTTAGGGTGGCAAGAAATGCAATAGACAAGCTTGGGTACTACAAGCCTGCGATAATGCATTCAAAGTTCCTGCCCTCGCTGAAAGGAGGTCCAAAGATGTCGGCAAGCGATTCTGACAATACAATCTATCTGGCAGATTCTCCTGATGTGGTGGTCAGGAAGGTGAACCGGGCGATAACAGGCCAGCAATCAACCGCAGAGCTGCAGAAAAAGCTCGGCGGCGATCCAGACAAATGCGCCGTATGCCAGTACAACAGGTATCTGTTCGAACCGGAAGACAAAAAGCTGGAGGCCATATTCGAAGGCGAGCGAAAAGGCACGCTTCTTGCAGGCGAGCACAAAAAGGATCTGGCGGACAAGATAAACAAGTTTCTTGAAAACCACAACAAGAAGAAGGAAAGGCTTAGTGACAGGCTAGACTCCTTTATGCTTAGAGCTTGATTCGGCCATCTCAGTCAGCGCGCGCAGAGCCTCGTTCGCGTCGGCAACGCGCTTCACGTTCTTTGACTCCTGAACATCCCTATTATGCGGCTGATCTACAAGAAACATTATCTTCTTCTCAGACCTGGATATGCTCTCCGCAAGCACAGGCGAGTCATCTATGTATATGTCATAGCCCAGCACGTGCTTGCCAGGATGCTCGTCGCTCACCACAATCCTGAACTTGCTTATTCCGTTCTTTGCAAGCCACTTCCTTAGGGGCGCAACAGTCGATTCAAGTTCTGGAACCTTGCCCCTGTTGGTGACCAGGTCTATTTCATAGTATCTTGCAAGCTTGAGAAGGAGTTTTTTGTCCACAAGCAGCTCTATCCTATGCGACATGTCGTGCCATAACTTGTTGTAAAGCGTATAGAACTGTTCGGTGGTCATGTTTACGCCTTCCCAGTTCCATCCGCGCAGATCATGCAGGCTGTATTGTGTCGAGCTCTGCGCGTTATGGAGCCCCAGCACGTGCTTCCAGACCCCGGCTATCGTGTCGTCAACATCTAGAGAAATGCGCCCTAATTTGCGCTGAGTCCTGGCCAGGTTCACACCAATTACTAAATGTCAGTAATATGTTTAATAATGCTTATTGCAAAATCCAGATACTAATCCAAACACAAGAATCCGGCACTGGGCCAGGGCTTTCCCTGATAAATGATTCGCCCCGCAAACCCATCATTTCAATGGTGGGTTAGGGGCGTGAGAAGATATATAAGAATGGAAAACAAAAAGAAGAACATGGAAACAATGCGTGCCTACAAGTTCAGGATATACCCTGACGCAAAGAG
>DAHWIK010000028.1 GCA_027345185.1 Microcaldota archaeon
CTCCTTCATCTATGTCAAGATAATAAATCTCGCGGAGCCGTTTCCGTTCTTCAAAATGCCCGATTAGCTCAGTGGTAGAGCGAGTGGCTGTTAACCATTAGGTCGCAGGTTCGATCCCTGCATCGGGCGATGCGCTTCAGGTTATGCCCCTACGAGACAAGCTATAAATATTCATCGCTGGCACAATGTCACGTCGATGACAAACAACATCAACTATTGGCAAAGGCAGGCGAACCGCCTCTATGATAGGGTTTTAGCGGACGTGCGCATAATTGCGCAAAATCGGCGCTATATCGAAGACCATATAACCCTGCTAAAGGCCAAGAATATGCACCCACGTAGCGTTATACGGCATATTTACGGCATTCTAAAGCTGATGGAGGCCCTGGGTTATGACAAAGACCTGAAAGTGGTAACAAAAAGGGATATGGAAAAGGCCAGCACAGAATTACACCTCTTTTTACACTTTATTCGGGCAGTTCCTATCTAGGGTTGAGACAATGCCTAATGGCCATTACAAGTATCTCAAGAAACATGTGCTTGCCGCACCAACAGAATTTATCGATTTCTTCCGTGAACGTGTACATAAGATAAACAAGAAATGTATGATTGGCGGATTCGAGGTGTTTGCAAAGGCCACTAATCTACAGCTATGGATAGTAGATATGGGAACTGAAACGGTAAAGGAGAGAACATGGAGGGAGATGCTTAATGAAATTGAGTAAAATTGAATCCATACTTGACTCTGCCTTGAAGAAACTACTGGAAAACGACTCGGATTTGTTTAGGCTAAATACTTTCGAGCCTACAATCTCCTCACAGCTTAAACTGTATCTTAGACCACGCTTTCCGAGCTACGATGTGGACTGCGAGTATGATAAATACGGGAAGGCTGAAAAGACAGATCAGCATGGCCGCGAGATACGTCCAGATGTAAACGTGCATAGGCGTGGTATACTGAAAAAATACAATCTAATTGCCATAGAGTTAAAGAAGGGAAAATACCCAGATACGAGGGATAAGAGAAAACTTACGTATTTCACTGACCCTCACGGTAAATATAGATACAAGTTCGGATTTTTCGTTGGCTTTACTAAGCAAGGGCGCAAAAGAGTCCCAGTCAAAATGCTATACCAGAACGGTAATCGAACTTACAGCAAAGTCGGATTTGATTCCTAAACCAACGTAGATCAAAGCTCCTTTATTTCCGTATCGCCTATTACGGCTGACAGTGTTGTTTTAAGCTTGCCTCCTATCCCTCCGACTGCGACGTTAGGTGCAACTTTAGCGCCTTTTACATTATCGAAGAATTCTAGGAACTTATCAGCATGTGGATTAAACAGACTGCTGTATTCTGTAAGGGTACCTTCCCTGTCATTTTTACTCCTTGGCCTCTTGTAAGTTAGTACTAATCCACCTAGTTCATCTGCACCTTTCGAGTTCCCCTTGTATGCCCATGCTGGCAGTACCTGTTTCTTGTAAACATAGTAGCTGATACTGTCTTCTGTGGTTATTGTAGCCATGTTTCCAGGTCTCAGGATGCCCTCGAATTTCAGTTTTTGTAAAGCTGTTGCCAAGTACGAAGTATCTCGTAGGTAGTATGTGCTGTTGAATACTTCTTTCATCAACTTCTTCGCATCCATGAGCACATATTTGCCTAGACGTGTCACCATGCCTTCTATGCTCATTTTCTTCGGATCCATTACTGTTACAAATGCCTCCTGATCGGGCTCTGGCTCAACAAGGAGGCTGTTGAAGAAGTGTGGTGCATTCTTTACCAGCTGCCCAAGAGTAAGGGAGGGCGTCTTGAATAGCGGATCGTATGTTTTAAATCCAAAGCCAGGCTCAGGATAGTACTTGTTTGCGCTATGCAGGTATGCATGGAGTCCCATCCCTCCAAAAAGCTGCGGTGCAGGAGACATGTACACGCCACCGCTGGTGGTGTGCATTTCCATTAGGTCAAGCCTATTGCTGCTGTCTAGCGGCCCCTGCTCATCCAGCCTAAGTCCAACACGCATTCTTGTCATAATACTCTAACTTTACCGTTATATTGCAGTAGACCTATTTATCGCTTCTCTACGAACCCAAAGCAGCCAAGGAATAATAGGCTATAACTATCTGCCATGCTAAATATAATAGAAGACAATGGCAGAAAACGAGGGTCTGATTAACGAGATATTGACTAGCATTGGAGTAGCTATGCCTTCTGGCCTTACAAAAGAAGGCTGGTTGCATGATTTTGAAGCTAGGCTGGACAACTGCATGTCCTTGTGGACTTTTGTAAAAAATACAAAGGTAGAGGAACTCATAACAGATGAGCAATGTGCCGAGTTATATGACAAAATCAGTAGCATAGAGACGGAAGTACAGAAAAGGATGACGCTAACCAAAGGAGAAACGTGGATTCTGGGATTTCTCAGGAGTATCAATGAATCAGATTTTGTGGCCTTTATGAAGATGATCGGGTCCGTGCACTACACGCTCAGGGTAGTTTCAGATATTGAGAAAGGTGGAGACGGCCTGACAGATAATATCAAAGCGGCGTTGTTCATCTACCTGTTTCAGAATCTATACGAACTTCTTTTGAATAACGTAGATTCCTGTTTCTTTGTTTATCTGGAGCGGAATCAAACAATCGAAGGTCAGTCGATCAACTACTTCAGAAAAGAGCTAATCGAAGGCAAGAAGAAGGCTAGAATAAAAAAGGAGGACATAGGCAAGCATGCCACTTCTGGGATGATACAGGGACTGCTGGAAGATGTCTATAAGGACGAATGCGACAGAAAACAGGTTATTGCTGATGCCACGCTCTTAGACGACACTATATTCAATCAAATGGCAGAGAAGCTTAGAAACTCCAGTGCTCATTTTAATGCTTTCTATGATGACAAGAGGGGAAAGATAGTATTCCTTAACGGTGATGAGATGTCAAGGGAGGAATTCATAGCTCTATACGATAAACTGTTCCTGTTTCTCACCCAGTGGATGAATATGTATCTGGAAGGTACTAAGGATAGTGCAGCCTTTACTGCTAAAATAAGAATTGAATTAAACAAGATGCTTATCGGGGCCGAAAGGCTGCTACATGGCATAGTGAGAAGCGGCAGAGCAAGGGACTGGGACGTAGTAGTATGGAGACTTTGGGGTAGCCACCTAGTCAGGTTTGAGGAGAAAAAGGAGTTAGAAGGGAATAACCCTAAGGCGCTGCCTTCAGGGAAGTAAGACGCCTACCTGCCTTGCACACCCGCCCAGGCACCCACGCCCCTTAATTTAAATAATATAAATGAATTTAAAAAATTTATATCTATATAAATTCATTTAAATGAATGTATAAGTGGTATACACATTTATATGCGAAAATAAGGCGAAAATCGACGGTATAAAAATCCCCCTTGTCGGAGATGTGCCTGACGCACATCTTGTGCATCGGGCGTTGCGCTTCAGGGCCAACCCCCGTGCCACAAGCTATAGCTTCTTATCGTAAGCGCCAAGTGCCCATTGCACGAATGTCAACCGTTTCCCTGCCTATGGCATTGAAGGTTATTAGCACACACCTCTCGGGCTTAAGCTCCTTCATCGCGCTTAAGAGAGGTCTAAGTTCCCTCTCCATGTTCTTTTGATTAAGTTCGTAAGTCACCTGTATAAGCTCTT
>DAHWIK010000035.1 GCA_027345185.1 Microcaldota archaeon
GGGTTCTCCTCGATTATTCCAACTCCGGCTTAGCTACCGGGGATTTCAGCAGCGTTGTCGATTACGCCTCGTTCGCCATGGTATAATGCTAAATACTGTGGTATTGAAATTTATAGAATTGAATAGTATTGATTCCGAGTCAGGTGGTGTTTGAGAATGGCAGTCATTGGCATTAATGATTCGCATGATGCTGGCGGTGCACTTGTAGAGGATGCCAGCATAATAGGCGCCGTTAACGAAGAGAGGTTCACAAAGCGCAAGAATGAGGTAGGGTTCCCGTCGAACTCCATAAGGTACCTGGACAGGGAGCGCAATGGCGAGATAGACGCGATAGCCCTTGGATGGATAGGGGGTAATGCGCTGGTTTCGCGCATATTCCCGCAGCATGATATCAAGAGGAGGATGCTCTGGCGGCACGAGCTCGACAAACCATCCAGGCTGCACATGCACTTCTCCAACCTTGTATATAGGGCATCGCAGAACCAGAACCCCAAATTCCTCTGGAAGGCAATAGGCAGCACTATAAGCAGTGCTATTACCAGCAAGAGGCTAGGCAGGGTTAGGAAAGGGCTGTCGGAAAAGAAGGTATATGTTATAGATCACCATCTTGCACACGCCGCCTCGGCTTATTATCCATCCGGCTTCAAGAAGGCCCTCATAATCACGCTTGACGGCGCAGGCGATGGGCTCAGCGGGAGCGTATCCGTAGGCAACAGAGGCGAGATAGAGCGGTTAGCCTCTTTCAAGGCGAGCGCCAGCCTTGGGCTCCTCTATGGTGCCGCAACGGTCGCCTGCGACATGCGTTACAGCGAGGATGAGGGCAAGCTGATGAGCCTTGCGGCGTACTCCTACCCCAAGGAGATAAAGGGGCTCGATGAGATATGCCGCTATGATACCAAGCGCATGGAATTCGTTTCTAGGCGTGGGACAAGGAATGAGCTATTGCTGGCGGAATACATGAAGGACCATATACTCTCAAAGAATGACCGCGAGTCTTTTGCATATGCCGTGCAGAGGCACGCCGAAGAACAGGTAAGGAAGCTGGTCATGCAGTGGGTGGACGAAACAGGAGTGCATGACATAGCAGTAGCAGGGGGATTCTTCTCGAACGTCATAACAAACAGCATGATTGAGCACATGCCAGAGGTAAGGCGCCTTTTCATTTTTCCGCAGATGGGTGATGGAGGGCTGTCGGTCGGCGCTGCGATGTACGTGGACTTCATGCTGAAGGGCAGGATTGACTATAAACAGATAGAAAGCGCGTATTTCGGCCCCTCATATTCGGATGAGCAGATATACGAGGCGCTCAAGCGCAACAGGAACCGCAGCATACGCCATGAGAGGATAAGCGATCCGGAAGGCGTAGCTGCAGAGATGATAAATGATGGAAAGATAGTGCTCTGGTTCCAGGGAGGCATGGAATACGGGCCGAGAGCGCTGGGCAACAGGAGCGTGCTGGCGCTGCCTGGCATCTACGAAAATAGGGAAAAGCTAAACCTGCTGATCAAGAAGCGGCCGTACTACCAGCCTTTTGCGAGCACCATACTGGAGGAGGATGCAAGAAAGCTTCTCAGCGACTACATATCGCCCAACAGGTTCATGACCTCCGCGAATAGGGTCAGGGACGAGTACTATCAGGATATGATAGCGGCTTCGCATATAGACCGCACGACTAGGCCGCAGATACTGGGCAATGAGAACAAGCAGTACAGGGAGCTCATAAAGAAGGTGAAGAGAGGCACAGGTATAGGGGCGGTGCTTAACACCAGCCTGAACAAGCATGGCGTGCCGATAGCCATGTCTCCGGGGGATGCTATATGGACGCTTGAGAATACCGGCGCAGACAGGCTAATAATCGGCAACTACCTTGTAGAAAAGAGGTAGATGTAGCAAGGGCTGTAGCTAGGCGGCATTCGCTTTGTAGGCCCCTGCTCACTTGATTGACTTTATGGCCTCGATGACTTCTTCAGCATGGCCGTTTGGCTTCACCTTAGTGAACACTTTCAGGACTTTGCCGTCCTTTATCAGATAAGTGTTCCGCAGCGTGCCTACGCCGAATATGCCTCTGTCCCCGTAAGCTCTTATGACTTCACTATTGGAATCGGAGAGCAGCAGGAATTGGAGGTCGCATTTTTCGACGAACTTGCCAGGAGATTTAAGGTCATCCTTGCTTACACCGACAACCGCAGCATTCAGCGATTTGAGCTCGTCCAGGTGCTTGTTGAACTCCTTTGCCTCTATAGTGCATCCCGGAGTGTTATCCTTCGGGTAGAAGTGACATCCTCCCACGATTTCAGTCGTGGGCTTCCAGAGTGGCTATGATTGGTCGTCATGACGCCACCCGTATAGTTCCTGCTTCTTTGGCAACCGCCTCCCTTGCAGAAGGTCTTACATTGTCTCTACAGGCTTGACTTCCCGAATGTCCTTCGGTAGCTTTGACAGCATAGCTGTCAAAATTTGAACTCTGTACGTTCAAAGCTCTGTTGAGTATATTTATGCTTGCATTTATGTCCCTGTCCTTTCTCATACTGCACTTCTCGCAGATGAATGTTCTCTGCGATATTGATATTTTCTGTATGTTTCCACAATTACTGCAAGTCATTGTGGTATATTGGGGATTTACACCAACCACTGCGCAACCAGCACTCTCAGCCTTGTATTGCAGATAGTTGGTAAAACTGCCCCAAGAACATTCTTCTATTGACCTCGCATATCTATGGTTCTTTACCATATTCGGTATCTCTAAATCTTCATATGCGATCAGTGAATATGAATTTACCAACCGATGCGAAATCTTGTGAAGTGTGTCTTGCCTTATCCTTGCAATATGCTCTGAATATCCTGCAAATCTTACTACTGCTTTCTTTCTGTTGTTAGAGCCTTTCTTCTTTCTTGAGATATTCTGTTGCAGAACTCTTGCATGGTTCCTTTGATGCTTTGTTATCCTGGCATTTTGTATTATTGTATTATCCGAAAGTGCAACATACTGACTTATGCCCAAATCTATTCCGACTTTGCCCTTACTGTTTGATATGAATGATTTATCCTCCTTTTCAACTGCAATCGTAATATACCATTCCTGCGACTTTGTCTTCTTAATAGTAAGCGTTTTGACTTTTCCTTCTATATCCTTGTGATTTACGAAGTTCATCCTTCCTATCCTTGAGAGTTCCACGTTCTTCTTTTCTATCTTGAAACCGTTTGTTTGGGGATATGTCAATGATGAGACAAACTTTTTATATCGTGGGAATCCGACCTTTACGTTCTTTCCCTGTTTCTTTTCCTTGCACCTTCTGAAGAAATTCCTGTAAGCATCTGATACCCTTTTTGAGACATTCTGGAGAACCTGCGAATGCAATTCTGCGAATTCTGGTTTTTCCTTCTTTATTTGCGTAATCCAGACATCCATTCTGTATTCTGTTAGGGTCTTTCCTGTTTCCTTGTAGTATGTTTTTGATTTCTCAAGGAGGAGGTTGTAAAGTTCCTTTGCAAGGAACATCTGACGATTAAGTATTCCCTTCTGTTTCTTTGAAGGATATGCCCTGTATTTATATGCAGTTTTCATGACGACCATATTTATTACCCTACTCCCTACTTACATTTATATACTTTGCAGTGGGCTTATATCCCACCTCTAAAGAGTGTGGGTTTTACGCCCACATAGATAAAGCACGAGGTACTTTCCATTGAACTCTGACAGCGAATGCTTCCTTCCGTCAGACCCATCGAGATTGAAGTCTGCCGCATTGTCGTTTTCCATTACCATTCAAACACCTATGGGTGTTCTCTTGCGCTTTTAATAAATGCTCGCTGGAAGCAAGGATAATGAACTACAAAAATTGACGGCATGTGTTATATATCTTTAAGGAACGCTTATCATTTATCTTAAAAGGGCATTGATATGAAATTTAGTTTTTCAGGCATATTCAAGAAGAGGGAGGCAAAGAAAGTGGCAGTAAGGGTCACCAACATCAACATAAGGTGGATGGGTGCAGTGCATACTCTACCAGGGCTGGAAAGCGAGAGCAAGGAGTTTGAGGTTGATATACCTTTCCATAACAGGAGTGAGGATGCCGAAAAAATAAGGGATGCCTTGGGTTCAGCAATAATAGAAGAGAAGCTGCGCATAAATGGGATAACATTAGACCCACCGTTCAAGCTGCTCAGTATTGACCCGATGCCGCCGCAGGAACTGGCTAACGGAGAGAGCATTGTCTTCAAGCTCAGGGTTGAAGCGCCTGAACAGAGCTATTCGGGACCTATGCAGGTGAGGTTTGCAGATGCACCGAAGGAGAAAGTGAGAGTTGAAATAAACAGAGTAACGCTAATAAGAGGGAGTAGGAAGGTCAACATAGAGAACTCCGAGCTTGTCATGGAGCTGGAAAAGAACCAGATTTTCAAGAATTCGATACAGATGTACAAGATACTCAGCCTAGGCGACGGGGTGAAAAGTGTAAATGTAAATAGACCGTTCAATTTCGTCAGCAGCGACCCCAAGCTGCCATTCAAGGTGGACAACGAGAATAGCTACATAGTCGTGTTCTATATACAGGCGCCCGATATCAGCTATGCAGGTCCTTTGGAACTTACTCTGACATGATGAAAAGGCATCAGTCCTTGTGCGGCTTTGCCAGGAGCGCTATGTTGGCAAGCATGGCTTCCAATTGTATCCTTTCGTTTGCTCCTTCTACTATCCTGAAGTTGGTCTCGCCGACGCTCGCGAGAACCGAAAGCTTTACCCTCTCGTCTATTGCAAGGTTCTGCACCTCGCGATAGCACTGCAGCAGCACGTCTTCTCCGCTCATGCCGTTCTTGAGCATCAGGTTATCTAGCTCGTTCTTAGCCATGTTGAAATTGCCGCTCACTGCCGCCTTCAGCATCGCCGTTATCTCCTTTGGGCGGGCGCGCGCAGCGACTTCATAGATGCTCGACTCGCTTA
>DAHWIK010000031.1 GCA_027345185.1 Microcaldota archaeon
GTCGTTATATTTTCCATCCTTAATCAATGGAAAATTGCCATGGGCACTTAAAAATAGATTACGTTACGTAGTGGTTGGCGGAGTTAAGTCATTATGTATCAGGGCAAGCGATTCGGAAAGGAATATGTGGCACCTCGCAGCACTCTCAGGAGAAAGGTGTGCCTTCCAGATCCGGGTAATCTGTTCAGTTAAGCAAACTTTCCTTGACTAATTGGCAAACATCAGTATGTGCTTCCCAGCAGGTCTCTCAGTTCCACTTCCATGTCCTTTAGCTTCTGTTTTTGGGCATTCACGTCCGCCATCGATCTTGACCTTGGCGGTTCTTTTGCGTAGTTTTCGTATTCGTTTAGCTTTGACCAGAGCCTTGTCCTGCCGCTCCAGGTCATAAAATTATAATGCCCATTGTCAAATCTCTTGCGTATCTCGGCTATGAGTCCTAGCACTCCACGGATTCTATTGTTTTTTTGAATTGACTCAGCTGCGTATGTCCTCATCCATAATTCCCCATAACTACATGCGCTCTTCTGGTATATATACCAACATTTTCAAAATTGACCCAAACCAGCGCACACAAGTTTCGCATACTACCGTATTATAAACTCTATACTTCAAAATGAAGATGAACAAACGTGATACAATGAAAGGAAAAGTGAAGATGTTTAACGCAGAACGTGGATTCGGATTCATAACGGGTGAAGATGGGAAGGATACCTATTTCCACACCTCGGCAGTACAGGACGGCGCAGCTCTTGCTGTAGGCGACTCTGTAGAATACGAAGTCGAAGCAGGAGAACGCGGGCCACGTGCAAAGAACGTAAAGAAGGCATAAACGTACTTTCTTGGCGTCGCAGCTGGCGCCTGCAAAGCAAAAATAGTGCAGCTTACTTGGTGTGTGTTAGTTACTTATTAAATATTATCAGTTGTAAATGTAATTATGGGCAATAAGGTAAATTCAAAGTACATCGCGTTGAAATATGGGCTGAAAACTGAGAATGTCAGAGCCGCTGTAGATAAGACACTGCGCTCTCTTATTCCAATCAGTAAGGAGATAGAGGTGGTTGCGAATGGCAAGAAGCGCTCAGTCAAAGTAACCCGCACCGGCGTCGGGTTCATCATGACAAAGAATGGCAATTTCTATGAGTTTGAATTCGATGTTGGTGACAAGTGGAAGAGATATTCGGTCCTATTTCCCGGAACTGTCGACAGAAATTTCATGCCCGTCCTTAAAAGGGCCGGCTCATGCCTTGTGCGACTTGACTCTGGATGCGAAACATCGCAGGTAACTGGAGACATAACCTGCGAATGCAAGGAGCAGCTTGAAAAGTCGATGAAGACGATAGCCGAGAACGGAGAGGGATTTGTTATACGCATGCCGCTGCAGGAGGGCAAGGGAACCGGAGTGAACAACAAGCTTGCCGCACACCTGCTTGAGAACACGCTGGGGATAAGCAATGTTGAGGCTGCAATGCTGCTGTCAGGAGGAGACAAGATAGACCTGCGCACATACTACGGCGCCATATCAGTGTTAAAGTTCATGGGGATAAAGCCCGGGTCGACTATAAGGCTTATGACAAACAATCCAAGGAAGCTTGTTGAGTTCAACGAGAATGGCTACAAAATAATAAGGGTTCAGCTAAGGATAGCTCCTAACAGGTTCACAAGGATCCATCTGAAGGCAAAGCAGGAATATTTAGGCCACATCGGCATTGCATGAATCACTGTTTCTTTATGAGGTTCAGGGCCTCAAGGTCCTTTCTCATCTCCGACTTCTCATCTTCAGCCAATGGGTACACTGGCTCCCTCACATGCCCGCCTGCCATGCCCATGAGCTCTCCCCAGTACTTGACCATCTGTATCGGAAGCCCTCCTCCTGTCCTTCCAGCGAGCCTGGACCACCACTTCCTTGAGACCATCTTTAGTGGCCTTATCTTTGCGTACGCCCTCCTTGCCTCATCCAGCTTTCCGGAAGTTGCAAGTCCTATGAAGTCAACGTAATTATGCGATGACGGAGCGTCAAATCTCCAGTCGCTCGTATTTGCGAACATCGTCTGCTGGTGGAAGCCGTAGTACTCCTCAAAGAAGAATATCTCCTCGTCAGGAACGCTTACCACAGCCTTCTGTCCAGCCTGAAGATGCGTATCTATGCCGAGCTGCGTATTGAAGCTCGCCTCCTTTATCGCTATAAGATTCTTTATGTCGGCAAGCCTTGACAGTCCCTTGGCAGTCATTGTTATGCCGAACTGCGGAGAGTTGTAGAATGCCATGCCTATGTTGACCCTGTCAGCCACCTTTGTAACGAAACTGACAACCTGGTCCTCGGTCTTAGTCATCATGTAAGGCGGAGCTATTATCACGAAGTCATAGCCGCACTCCTCTGCCTTGTTGCACATCCTGACAACGTCCTTTATAGAGGTGTCTGTGACCTGGAATGCTATTTTCGCCCTTTTCTTTACAAGCTCAGGCACAATCTCCAGAAGCCTCAGCCTCTCCTCCGCTGTCAGGCTCCAGAACTCGCCCATGTTCCATGAGAATCCCATGCCCGCAGTGCCAAGCCTTGCCACATGCTCTATGTTCCTGGCAAGCCCTGCCTCGTCAATCTCGTCGTCCTTTGTGAACGGCGTGATCATGGTTGTCCACTGGCCCCTGAGCTTCTCCCTGGCCCATGCCTTCGAATCGTTTTTAGAATAGTCCACTTCCTCAACCTTAGTTGGTATTGCTGCTGGCAACTGTAAGCTTGAACAGGGCCCCTTCCCTATGCTCATTCCTGATTATGAATCCCCTCTTTTTGGCCCAGGCATACACGTCAAGCCTGTTAGGTATCCCAAGCAGCAGCACATCTATCTCAAAATCAGGATTCTGCGTATTTATCGTATTCTCGAGCGCAGCGATCACGCCCTTGCAGTTCTTTTTTGTTGCGTCTACTACTGTCGTATTATCCCCTTCAATCAAAGACTCCTATCATTTAGGCTTATCCATGATCTTGTCGAATATGTCAACTTCCCCGCTGATCCGCCTGTCCATCTCATTTCTTACGTTTGCAACTGCAGAGGCTGCAACATGGCCTCCGTATCTGTCTTCCTTTGTGCATACGGCCCCTCTAACTCCGACTATGTCAGGGTTTATTCTCATAAGCGTATTCAGGTTTGCTATCCTCAATGTGCCGGATAGAGCAGTGCTCATCCCGGCCTCCTTAGCCTCATTGACAAGGCTCTTGAGCGTCTTCTCGTCTATGAAGTCAAATAGGTTGCGCCCATCCTTGGTGAGTGTGTCTATGAGCATGCCGTCGCTTCCGCTCTCCTTTGCCAGCTTCACGACAAGCTTCGGGTTTATCCCGTTGTAGAGATGGCTGTCAGCGAATGTCGCAGCTATGAGCTTCGTGTCAGTGCCTTTTAGCGCCTTCTTGCACTCCTTCAATATCTTTAGGGCAAGCTCGTAGTCAGTCTGCAGGAATCCAACCTTTACAGATGTGGCATTAAGAGCCCCTGCCCCGTAAACTGCAAGCGCAACCGTTCCAGGCTGGTTAGGCGCAACTCCAAGAGTCACGCTGACGTGTATATCCTTCTGTATCGTCTCCCTCACCTCCTTTATAACAGGTGGGAAATTTGACCCTACCAGTGTCTCTT
>DAHWIK010000030.1 GCA_027345185.1 Microcaldota archaeon
TTTGTACTTCGTACGGAGAGTGTCAACATCCTCTTCCAACATGCCTGGTCGCATGTTTTTGTTGGAAGAGAAGGATTATCAGGATTTGTGGCACTTTTATAATACTGGAAGTTGTATTACTTTATGGGATTGCTATAAATGGCAAATGATTCGATAAAAGATATAAAGGTAAGGAAGATACTGGACTCGCGTGGAGGATTCACTGTGGAGGTGACTGTAAGCAGCGCAAAGAACAGCGCAAGCGCTGCAGTTGCGAACAGCACAAGCACAGGCTCCCACGAGGTCTTTGCATTCCCTGACGGGAATGTTGATTTGGGGATATCAAACTTTGAGGAGGTAAAGAAAGGACTTCTTGGGCTGGACGCCCACGATCAGAGGAGGATAGATTCAACGCTGCATGAGATAGGCGGTGAGAGATTCGGTGTCATTGGTGGCAACATTTCGACAGGCGTATCAATTGCTGCTGCGAAGCTTGCGGCAAAATCTGAAGGAGTAGAGCTCTATGACTATGTTTATGAAAACTTCACGAAGAGGTTCGGGGTAAAGAAGCACATACCTCGACCCTTGGGCAACCTTATTGGGGGCGGTGCACACTCGAAGAACAAGATGTCAATACAGGAGATACTCATATCACCAAAGGGAGTAAGTTTCGCTGAAGGGATACACATAAACGCAATGGTGCACAAGTCACTCGAAGAGTACATATCTAAGGAACTTGCCATACCTGCCGGGGTGAACATTGAAGGCGCCTGGGTTACCGGCCTAGGAGACCAGGAGAACCTAGACCTTGCAGATGAGATGGCAGGTACAGTTGATGCAATCGGGGTTGACGTGCAGCTTGGCGCCGATTTCGCTGCAAGCGAATTCTTCAAGGACGGAAGGTACGTATATGGAGACAGGAAGCTTGATCCCCTTCAGAATATTGATTTCGTAGCGAAGCTGGCAGACGATTTTGAGCTTGCTGTGGTTGAGGATCCCATGAACGAGGACGACTTCTCTGGATTCGCAGGCATAACAAAGAAGATAGGCGGCAAATCGCTAGTTGTAGGTGATGACCTCTACACTACAAACAATGGAAGGGTTGAGCAGGGAGTGAAGAGCAAATCTACAAACGGTGTGCTCATAAAGGTTAATCAGATAGGAACCCTGTGCGACACACTTGATGTAATAGCGCTTGCACACAGAAGCGGGATGAAAACTGTAGTATCGCACAGGAGCAGGGAGACTACAGACAGCTTTATATCACACCTTGCCGTTGCTTTCGGCTCTGAGTTCATAAAAACAGGGATAGTGGGTGGGGAGAGGGTCGCAAAGCTCAACGAACTTGCAAGGATAGAGGAGCTTGAAACCCGATAGATACTGACAAAAACATTTAAATAGATAAATAGACACCAACTACAACGAGATTGGATGGCATTTTCTTCAATACCTAAGTCCCTAGCATTAATACCTGACGGCAACAGGAGATGGGCAAGGGCGCATAGACTATCAGTACTGGAAGGATACAACAAAGGCGTCAAGAAATTCCTGGACTTCAGCGAGTGGTGCAGATCGTACGGAGTAAACAACATAACCGTCTGGGCCTTATCTTCGGAGAACATGAAGAGGTCCTCTGCGGAGGTGAAGGCGCTGTTCAACATCTACAGGAAGGTCTGCAAGGACAAGAAAATAATAGACAGGCTGATGCAGGAAGGAGTAAGGCTCAACATAATAAGCAACAAGAAGCTCTTGCCAAAGGACCTCAACGATGCCCTCGCTGACCTGGAGAAGAAGACAAGGAGCAACAAGGGCGGGGTGATAAACATGCTCATAGGATATGGGGGAAAGGACGACCTGATATTCGCTGCCAAGAAAGCGGTGGGCCTGGTCAAGATGGGCGTTGAACTTGATGCAAACGAGTTCACGAAGTGCCTGCTCTCAAATCAAGTTCCTGAGATAGACTTCATAATAAGGACCTCTGGAGAGAAGAGGCTTTCGGGATTCGCTCCGTGGCAGACAAGCTATTCCGAACTCTATTTCTCAAGCAAGCTCTGGCCTGACTTCGGCAAGAGGGATCTCTATAACGCTCTTTTGGAATACGACAACCGTGATAGGAGATTTGGGAAGTAATGTGTTAGTATGGCACCTAAAAGGGACCTGACAAAATACTCTAGCTACTTCACAATGCAGATACCAAACAGCATAAACCAGATAGCGATAATCATAATATTAGGCATGCTTGCCGGTTCTGTATCCAGCGTTCTTGTGCATTACCATACTGGAGCTGACGTGGTAAGCATACTGCTCTTAGGGGCAAGTTCCGGGATAATGGTGGTGAGTCTTCCGGCACTGCTCACCGTAATGATAATGAGGATACTGAAGAGGAAGATGAAGACAAAGCACGTGCTATTCGCCGTGCTCGCCGTATCAGGTGCATACGCCCTCTTCATCATTGCCGATTCGGCGATTTTCTCAGTTCTGAGGAACGGAACGCTTTCTTATCTCATACTCCTGCTTGTTAATGCGAGCATATACGGATACTGGTTCATAATAAACAGGGTTGCAATAGGGCAGAAGAGGAGCGCAATAATAACAGCAGAGATACAGCCGATAGTGAATGTGCTGATGTTCTTTCCGTTCGGTGGATACCTGCTCCGGACGGATTTCACTATAGGCGTAGCTCTGATAAAGCTCTACTCTGGAATGCTAATCTTCATGATAATGGGATACGTGATACTTTACCTGCTTGACAGACCTGCAAAGAAGAAGCTCTCGGTGAGCAGCGTAGACCTGTTCAGCAACATGATGGATCAATGGCTGTACGATGTGGCAGCGGATACTAACATACTAGGAAGCGGAGGTGTGAAGAGGGACATACGAATCGATGTGGCGGTGCTCTACGGCAAGGAGAAGCCGAAGGCCATATTCGTGAGGCCAGACATACACTACGGGCCATTCGGCACGGTAGGCGGAAGCGTGTTCCCTGACAACATAGGCAGTATGATAGTGTCTAGGTACGGCTCCTCGCCCTTCATAATACACGGAGCAGTGAACATAGAGGACAACCCAATGAATACGAACCAGGTCTTCGAGATGTCAAGAAGGATATGCAGCTACGTAGATACGCTCTCTAAAGGGAATACCTCTAATGCCTATGGAAACATAGGATTCGGCATGGATGACCCATGCAGGGCTATAAACATAAGGATAAATGACCTTAACCTACTCACACTTTCAAAGGCACCTTTCGTGACTGAGGATATCGATAGGGATGTGGGACTTGAGCTATGCAACATTGCAAACAGAGGCAGATCTTCTACGATACTGATAGATGCACACAACTCCAGATTCGAGAGCGCTGGCGCAGAGGAGCTTAAAGGAATTGGCAAGTCAAGCAAGTACATACCTAAATACGAAAGCGCAATACTCAAGGCGACTGAGAAGATGAAGAGCAGCAGATTGAGGTTCGGGTCATCCCATATAAGGATAACAAGCCTGCTGCCAAGGCCAGACCTTGGCCGCGGATACTCTAGCGTGGGCATATTCGAGTTCGGAAGGAGGAAGTTCGCCATGGTCTATATAGACTCCAACAACATGCTTCCGGGATTCAGGAACAGCGTAATAGCGCACATAAAGAAAAGGTATAAGGTAGACTCTGAGCTCTGCACTACAGACACGCATTCAGTTAATTCGCTGGCGATGTCAGCTAAGAACGCGCTTGGTAGGCACACAAAGCCCGCGGAGATAATACCTGTGATTGACAGAATGATAGAGAGAGCGATAAACAACATGGAGCCTGTGAAGCTCGCCAGAGGTTCAATGATGTTCAATAACTTCAAGGTGTGGGGCACAGGGTCAGAAGAGCTCCTAAACAGAGTCGGAATGGACATAATAGACATAGGCAAGAAGATAGTGCCCTTTGTCATAGTAGGCGCATATATAATTGCGGCCTGGATTATATATATAATTTAGTTGTTGTCGATGGCTGAATACACTTCCACATCGTTGCTTTATGCAACCTCCATTTTAGCAATAGGGCTGTTTTTCGTATCGCTGTACAGGATACGGAGGATGGACAAGAAGGGCCAGGCGCTTGTCGGTTTGGCAGTAGTGGCAGGATTTCTCCTTTTCTACGTGCAGCAGGCCAATATAATAACATTGCTTCTTCTTGAAGTTGGGATCCTCAACTTCAATGGACTTCTATCCGACAAGTCTCCTAAGATTAGGTCTGCTTACGTTGTTATCTGTGCAGTCTACGTGATAATGATACATTACATCGGCTTCATGTTCATAGCCCAGGCGATGCTTCTTGGGCTCCTGAGCGTTATAACAAAGCTCAAGGAGTACAGGAACAGGGTAGAGAATAGGCGGGTGGAGGTCAGCAGGGACATCTTCCACATGTTTGCAGGCATATCCCTTATGCTTATGTTCTACTTTGAGACTGAGCCGATTGCAGTCACGTTCCAGATGCTCATGATACTCGGCGGCATACTTGTTATATGCGCAGCTGAGACGTTCAAGGATAATGGCTTCTCTGATTTCATATTCAAGTTTGAGCGAAATGGCGCAGCGCTGGGGTTCGGCGCACTCTGGCTTGCCATGGGATCCTTGTTTGCAACTTCCTTCCTGAATACACCGAATGTGCTTGCAGTCTTTGCAGCGATATTCATAGGTGATCCAATAGCAACAATAATAGGCCTGCATTTTGGGGGAGCCAAGCTTCCATGGAACCGCAGAAAGAGCCTGATAGGTTCAGCAGCATATTTCACAGTCACTGCTGGCATATCTCTTCTCTTCATCCCATTGCCTTATGCTGTTCTTATCGGTATGGTGGGCGCATTCGTGGAGAGCTTAAAGATAAAGATTGATGATAATCTCTCGGTCTCTGTTGTCTTGACCCTCCTGCTTCTTTCGCTTGGAGCCTAACTCACGCTGAGGAACAGCGAAGGAAGGACTCCGAACAGTATGGTAACGCCTATCAGGAGTATTGCAGATGCAACCACAGCATTGCTAAGAGGGTTGTAAGGCTCCACTGCCTTTGAGGCGCTCATGAAGACGCGCTCAATGAGCCAGAAGAGCGCAGCTCCTATTATTAGAATACCAGCAAGCGGGAGAAGGCCCCACACTCCGAAGGCAGCCACAGCGCCTATGAATATCAGCAGGTCGGCTATGAACCCTGCAGTAAGTGGCATGCCAAGCGCAGCGAATACGCCTATTATGAATAGGTAAGACACGCCTGAGAAGTTCTTTATGACTCCCTTTATCTTGTCTATCTCCAGTGTGCCGTATAAGTGGTCAAGTGTTCCGGCGACCAGGAAGAGGAGCGCTATCACTATGCCATGGTTGAACATTGCATACATGGCACCGCTGTATCCGAACGCATTCATTGCCGTTATTCCCACACCGACAACGCCCATGTCGGTTATGCTCGTGTATGCTATAAGCCTCTTTATGTTTGTCTGGCTCAGGCAGACATAGGCCGAGTAGATTGTCGAGAACAGAAATATAAGGAACAGGTAGAGAGCGTATTGCGAAGCTATTGGAAGTATCAGGAACATTAGATAGAGACCGTAGCCTCCAAACTTAAGGAGGACCCCTGCAAGTATCATGCTTCCTGTAGTCGGCGCCTCTGTGTGTGCATCAGGAAGCCAGCTGTGAAGCGGGAATACAGGCATCTTTATCATGAACGAGATCACGAATAGTATTAGCACTATTAGCTGGGTCTGCGCAGGGATGGTACTTGATGCGGCTATCAGGTTGTTTATGCTGAATGTGTGCGGCGTAACTGAGTTGTATAGCAGGAGAATCCCTATCAGCAGAAGGAGGCTAGATAATATCGAGTATATTATGAACTTGATGCTTGAGTAGCGCCTGTTGTATCCTCCATAAAGGAAGATTATGAAGAACATCATCACCTCTGCAACCTCCCAGAAGACATAGAAAAAGAAGAGATTTGCGGCTATGAAGACTCCTAGCGACGCACCCTCGGCTATCAGGAATATGGTATTGTATATCCTGTCCCTTTCCCTTATGAAGTATTTCCCTACAATTGATGCTGCAAAGAAGACCACAGACGTCATTACAAGAAGGATAAGCGAAGCCTGGTTAAGCCTGAGCGCGAAGTTCAGGTTAAGGGCAGAGACATAGACGCTGCTTGTTGCAAGCGCTGAGGTTCCGCTGGTATATGAATAATATAGTGCATAAGCAGTCAGCGCAAGGACAACAAATGATACAAGTATCGATATGGTATAGGAGTACTTCTTGTCGAAAAGGGCCATAGGCAGCAGCGCTGCGAAAGGCAACAGGACAATAAGTAGCAGTATCTGCAGCATCTATCTCCCACCATATATCGATATGAAATTCATGTATGCTCCAAGTGTGCCTGAAGGCGCAGATGGCTTTGTTGAGCCTATTATCTTCAGCATGTCCTCAAGCGCGATCTTCTTCTCATTGGAAGTCGAGACATTCTCCTCCAGTGCACTGAGCTTGGCCTGCCTGCATACGTTTGCTATGTCGGCTCCCGTAAAGCCTTCGGTCTCCTCTGCAAGCTTGTTAAAGTCCATCTTACTATCCATCGGGGCCCTCTTGAGGTTCTCCTCAAACAGCATTGCCCTATCACTAGAGTTTGGCGGAGGCACGAATATGAATTTATCTATTCTGCCGGGCCTGAGGATTGCTGGGTCTATACGGTCCGGCCTGTTGGTTGCTCCGACGAGCACTATTCCGTGCGCGCTTTTCATCCCGTCAAGCTGCTGCAGGAACTCGCTGGTCATGTGTACCGCGAATTCGCTTGAGCCCTCCCTGCTCGGAAGCAGGGCGTCCATCTCATCTATGAATATTATTGACGGAGTGTTCTCCCTGGCCCTGTTGAAGATGTCCCTTATCTCGCTGAGCGCATTCTCAAGGCCGTTCTTGGCTATCTCAGAACCTGAGACTACTATGAGCTTTACGTCTTCGAGCTCACCTGCAACAGCGCGTATAAGCATCGTCTTGCCCGTGCCTGGAGGACCGAACATGAGTATTCCCTTTATATTCTGCACGTCATACTTCTTGACAAGGTTTGGATGAAGTATGGGCACCTCTACTGCCTCATAAAGGGCCTTCTTTGCCTCTTCTAGGCCGACCACGTCTCTGAGCCTTACCTCAGCCTCGCCACTGTTGTCCACAAGCTCTGGATGAGATCTTCTCTCATAGTCTATCCTGAACTGGTTGTACTTGTCCAGCATAGCAAGAGATGTCGATGGTTTTGTCGATTTTATTATGCGCGATAGATCAGGCATGTCTATCTCAAGAACCTTTCTCTGCCTCACAGCCTCGTCCGCAACCTGCCTTGCGACCTCGTCGCATATGTTTTTTATGTCTGCACCGGAATACCTGTTCGTGAACTCTGCGAGCTTCGAGTAGCTTATCTCCTTTCCGATCGGCAGCCTCTTCAGGTAGTGCTCGAATATCTTTGCTCTGCCACTCTTGTCCGGGAGAGGCATGTAAATTATCTTGTCGAACCTTCCGGGCCTAAGGATACCCTCGTCAATCAGCTGCGGCACGTTGGTAGATCCGACTATAACCACACCGTCTATCTTCTGGAAGCCGTCCATCTCGGTGAGCAGCGTAGATATAAGCTGTCTGTTGGCATCGCTCTCAGTGTTGTCCCTCTTTGCCGCTATACCGTCTATCTCATCGAAGAAGAGAACGGCTGGGGTGTTCTTCCTCACAGTGTTGAATATCTTGGAGAGATCCTGTGAGCTCTGTCCCTGATACGGCGAGACTATAGAGGAGGTCTTGACATAGAAGAATTTTGCGCGAATCTCGTTTGCAAGCGCGCGCATTATAAGCGTCTTTCCGGTTCCAGGAGGGCCGAACAGGAGTATTCCCTTTGCCGGCCTGACATTGTACGCGCCTGCTATCTCCCTGTGCTCTATTGGAGCTAGTATCGCCTCCCTGAGCTCCTTCTTTGTTTCATCGTAATTTGCAACGTCTATGAGGGTCTCCTTTGTTCCGCTGGTTAGGTCCTGGAATGCGTCCCCGAATTTTCCTAGGAAGTCCTGCTTCATAACTGAAAGCGCCTTCACCACCTCTACATTGTTGAATTCAAGAACGAAGACGGCGAGCGGGGCGACTACGAAGCTGAACATGTCCATGCTGTTCGGAGAGCTTCCAGAGACGTAGGAAATGATTAGGTACGCGGCCAGCATGATGAATGAAAACGCGCTTGCAATGGTTCCCTTGAAGGGCGACCTGCTCTGTATGACAAAGCTTGACATAGCGAATACGACCAGCAGCCACAGCACGATCTGGATTATGGTGAATTGGAACTGATAGACCATGGACAGTATCGCTGCACCGAATCCAACGAATATCTGAGAGGCAACATGAAGGCTGAAGAAGTTCCCAATGGCCGAAGCGAATGCAATAGGGATATCGAATACGCCCACTGCATGCTTCGATGGGGTAAGCAGTACGCCTGCAGCCCCTGTCACTATGGCACTATGTGCTGCTGTGCCGTTATATACAAGCGGCGCGCTGTTCTGTATCCCTGTAAGCCCTGAAAGCATGGCAACAAGGATTATGATTATTATGCCGGAGACCAATGCCCTGCGGAATCCTATGAACAGGCTGCCTATTATGAAGGCAGGGACCTCAAGGATGAAACCTAGGTAAGACAGAGGCAGCATCATTAGGGCATATATGTAGGTTATGGTCCTGTAGTGCTTATAGCCCAGAAAGAGGGATACACTTATGAAAAGCGTTAGTATCCATGCAAGTAGCGGCGCCTGGTATATGAACATCACCAGGGTCTCGAAGAGCATGAGCATCAGCCCTCCGAGAGGAGATATGAGCGTTATCATGAACGTTATCAGCAGAAGCGGTATTAGCACTATCAGTGGGAAGAACGGGAATGCTATAGATACGCTGAACGTAGCGAAGATTATTGCCAGAGCATCAGGGAAGTTCTTCTGGCTTACGAAGCCCTTTAAGAGATCCTTGAACCAGTAGAACGACATGGGTACGTAAGAGTACCTGTATCTCTCCGGAGTTTCCTCGACCTTCTTCTTAAATGAGATGTTCAGCTTCTTTTTTCCAGGGGACTGTTTTTTAGACGAGCTCGTATCTGGCATCTCGATATCCCAATTAACCTAATATATAAGTTAGTATTATTATTAATGTTAGCATCTGCATATAATACAGATCCCGTTGTAGCTCAATGGCAGAGCGGTCGGCTGTAGTTTGTGATTTTCTGGGACGTGACCAGGAGTAGATACCGACAGGTTGTGTGTTCGACTCACACCAACGGGAAACCTGTTTTGGCACAGTTAGACCTAAACACTTTAATTACTTGATGTTGAATTAATAACGAATTGCTCTGGTCGTCTAGTGGTTAGGATGCGAGCCTGTCAACACACTTTCGTGTGGCAGGTCGCTTGCGAGTTTATTAGGATTTTCCTATTAAACCAAGAAACCCGGGTCCGAATCCCGGCCAGGGCGTCTTATTCTTAACTTGACCTGCTCAATGCAAAGCTTTATATAATCGCATTATAATATATTATAATGTGGTTAAATGGAGACGATATTTAAGGTAAAAATAAGGAAGATTGGAACTTCTTTGGGAGTATTAATACCAAAGCAACTCATAGCAAGCAAGTCAATAAAGGAAGGGGAAGAGGTGGAAGTATCCATTCTTAAAAAGAGGAAGGACCTTATTGCAAAGGCTTTTGGCATTGCAAAGGGGGCGGGACACTTTGAAAGGCATTCTGTAGATAGAGTATAAGCGATTTTTTGCTCCTTGATACATCTGCATGGATAGAATTCTTCATCGGCAGTGCAAAAGGGAAGCGCGTAAAGGAGGTCTTGGATGAAGCAGATTGTTATACTAGTATCGTCAGTCTGGCAGAGGTTACTAACTGGGCTTTAAAAGAGAATAAAGAAGTGCCTTATCTTATTAATATTATAAAACATCTGAGCAATGTGATAGAATTAGACGAAGACATAACTGTTCTTGCAGGAAAGCTGAATTTCGAAAGAAAAAAGATCATTAAGAAGTGGGGAATGCTTGACTCTTTCATATTGGCTAGTGGATCCATATATGGATTAAAAATACTTACCAAAGATAGCGATTTTAGAGATTTGCCAGATGTAGAAAGATTGTAAAGTATATGAATTAACATAGAATAATATGAACTGTGATTCTAACTGCTTCATACTTTCTTGGTCAGGGCGAATTTTTAACTGTCCAAATCCCGACGTCGTTCTTAAAAAGAACTGGAATGTTTATCCATTTATGGATAAATAGGAGGCGAACTTCTGGAATAAGCCAGAAGGGCTTAGGGATAGCAATGCCTTTAACGAATCCGGCGGAAAGCTTGTTCTAGAGTGTATACAGGCTAATAAAGATTTTGTCCTAAATAAGTTACTATGGATTATTTCCCGATACTGCCGGAAGACACGGAAAAAACAGACCCTATAACCGCGATACACAAGAACATCCAGAATGAGCCGCTTATCAAGGAGATAAAGGTATTGGAGATTAAGCTGCTTGAGGCAAGAGGTAATGCGGACTCTGTGATGGAAGATATCCGGGAGGAGGAGGAGAAGTTTCTGAATAAGTCTGAAGAGAAGCATATTGCAGATAAATCAAAAGAAAAGGGAATATTGGAGCAGCTTCTGCAGCGCTTAAAGGAGCTTCTCAAGACCAGATACGGGCCTTTGGGATATATTGTCAGCACGACTTCCGGCGACATAGAAAAACTCTACGGAGTCGATACAGATCAGGACTTTTATTTCATGGATGGCTCATCCATAAGGATACCAAACAGTAAACTTGATCCGGCCATTTCTGCTGGCGGAAGCAGGAGGTTGGCCATGTTGGGTGAGAGAGGGCTAATGCTCTATGACCCATCAGAAACTCCTCTTAATGCGAGGATGACGCAGCACGCCGTGCAGGAGATTGCGGATTCAATACAGAAAAGGCTTGAAAAGCTGTAGGAATAATGGTCTTTGGCAGGATAGGGTTGCGAGTCGCCGAGGTATTGAGTCCTTTTGGCGTGAACGTTCTTGCATGCGGCCTGGCCGGCATCCGGAATAGGGCGGCCGCCGTAGGCTCAGAGCAGGTGGAATTGAACGAACTCCTTGAAAGATCAAATATAATAAGCGTCCACGTTAATATAGAGGTAAACAAGGAGCCGGTGCTGAACGGATAGGAATTCAAGAGAATGAATGATGGGGCCATACTGATAAACACTGCATGCGGACCTGCGATAAATATGGATAGTCTTTACGAAGGCTTGGAAAGCGGTACGGCCTGCTACTATGAATCGGACGTACTGTAGGGCGAGCCTCCAGAAGTCCCAAAGGAGCTTTCTATAATAGGCCGTGAGAACGTGGCCATAACTCCGCACATAGGCACGCAGACCAATGAGGCGCAGAGAGTTGCAATAAGCATTGCTGAAAATCCCATATAAGATAGCTGGACTTAAAAGGCCCTAGGTTCTTGAAGATGAGCCAGAAAATTGTTATTCGGTTATAAAATAGTAAGATTTAAAAGGCTTGGTTGGAATTTAAATATTGGTACTTGGGCATGGCATACATAGACAATCTGGCGTACTCGCTCTTTGCAATAAGCTTTGCAGGATTCCTTCTGCTTTATACAATGGCTTTAATGTATCTTACCTACAGAAAGGGGCAGAAGAACTATGCCGAACACCTCAGGGGAGCGAGCCTGCCTTTGGGGCTACTTGGCGCCTATCTTGTAGTCATGGGACTATGGGGGCAGTTCAGTTGGCCTCTGCCTGGAAGCTACAACATACTCTTTTATGATCCATTCATCTCATTCGGAATTGTAATGGCTTCATTTGCGCTTGCTGCAAGATTTGGCGGAAGGCTTGACTATGCAGGATTCCTTGGTCTGCTGTTCGGAGTCATGGTAATAATATACGGTATCAAAGGATACGGGATTGGGCTTACCAGCGTGCCTGCAGCGCTGCTAGCAATGTATTTCTTCTACGGCCTTGCTGGGATATTGTCCTATCCTGTCTCTCTGGTAGTAGTCACGCTGCCAGGCCTGCACAAGAATCTCTGGAAGGGCTGGCATGTTATACTGATTCTGTTTTTCTTCGTACTCCTGGCCGCGAGCCTGCTGGCAGGATACACCGCCTCTTCGGCCATATCCGCACACCTTTTAAGTGCGCCTTGACCGCTGGCCACATTATTTTACAAACCTTTCTGGGGACATGTAGTTTAATCCTACTGCTTTGGGCTTTTTGCCATCGATAAGGTCCCTTATTACTGTACCTGTTATTGGCGCAAGAGTTACGCCAAGCCTGCACTGCCCTCCTGCTATGTAGAGGTTTGAAAGTTTCGGGACCCTGCCTATCACAGGCATCTGATCCGGCGTGCAAGGCCTGAAGCCGTAGCCTTCGTAAACCAGCTTCATCCTTCCGTATTTTGATATCTTGTCCTCAAGTATGTTAAGTAGGAACCTCTTCCTGTTTTCAGAGAATTTGCCGTCTATTCCCTTGAACTCAAAAAAGCTTGTGACTCTCATAGTATTGAGGTCGTGCTGCGCTACGGCAATCCCCTCCGGCTCTATCAATGAAGGCGAAGAGACTATCTTTTTGCCTCCGGTAGAGAATAGGAGCGTGAGCCCCCTTCCGGGAATTATCTCTGGATTGTAGCCTATCGGAGCCAGGAGCTCGTTTGACCATGAACCACCTGCGGCGACATAGTTATCTGCGGTTATGCGTCCTTCCCCGTAGCCAATTGATTTGATCATTCTGCCTTCCTTTTCTAACTTCGCGTCTTTTCCCAAGACTATGTTTGCGCCCATCTCGATTATTCTTGATTTTAACCCTTCAAACAGTTTCATTGAATTGATGGAGAGCTCTTTATCGAACATTATGCCTCCCCTAAGATTCATGTATCCGAATTCCAATAGCTCCTTTTCGCCTATTAGCCTGCCTTTCAGCATTTTCGCGTATTTTACAGCCTCTTCCTCAGTTTCGTAGAATGAGCCT
>DAHWIK010000038.1 GCA_027345185.1 Microcaldota archaeon
TTGTACTTCGTACGGAGAGTGTCAACATCCTCTTCCAACATGCCTGGTCGCATGTTTTTGTTGGAAGAGAAGGATTATCAGGATTTGTGGCACTTTTATAATACTGGAAGTTGTATTACTTTATGGGATTGCTATAAATGACCATCCCTCCAGCAGATGAAATACTTAAGAGTATTTCTGGATTGGATGCATACGCTACAATTAAATGGCTAACTTCTATTGGATTTACTGGATATATCGGTAAGAAAGGATACGAATCAGTAAAAAGTGCTGTACGTACTAAATTCGATGAGAAGAGATATGCATTTCCACCAGACAAAGAGGAAGCCAATCTTTTATTACAGTTATCTAATGACTCCTCTTACAAACAAATGAAACTTCTAGTCCCACATTATAAGTACATAGATGTTGTAAGAACTGGTCTTTTACTTGAAAGATATCACAAAGAAAACACCTCAACTTCCAAAGAAAAGGCTGCCAATATAAACAAACAACTTAGTAAAAGACCCAATGGCATTTTCTTAATAAAACTGGCAATACTTTCTGGTCAGAACGAATCTTTTGGGGCTTTATTACAGTATCTTTATGACCTGAAAACTAAAGAGAATTATTCTGAATCCCAGTTAGAAGAAAAACTTAATGAAAATTTGCAAGCTTGGGATTTATCGTCAAAATTATTCAATAATGATAATAAAATTGAAGATGTAATAGATTTCTGTAAGGCAAAAGTTAATGAGCAACATAGAGAGATATTTTTGATAGGAATGAAACATGCTTCAGATATGATAGTAAGCGGTCTTGATACACTTAACGAAGAAAAGTATTTTGAAAGGAATAATTACAAAAGCTTTACAACTACTCTGAGAGAAGGTGCACAGCCACGTACAACTGCAGTAATTCGCAAACTTGACGTTCTTAGTTAATCAATTAAAAAGGTCTTTTCTTCTTTCATTAGTTCAGACGCCGAGAAACCGCCGACTAAAGTCGGCGGTTATTCATTATACCCTTAAGAAAACGCCCTCTCAATCGCCCCATAAAGCTCTGTCTTGTCCGTGTTTATGTAAGTCATGGTGACGTTGGGGTCGTGATGCCTTGCGAAGCGTGAGGTCAATATAAGATTACCATTCGTAGCCCTTGCGAACTTGGTTATTGCGTAGTGTCTGAGGCTGTGCGTTGTGAGCCTATGCAACCTTCTAGGCGTCCTTCCCTTATCCTCGTTGCTCAAATCATAGACTTCATCGAGCCTAGCAAGCTGAATGTAATGCCTGAACCGGTTCCTTACGTAATTGACATCAACCCTGATATTGTGGGCTTGGCTCATGCTTGTCTTGGTATAGAACAGATAGCCCTGAGCCTGCTCTATCTCCTTCTTATTATCCTCTATGAAGCTCCTGGTCTTCTCGAATAAGCTCAAGGGCATAATCAGTATGTCTAGCGTCCTAGCCTTCTCAGTCCTTAGCGTAAGCTCCCTAGTGGCAAAGTCTATGTCCTGCACCCTTACATTCACCACCTCACCCACCCTAAGCCCCAGATAAGCCTGAAATTCAAAGAGAAGCCTGAACTTGTGGTTATCTATGCCCATAAGGAAAGCCTGAAGCTGTGGTTCTGTGAAGCCCTTATTCAGCGAGCCGTATTTTGGTATCTTTGGTCTGGGCTTGAACCGCTTGCTGAAGTGCTTGGATATCATTCCCTGCATCTTCTCTATCTTGTGCTTGCCTAGTGAAGGCAGGAGAGCCTCAAGCTCCGCAGTTACCCTTTCAAGCTCTTGCTCTTTATTAGCTCTATCCACTATATCCCCTCATTCCCCTTCCTATCCAGCAGCCTATCGAGCTTCTCAAGAACCTCGTTGAGCCTTACGATGGCCCTGGCGTGGGCCTCTATCTGGGCTGCGTAGTAGTTCAGGTGCTCGCTCTGGGTGAGCTGGGAGGCTGTGAGGGCTTGCTGGGCTTGGGCCAGGCTGGAACTTGAGCTTGATGGCAGCTTGGCTAGGGCTAGGATTTCCGAACTCTTCAAAAAGAAAACCGAACTCTTCTGGTTTAAGAGCGTTTTCCTACTACGAGTAGAAGTAGATGATGAAATGGGGGTAAGGAGAATTGAACTCCTGCCTGCAGAATGTCAATCTGCCATCCTACCACTAGACGATACCCCCGCAAAATTAAGTTCTTTCTAAACAATTATAATATCTCCGTCCTCGGCCACATTGGAATTCTTGAAAACTGCCTTTGCCTCCTTCTCAAGCCTCTCGACTGAGCTGTGCCTTGCGCTTATGTGGGTCAATACCAGGCGCTTAGCCTTTGCGGCCTTAGCTATTGCCGCAGCCTCGCCAGAAGTCGAGTGCTTCCTCTCCTTTGCAAGATTGCTCTCTCCTTCCGAGTATGACGATTCGTGTATCAGCAGGTCTGCGCCCATTGACGCAAGTACTGTAGATTTTGACGGCCTTGTATCCGTGGCATAAACCACAATCTTGCTTTTCTGCACGGTGGTTACGCTATCTAGAGTTATCTTCCTTTTCTTGATCCTTATCCAGCCGCGTTCCTGAAGCACCGAGTGCATCCTGCCCTTTATCCCGAGCCGTTCCGCCTTTTCCACTATGAACCTGCGCCTGTCGTTCTCCCTGAATACGTATCCGCATGACGATATGGTGTGATTGGTAGGGAATGCGGAAACTGAGAACTCCCTTGTTCTGTAAACGATCCCGGAGCGTATACCGTGTATGTTTATCCTGTAGGTCATCAGCGCCTTGTCGAAGGAGATCAGCGCCTTTATGACTCTCTCGTATCCCACAGGCACGAATATTTCAAGATCAGCGCTCCGCCTGTTCATGGCCATGGTCCTGACAAGCCCCGCAAGGCCTATTATGTGGTCACCGTGCGTGTGGCTTATGAATATCGCGTTTATCTTCGAGAAGTTTATGCCATACTTTATCATCTGCATCTGGGTTCCCTCACCGCAATCGAAAAGTATGATGCTACCATTGTAGGTCAGCGCAATGCCGGGCATTGCCCTGCTCTTAGTTGGCGACGAGCCAGATGTGCCAAGCATTGTTATCCTGATCTCCATGATGCTACACCTCTATGATGACTGTTCTGTCCTTGAGGCTGAGCTCTTCCACGTTCAACTCCGGAAACTCCTGTCTAAGCTCCTCGACAGTGGGCTTCCTTCTCTCCCGTATCCTCATTATCAGCGCGTTTATCTCCCCCATCCTCTCAAATATCCTCTTGCCGTACTGCGCATATGTCTCAGAATCATCGTTGAACTGCCTTACAAGATCCCTCTGCTTAGCTATCACCGCGTCGATCTCACTGGTGTCATTAACTACAGAATCATTTTTCGTGCTTGAGCGCTCTGTTATGCTGGCCCTGTCCAGCATCTCGCTTATGCTTGCGCATGCCTCATGCTCAAACCCGTCGTACTTTTTCAGCTGCACTACTGAATAGTCGATTGCGACACCGTCCTTCATGTAGATGACCGGAGTCGGCGATTTTATCCTCTCAAGGAAAGAGAGTATAGAATCCCTCAGGGCGCCTATCTGCGCAGGGGCAAGCCCTTCCTTGGGATTAAGTCCTGCCGAGACTATAATGTCCTCCAGGTATATCGGCCCTATGTTGAGGTATCTTGAAAGCTCTGATATTGTCCTGTTTCGAGATTCGGATATCTTGTTCAGAATCGATTCTACCTTTTCAGCGTCAAGATCGTCTATCGTTGCGCTCTCGCTTTTTGGGAGCACGTAGCTGAGCTTCGGCTTTACCTCCCTGTCCCTGTATGATATCAGCTTGTATGCCAGCTCGACGGTGTTGCCTTCATCAACCACTACGAGGTTGCCCCTGCCGAACATCTCCATTATTATCCTGTGCTTTGCACCCCTGCCCTGCACCTCGATCACCGCTATCCTGTCGCTTCCATACTGGTAAAAATCGGTGACTTTGGAATCCTCAACCCTCTTCCTCACCGCAACGGCAAAATTTGTCGCTGCTCCAGACTCCTCCACAAAGGAGGTCTCGTTCAGGGTGTTGAGCAGATTGCAGTATATCACGAAGTTGCCTTCTCCTCCGTGGAACGAGAACCTAAACGAATCCCCGCCGAGGTCGTAGAATTTCTTAAGGTAGCTTCCAATGATCTTGCCCCTGAGCTCCTTTATCACAAGCCCAAGTTCAAGCGCAGTTATCCCGTGCATGAGTATCAGACTACCTCTTTCTCCTTTTTGCGCCTTCCTCCTTTATTATTCCGGCGAAGAGTTCTGCCTGCTTCCTTGCCTTGGAAGATTGCTCTATGGCTGTTCCTATCTGTACAATGTCGGCTCCAGCCTTCAGTGTTGCCTTAAGCTGCTCTGTTGTGCGTATGCCCCCTGCAACTATGTACGGAACCGATATCGTGCTCTTTACTGCGCGCACCATGTCTGGAGGGACAGGTCCGCTGCCCTGTATCTGCGGATTTGATCCGGCATCAGTTATTATGAACCTGTTGCCAAGGAACTCCCCAGCAAGCGCAAGAGACGCCGCTATCTTTGATTTCTCCCTTGGTATGAGGTTGACGTCACCTACCCATCCTACCGTGCCTCCAGGCGAGACCACTATGTATCCCACAGGAAGGGGCTCCATATTCATCTGCTTTACTATTGGTGCGGAGAGCATCTGCGCATGCGTTATCCAGTAAGTGCTCCTTGCGTTTAGCAGTGACATGAAGTACATCGCATCTGCATATTTTGTGAGCGTGGCTATATTTCCTGGGAAGAGAACCACGGGAGATGAGACTGCGTCCTTTATTCCCTTGGCTACTCTGTCAAGAAGCTCTCCCTGTGCCCCTGTGCTCCCGCCTATAAGTATCAAATCAGATCCACCCCTGTCTGCTTCAGCCGCTGTCTTTATGGCTATCTCCGGCGTCTTGTAGTCTACCGGGTCTATTAGCGTGAACATCAGCGCCCCCTTCTTCTCCAGACTCTCGTATATGTATCTTTCAGTCTTTCCAATCTTAAGTGCCATCAAATCCACCATCGTATAAATGCAAATTCATCCGTTGCTCAGGAAATTCCTCACCATGTCTATCGTAGCATCCCTTACGTCTATGCTCGGCCTCCATCCGAGCTCCTTCTTTATCTTGCTTATATCTATTATCCTGTTGCTCATGAGGAACCTAAGCTCGTCGCTGTCAAGCCCTCTGCTCTTGGCAACAAGGTTCACCACGAGCTGGCTTATGTGCTTCTTCGGCTTCTCGACCTTGAGCATCTCGGCCGCGAGCCCGATCAGCCCCTCCTGCGTGTACTTGACCCCGTCGCTGAGGTTGTATACGTTCCTGTTGCCCTTCTTCTCCTCTGCAACGAGAAGCAGCGCGCTGAGCACATCCTCTATGTTTACAATGGCAAGATTATTCTTGCCGTCACCTATTATGTACGCCTTTCCTGTCTTTATCGCCTTGAAGAGCTTGAAATAAGAGCCCTCGAATCCGCTTCCGTATATCGTTGCCATCCTGAGTATGGTGTAGTCTATCTTGTCCCCGTATTCTAAGATCTTCCTCTCCGCGAGTGCCTTGCTGTAGCCATACTTGTCCGTCGGGTTCAGCGTAGATTCCTCTGTCAGCGCCTCATCCCGCGCCCTGCCGTACACGTCGACACTGCTTGTGAATATTAGATGGCCTACGCCATTCTTCCTGCACGCCTCTAGCACGTTCTCCGTTCCGCTAACATTTACGTCCATGAGCGTCTTTGTGGGCTCCTTGTACTCGCTCACTACGGCGGCAAGATGATAGACTATGTCCGCTCCCCTGCACGCCTCGCTTAGCACCTTCTTGTTGTTGAGGTCGCCCACATAAGGCACCACTCCGGCTGGCATCGTATGCATGAAATCCCTGTCATGCGAAAGCGCCCTTACCATGTAGCCGTTCCTCACCAGGGCCCTTGAGAGGCTCCTGCCTATCCTCCCTCCCCCTCCAGTAACGAAAACCACCTTTCCCTTGCCGCTCTTCTTAAGGTTGAACAATTCATCTTTTGTCTTGGGTGTCATTCATATTCCCCTCTTTAAGCAATCTTCCAGCAACAAATCTCATATATCCCTCTGGTGCGTTGTTCATTGCGTACTTTATCCAGTCCTTTCCGAACGGCACAAGAACGCTTACCTTTGCGCCTCTCTTAATCGCCTTCCCTATCTTCTTCTCGCTGTACCCGAACTCGAACTCCATGCATACGTCGGACTTGTGCCTGCTCCTCAGAACCTGCGAGACTGATTTATCGGGCAGGTTGGAGAGCACTATGCTCGGGAAGCTCTTCTTGAGAGATTCTATCCTCTTTATTATGTCATCCTTTCCGTCAGGGGAATAGTCCTTGAACATGAGCTTCACTGCTCCAGCCGTAGCCCCGTGTCTGGCGTAATCCGCGGCCTTATTGCGGTCAACTACCAGGCCGACCCCCTTCATCTTCGCTATCGGTGATATGGCCGAAGCTGGCATTCCGTCAGTGTCTGCCCAAAGGAAGACGCCGTACTTATTGCCAACCTCCACTATCTCCTTGAAATTCTCCAATGCGATATCGCTGCCGATTCCCGAGCCGAGCTGTTCAAGGCCTACATGCACTCCAGCCTTTATCCCTGACCTGGCTATCCTCCTCACAAGCTCGCTGTAAGTAGTAGTTATGTACTTGGCTTTAGCCCTGTCGGTCACGTTAGAGCTTAGGAATGTGAGCGACGCGGGTATGTTCTTGCTGTTGAGATTCCTTGCCACTTCAAGGGCCGAATCCATTGTTGTACCTGCGATATGTTTGCGCACAAGCCTGTGTATTATCCTTTCTACTATAGGTTCTGGATCCAAGGAAACCACAGCAACTAAATATGTGTAAAGACTCACTTATATAATATGTCGTTCAGAGATAGAGCATATAGATGCCACAATGCTCACTCTATCAAAGGAAAAAGGCACAGGCGGAAAGGTGAAGAGCTCTCCAGAGGACTTCATAGTAAGGGAGATAGAGGCAAACGGAGCAGTGCTTAAGGAGGGCGTCAAGTACTCCCCTGGCGACGTCGGAGAATCGCAGGATGAGGATGGAGAGTTTACGAAGTTCGTGCTCCAGAAGAGGGACTGGGACACAATACACGCGCTGATAACCATAGGCAAGCTGCTCGGCAGGGGAAAGAAGTCAATAGGCTACTTCGGCTCCAAGGACAGGCTATCCGTCTCCACCCAGCTGGCAAGCCTGTACGGAGTAGATCCGCTTCAGCTCATGCAGATAAAGATAAAGGACATATCGATAAACGGGGCATGGAAGAGCAAGACTGCCGTGGATCTGGGAAAGAACATAGGCAACTCATTCTCCGCGACGATAAGGGAATGCAAGGACCCTGACAGGATAAAGGCCGTGGCAGAGGAGCTTGACGGGTTCATGCCTAATTACTTCGACAGGCAGAGGTTCGGCATACGCATGAACAACGCGGAGATAGGAATGTGCACGATACGCGGTGAGTTCGAGGACGCGGTTATGAAGTTCCTTACGGACACGCAGTTCGAGACTAACAAGGCCTCCGTGGAAGCGAGGAAGAGGCTCAAGGAGGAGATGGACTTCAAGAAGGCTGCAGAGTATTTCCCAAAGAACCTGAGGAACGAGAGGATGGCTATAGAGTACCTGGCCAGGTACGACAACTATGCCAATGCGCTGAGGAAGATACCAAGAGGCATTCTTGTCATGTTCATACACTCGGTGCAGTCGATGGTATTCAACAAGGCGCTCGAGATGAGGATAAAGGACGAAGACTTCAAGTCCAATCTCAGCTGCAGGAAGAACTTCTACGGATTCCCAGACATAGGGAGCATGGGTGCAGGCAGCGGGGATTTCGCACTGGCAAACCTTATAGGATACGAGACAAAGCCGGAGCTCATAGACGATTACGAAAGGGAGGTGCTGGAAAAGGCAGGCCTCCAGCCAGGCGACATGAAGATAAAATCGATGCCGGAGCTGAGCATGAAGGGCTCGCATAGGGTGCTGCTTGCCCCTGTAAAGGATCTCTCATATGTATCAGAAGAGGACTCCGCAAAGGTTGATTTCTCTATACCGGCAGGAAGCTACGCCACGATACTCCTAGCCGAGATAACAAAGAACCAGGAGAGCATATAATCAGCATGATTCTTTGCTGGCATACCAAAACAACAAGACTGTTAATAATTCTGCTAAAAATTGACATGTTTAAATACGAGTTTTGCGCACAATATTGATGCTGTTGATGCACCAAATTGCGTCAATTGCATTGCTGGTATGATGATACGACCAAAGATAAAAGAGCAGCCGAATGAGGACCGCAGGTCAGTCATCAAAAGCGTTGCTCGGAAGGCCGCTGCAGTGGCGCTTGCAGCCTCGCTGAGCATAGGCGCAGGCGCAGCATTTGGCTCATCCAATTCCATTCCAATTGCAGCAGATGCTTATGCCACGCAGACCTGCAGCGGACAGGTCGCTGCCGCAACGCAGATATCACTGGATCACACTGTCGATCCGGTTATTGCCAATGCGGATAACAAGGCAATGTCCGCCCTTCAGAAGATGTACAATCCGTCCACCGGCCTATTCAACGGCGCGCAATGGTGGCAGCAGCCAGTGATCCTCCAGACTATAATGGATTATTCGCAGCTGTCCCATAATTACAAGTACATGGGTGATGTCTGCAGGACATTCGTGCTGAACAGAGGCGGAAATTTCCTGAATGCCTTTAATGACGACGAAGGATGGTGGGCGCAGGCCTGGCTCCAGGCGTACGGAATGACAAAAAACCCGCAGTATCTGGGCATGGCCAAATCACTGTTTAACAACATGTCCGAAAGTTGGAACGGCGAATGCGGCGGAGGAATATTGTGGTACAAATACGGTCCATACAAAAACGCAATCGCAAACGAATTATTCATGAGCGTTGCGCTGTCGCTATACTCTGCAACCGGTGACAAGGCCTATCTGGACTGGTCGTTCAAGGAGTATGATTGGTTCATGCGCACCGGGCTCCTGGGACGCTCAAATCAGGTAAAAGACGGACTTGGCAGAGGCTGCGTCGCAGGCGGAGGCATATGGACGTACAACCAGGGCGAACTTATCGGCGCACTTACCCGCCTCACACGGATAACAGGAAACAAGCTATATATCGGAAAGGCAGAGGCAATTGCAACATCAAACGATGCTGAGAGCACCGGCAAATCCGGCACACTTCATGAAATAGGCTGCGCCCACACCAGTCACTGCAACATAAGCACCGACAATTTAGGCTCAGGCAATTCAAAGCGCACGACAGGATTTTCAGTCGATAACGCACAGTTCAAGGGCATATACATCATGAACTTATACTATATGTACCAGACGGATCACAATGCCGCATATCTAGACTTCATTCTTAAGAATGCACGCGCTATCGAGTCAAAAGACAACAATGGCAGGAACATCATCGGCCTGAACTGGAGCGATCCATCACGATATTGGAGCGTGACAGAGGCAAGTACCCAGGCCAGCGGCATTGCTGCCCTGAATGCAGGCCAATAAAAATGTCCTGTCAGCTCGGGCTCGCGGCGGCTCCTGTATACTGGTGCTCATACTAATGATACGCCGGGATTGGGATTTCCAAAGCTTCTGATCAAACTTTTTCAAAAGTTTATTTGAACCCAAAAAGCCCGAAGGCCACCAGATCTCGAGTTTCGCCATTTCTTCTGGCGCGATACCGGATTCTGCCATCCCGGCGCAACAATAAGACTTGAACGATAAAAGTAATAAATACCCTTATGCTCATTATAATTGAATTACGCCTGATTCGATGGTTACTACTTTAAAGAAGTCAACGTTGAGGCTCTTTGTTGTGCTTCTCTTCGTGTTTCTTACGCTATCTGGCCTTATATTCTCGCTCTACCTGATCTATTACGGAGCGCACACGCTGTATACATACGTGCTCGCGTCCCTGTTCATAATGCTCTCCCTGGTCTCGGGCTTCTTCAACATATTCATAGCCTATTCATACTACAAATCATCATTCTACAGCGAGTATCTTGAGGGCATAAAGAGGTACCTCAAGCCGCTAAGCGAACATCCAACAGTAGCAATAGTCATGCCGGTATACAACGAGGATCCGTATACGGTCAAGAGGAACATGCTGAAGCTAAAAGGCATGAAATATCCAAAAGAGAGGATGCATTTCTACCTGCTTGACGACTCAACGAACGAGCAGCTAAGGAGCGACCTGCGCAGATTCGCAGATTCGAATGGCATAGCATACATACACAGGGACTCACGCTCCGGATTCAAGGCAGGTGCGCTGAACAACATGCTCAAGCACTCAAAGGACCAATACATAGCCCTCTTCGACTATGACGAGTACCTGACAAACGCCAACTTCCTCGAGGACCTGCTTCCGTATTTCGAGGACAAGAAGCTTTCATACATACAGACTGAGAAGAGGTATTTCAAGGGCACCTTCTTCTCCGACACAGTGGACCTGTTCGACGCCTTCTTCTTCAAGTTCGTGCAGCCTTCCAGGGCGCTGAACAATACGGCGATATTTGCAGGATCATGTGGGCTCATAAGGAGGTCTGCGCTTGACAGGATAGGCGGATTCCCAGAATACATAATAGAGGACACCTTCTTCAGCCTGGAGTCAGACATGCACAACTACACGAGCATATACCTGCCCAAGGTTTACGCATACGGCAAGCCGATAACCACATTCACGGACCTCGTCAAGCAGCAGTGGAGGTACAATTACGGGGACACGCAGTTCATGCTCTATTACCTGAACAGGTCAAAGAACCCTGAAGCCAAGAGGCAGAGCCTAATGTCAAAGATAGACTATGTGACCCACGGCCTAGGCATGAACTATGTATCGGTCATACTCATAATGTTCACCTTGATGTCCGTCCTGATAATATTCGCAGCCGTGTCGCCGTCGGAGGTGACCGTTGCCCAGATGCTTCAGGCCAAGTACATAACCACTGCAATGGAGGTGCTGGGCATAAGCACGTTCGTCATGAGCATAATAGCGCCTGTTGTCCTAACCAAGATACACTTCAAGTCATTGAGGAAGGGCTTCATGGTCTTCACCCTCAACTTCTCACTCTCCTTCATAAGGACAAAGGCAGCCCTTGCCGCAGCAATGAACCATTCTCCGAGCGCAGGCTGGGCAAAGGGCGAGAGCCGCGCAATAAAGAGCAGGGCGCTGCACACCCTGAGAAGCACGCTCACGGAGACTACATTCTCATCGACCCTGCTTGTCCTGGGCCTCTTTGCGTTCCTGTTCAACAACGTATACGGTGCCATATGGCTGATATGGTACGCCATACTCTACTCCTCGACATTCATACTGTTCTACAAATATGGCTGACGGCGATAGCTTGATATACCTTAACAAATTCGACTCACCCAAGGGAGTGATGATAGCGATGTGCGACGAGGAGGTGATGGGAAGGGTGCTAAAGGACGGAAAGGTGGAGATAGACCTTAAGCAGTACGGCGGATTCTACAAGGGCGAGCTCGTGAGCGAGGAGCAGGCGAGGAGGGACATAAATGGCAGGGTTTACTCAGCCAACGTGATAGGCGAGAGATCTGTGAAGCTGCTTATAGACGCAGGGCTTGTGAAGCCTGAGGAGGTGAAGTCTGTGCAGGGCGTACCTGTAGTGCACCTGTTCAAGGTAGAGAAGTAAGGGGGCAGGATGTGCGCTGTCCGCAGATAATCAGACGAGCGAAAACTATATTAATTAGCGTTACCATAATTATATTATAATATAACTATAGTGATTAATATGCCTACGCCAATCGCAAATATCCTGCTAAGGAAGGATTTTGTAGAGATAGCGCAGCTGCAGGACGAGACTATAGAGGGACTATACGAGCTTGATCCTAAGATAGTGCTTCATGGGGGAACTGCAATATGGCGATGCTACAATGGAAACAGGTTTTCCTATGACATCGATGCATATGTCTCTTCTGAGCGCGAATTAAATGCAGTGGCAAACGAGTTGACTTTCACTGTCAGGAGGCGCGGAGGACAGCTTGATAAGCTCAACATCATCGAAAGGACGGCCATGGGTCAGGTATCCGATGGGCATGCCAGAGTCAAACTGGATATCATGTATCAGAGAAAACCTGTAAAGTCTATCATAAAGGAGTATACCCGCATTGACGGGACGCTCTTCAACGTGCTGACGCTTTCCGCAGAAGATTTCATAATCGAGAAGGTCGGCGCGTATGGAAGCAGAGGATACCTTAGGGATCTATACGACATATACCATCTGATAAATTATGTTGGCGACAAGACCAAGATACGGGAAGCACTGCTCGATTTCCTTAGAGACATAGAGAAGCCTTCCAACAGAAACGATCTCGAAATGATAGTATATGCGGGTGTGGCGCCGTCATTCGATGAGATGATCGATTATATAAGGGTCAAATTGGAATGAAGCACATAAACGAGATTAGAAAGCAGCTGCAGGACGTACGTTTTCCAGTCTTCAAGGTCTCAGACCTTAAAAGCATAGAAGGGATTAGCGATGGCTATAGGCGGGTACTGTTGCATAACCTGCTTTCACGCGGAGAGATAGTGCGGATAACCCGCGGCGTATACACATTTCACAGGGACGCAGATGTGGTCTGTTTTGCCTTCTCGCCCTCATACTACGGGTTTGAGGATGCCCTATCAATACGGGGGCTCTCGGATCAGGCCACAAATCCCATAGTGATGTCTAAAAGGAACGTAAGAAGGGGCCCAAGGCATTTTATCGGCAGGAATTATCTAGTTTATCATGTAGACAAAAGGCTTTTCTTCGGCTATGACATGGTAAAACACAACGATTTCTGGATTCCTGTATCAGATCCGGAGAAGACCCTGATTGATATGTTATACTTTAATTATGATATAAGGGATGAGCTCTGGCCAGGGATCCTGAAGGCGATAAGCAAAAGCAAGCTGTCGGAATACCTGGGTTTTTACAGCGCAAGATTTAGGAAAAGGGTTTTGGATGAAGTAAAAGCCAATTCCAAGGAGTCCTGACATGGCTTTATGGGCGCTCCGGAATTATGGCCCATAATATCAGGTATATTACAATGAAAGGTATGAACGCAGTAAATACCGTCAGCAGCACGTAAATTATCCTTATTATGTCGGATCAACTTCCAAATATTCGGCAATGCCTCCGCACACCCCTGCTATAATCCTCTCCTTTCTGTACCTGTAAAGCCTCTTTATCCTTTTAACTGCCATGCCTTGTCATCCTTCCTTGAGCTTCATTATTGCTGCGGCTATGTCTCCGCCTGTCTCCTCAAGCGCAGCGCGGGCTTTGGCTTCGTCGTTGACCCCGGACCTTTCCATGACGAGCCTTACGTCGTCCTCATCTATCTCCACCTTTGCCGCTATCCTCTCCACTTCACGTATCTCGCCGCTTATCTGGAAGCTCACGTTTCCCTGCGCGTTTATCTGCGTGACCTGGGGATTGTCTATCACTATGTCCCTGTCCTCTCCCTCTATGACCACCCTGCCTGCCTTTATCTCAGAGGACTTTATCCCCATGCTCTCCATCATGCGCTTTAGCTGCCTTGGATCTATGTTTGGCATCATGCTTCAACCTGTTACCTATTATATTCTATATTATGTACGCTGCAAAGGTTTATAATCTAATTTTCCCAATTACACAAGCATGGGAGCTGCAAAAGACCTATGCAATGCAGAACTGGTCTGGAATCAATCCACGATTGCCGAAATGCCTGCCTTTTTGGCTTTCGTCGAAGCACTTCGCTTTCAAAAGAAGACATCTACTACAAACAACGTAAATTTATGTTTAATATGCAAACTAAAAGATAAACAAATGGAAAGCCTTTAAATACCTTACGTGCACTCTATACTCAGAAATACTAAAGGGATCGAAATGAAATCCATAAATGCAAAGAGAATAGCTGCAGTCGCAGCAAGCGTATTGATGGGCCTTGCGTTCGCAGGGTCAGGAGGGGTAACGTGGAGCAACATACCGATAATAAGCAACTCGGGACAGCCTGTAGTGCAGGTTGTAGTTGGTTCATCCGCTGCACCTAGCGACGGAGTGGTCGCAGCAAACATCGCTGCTGTGCTTGGAAACCTAGCGTTCACAACCCAGAATGTAACAGCAACTCCATCAGGTTTGAGCAACGTAAAGTGCGTTGTAACAACACCTACATGCACTCTGACAGCCCAGGAGGTCTGGTTCGGAGAGAAGGGATTTGTGGGTCCAAGCGGATCGTACACATTCTCAGCATTGATAGGATCAGTGCTTAACGGCGGAGTCCAGTACGGATCGCCTCAGAGCACAAAGCAGCTGCAGACAGGCACAAGCTATGCATTTTCAGTATATGGCCCCTCGTCACAGCTCCCTGTTGCGACATCGCCGCCATCATCCCCGTTCTCTGCACTGAACCAGGTTCCATATCCAAACGGAGTAGGATCCTCGAACGGAGGCGGACTGGCATTCAACGGCTTCAGGAACAACGGATACGATAACGTGCTGCAGGTAACCCCAACGCAGCTGGCAAGCCTTGCAAACAACTGGGGCACATACGGTGAGACAGAGAACCTATGGATTACAGGATTCCCTGTATACGACCAGCAGACAAATGCAAACCCATCAACGACACTTGCTACCTTTGATGCAGGAGGAGCATACCAGGTGACCTTCAATAAGCCAATACCTGAGCCATACTACCAGTCTTCAGCGAACTCAGTGCTTCAGGTGCCAATAGTCCTGTTAGGAAAGAACTATACTATACTGAATGTATCAGAGCCATCAGCAGTTTCTGGACTTGGAACACAGAAGGCAGTTCTGGGAGGAAAGCTATCGCTTGCAGCGTCGCTTACAAACTGGCAGACAGTATACGTAGGGCACAATGTCTCAAGCAACAACTTCACAGTTGAAGTAACGGACTTGGGTCAGACAGTGACTCCGGCTTCAGGATCGTCTTACACTCCTGTAGCAGTTGACGTGTTCTACCATGGAAACCTCACAGCCAATGGAGTGACAACTCTTGCTCCAAAGACAGTGACCAAGTTTTCAGTAGGAACGCACAGCGTATATATTGACGTAAACAACACCTTCGCAGGTTTGTACGCATACCAGAAGTGGGCCCAGTTAAAGCTCTACTCCAACGTATTCAACTTCACAGGAAACGGAGGGACCTTCAACGCAACAGGCGCAAACGGATGGAACTCATACATATACTGGACAAATGGTACAAGCACCGGAAACCTTCCGAACCAGTTGTATAGCATAGTGATATACAACAATACGCCACCTACGCTGACACCTGGACAGAGCTTCACGTTCGTAGCTCCTAACTTCACTGCATACAAGCTGAACTTTGTAGGAAGCTCACTGAGCGCATCTCAGTACGATCCTATGACATTCGCCTTGAGCACGCAGTCGAATGTGAACTACCAGAACAATCCAGGAAGCCATGTGCCAGGACTTAGCAGCATAACCAACATAACGCAGCCTGCGCAGCTTCTGACCATAACAAGCCAGATACCAGGCTCGCTTACAACTCCTGGACAGGTCGGATCGACATCGTCAGTTGCATACGACCTCACTCCATACCAGCTTACGGAGACAGCAAACGTTATGGGTACAGGAGCAGGAGTTGCAGCAGGTCCAAGTGCAGCTCAAGGATTGCCAGTGAACGTGGTTGTGACATACACAAACGCGAACATAATACCAAACACTGTGCCATCGTATGTGAACCTAAATATAAGAGGATACACATCGAATACAGCAACGAGTTATTCAACAATAACCGTGCCTCTATATGGGTTGGCTGCAGGGTCAACAACAAACACCCTTAACGGCGCATCTTATGGATGGCTTAATTCAGGTTCTCCAACTGCGCTGTACAATGTGACCAACATATGGCTCTCAACTGCGTTGCCAGGAATGACGGTGGAAGTCTATTCAGATTTACCAACCAGTGCAAACGTGCTTGCGACACTGAGTTCACAGAATCCGCAGACTCTGATTCCTGCAAGTGGAAAGGGATATCAGAATACCCTAGGAACTGCGGGCTCTGGAGTTACATACAACCAGCAGAATGGCCAGGCAGTGATAAACCAGGGAATAACAGTCACATCGACATCGGGTTCGTACCCTGGAGTAAAGGCATACCAGTACTTCACTGTGAATGTGCCTGAATACAACGTGCCTGCATCCCAGACATATGAGGATGCATTGGGCTTCGGCATAGTGAACAGCACAACGTCCGGAGGAAACGGAGGTCAGATGAACTGGGGATACGAGCTGAACAACTCTGAACAGGGTGGATTCTCTCCGACCACAGCAGTAGGCACAAGGCAGAACATGACCTACGAGTCATCGCAGTTCTTCCAAGGTGTGAGTGGATCATCAACGGTCAGTGCACCAGTCGGTTTCATAACAGAGCGTGGAAGCAAAGTGGCTCAGATATCAACCAACCAGGACACGATAGACCTTGCAACGACCCCAGATCTGCTGCAGTTCGTGGTAACTCCATCAGCAACAGTGGTAAACAGCTCAACGACCTCAAAGACCGTTGGTCCGGTAAGCTTGGGACAGGCAGTGCCTGGCTTCGCAAACCTGACAGTAAAGGCTGTGAATGCGACATGCACATTCTCGTCCACAAGCTGCACAGTCTCAGGACTTGCTAACGTGACTGCAACACCGTCAGTGACCCAGGCAGTAGTGCCTGTAGCGCTGAACACTGCAACAACGCCTCTCGTAGTGCTTGACAGCAATGCGAACAGCGCTGCAACATTGGTTGTAGTAGGGTCGAAGTATGTGAACTCCGTAGCAGCACAGGTATTCGCACAGAACCCAACGCTCAACTCGAGCTTCGGGCCAACATCTGTAGTGGTACAGGCATATGGAACAAACCGCATACTGGTCGCTGGATACACGGCAAACCAGACAGTACAGGCCGGAAACCAGTTCATAAACGACCTATTGCAGTCTGCCACAAAGTAAGCAGTAGCTGAACCGCAGGTTTAGTTGAATTGTGAAGCCTTTTTGGCTTCACGATTTTCTTTTTCTTCCTTTATTTTTCCTTTTGGTTTCTTCTCCTTCTTTTTTCAATCCTACAGCATGCTCCATGTCCATGCATGCCTGGCAGCGCACCAAGGCATAGAGAAATATTTATAAGCTTGAATATGCAACTTATAACCGTGTTGTCTATGGGCGCTAAACTCTATTCAATTATTGCGGCCTTTATCATGTTTGCCTCATTTAACACCGCATTCGCAACATCATCCGCATCCCTTCCCAAAGTCGATGCATTCCTCAGCGGCTTCAACGTATCGGGCGCAACGGAAAACGCGCTCACATATGCGAACATAAGCTATGACGGCGGCAGCTACCTTCTTGCATACTACGGCGGCAGTCCGTACCTGCTGATAAATTCCACTTCAGGATACTCGTTTGTGCTCAATCCGTCGGCAATATCGGCAGTGATAACCCCGGCGATACTGCAGTCAAGCATATCCCAGCTAAACGACACATACCTCTCCAATGCGCTCATAGCATACAATGCATCGTCTGCATCCACAATCAACGACTGCCTGGTGGAGACCGGGCTCAACCAGCCGAATGCGTCATGCACAGCGGCAAACTTATGCGAATCGTGCCGCACTGTGCCGATATGCGGCGGTGTGCAATCAAAGCCCGAATCGCAATTATCAGCATCAGGAGGCTACGGCAGCCCATTCCAGATAGGCATAGAGAACTTTGAGTCGAACTATACGCGTCTGGTCAGCAACATATCAATATACATGTCCGCAGTCTCATCGCTGAAATCGGCATCAAGTGCTCAGCTTGGCATTACAGACCTAAACAAGGCATTTGACAACATAACTACAATAACCGAGCTCATCTATCAGAACCCAATATTCACTCCTACGACCAGCCAGGGAGGATGCAATCCTGCGCTTGCATACAGCCAGCAGCCGTGGTACTGCGTTGCATACGGATTCTGCGGAACAGTGACATACAACTACACACTATTGAGCAACATACAAAACTACATAAGCAGGATAAACGCGCTGCCAATCTCCTCAGCGCAGATAAGCAGCATAGCGCAGGGCATAAGCAGCAATGAGAACAAGTACGCATCGGTGATAATAGCCAGCGACGAGCTGAAGCAGAGGAACAATATACTGGCCACCACGATGTCCGGGTACAACGGGATTTCAGCAGGCGCAGCCTATCTTCTGGCGAACGTCAGCAACGCGACGCTCTCTTCAAGGCTGGCCGCCCTAAACGCAAATTATTCGCTGCTCCTGAATTCATACGCCTCTGTCAATCTCACCAAGCTGAATTACACATTGGATAGGCAATACTCGTCATTAAAGTCGCTGTACCTGTCGGTCAACGCATCATACAGATCTGCACTGGGGCTCTCATACAACAACACAGCCCTCCTGCTGGGACTAGAGTCTGAATCTAGCTCGCCAAGCCAGCAGGTGGTAAGCCTGAGCTTCCGGGAAGCCACGCTTGAGAACCAGCTGACGTCAAAACCGTCAAACATAAATGCAGTGGAGAGAAACCTCAGCTCCTTGAACACAGAGATAAAGGCCGTGCCACCCACCATCGACGTTGCAGGGGAGGTATCAAGGTCGTTCGGCGGCCCGCTGGCCGCACTGCTTCTTGGTTCATCGTCATTCTCAAACGGAGTGGCAAACGCCCCGCTTGCTGCAACTGTGCCATCGATAATCATAAGCATAGTGATACTAGCTGTACTCTTCCTTGTCTACAAGCGCCTGCATAGGCACGGAAGGATAAGGCACAGCAGGAAGACAAGCAAGAACTGGAAGATACTGTTTGCCATATCTGCAATATTGCTGCTGCTATACATATTCTGGTCGTATTCCACAGCAGTCGCTGCGAATTCAAGCGCGTCCCTGCCTGAAGCGGCTGCAGCAATAGGTGCATCCAAGAGCGTTGCCATAGCAATAAATGGCACTTCAACCCCGTCCCTTGTCGCCTGCGAAAGCAGGATATCCGCGATTCTTGTAAACCAGTCGAAGACAGTGCACAAGATAACGATCAACGGAGAGGCCTGCAATACAGGCACAGGCATACAGACCACCGATTCGTGCCTTGGCCAGTATGCAGCAAGCGGGGTGCCTGTGATAATACTTACGAACAGCACAAGGAATACGCTTACAGCGTATTCGTTCTACGGTACCATACTAAGCCAGAGCGGCAACCAGCAGTTCACTGACTCATGCCTGGCATCACTTTTCTTGGGATGATCCGAATGGCCGAAAAGAAGCAGACAAAACAGAATAAGGGCGCAAAGAGGGAGTCGCATCAAAGGCGCAATCCCTACCTTTATGCCGCAGTCGTAATCGTAATAGTTGCAGCCGCACTGGTATTGTTCCTTGCAGGGCCAGCGCTGAACGTCTCGGTTCCATTCTCCACATTCAAGGCCAACTTCCAGAGCGCAGCGAGGGTGAGCGTTACGGCCACATACTCCAACCAGAGCCAGTACGAGGCTGAGAGCCCATGCTTCACCTCTATGCTCGAGGTCATAGCACATTCAAGGAAGGCCTCCACCATAGACTTCTTCATAATCGACAGTTCAAATGCCACATGCACATATTCGGCCACAGGGCTGGGCGGATCCGTATCCCCGGTCACAACAAACTCAAGCTACTGCCTGGGAAAAGCGGATTCGGAGCCTGGCATCTTCCTTAACTACAGCACTGCGAACTACACATCAATAACGTCATCACGCATGCTGGTTTACGGAAACAGCGCATACATGACGAGATGCCCTATTGCAGTGGAGCTGAACTGACTGCCTCAGCATGCATAGCTGCAGTAGGATTTGAGATAGAGAGTATGGCCTGCAGGTCCCTTTTTATCTCGAAGGTCCTCTTCATGGTGACGTTGTAGTTGCTTTCACCCTTGCTGAACTCGTCGAGCCTTATGAAGTACCAGCCCTTGCCCTTTATCTTCCAGGCCACGAACGTGAATCCATCCGTATTCCTCTCCCATTCGACCAGCTTCTGGTACTGGTCGGGTTCAAGCGAGAGGCTTCCTCTGTCCCACGCCTTGCACTCTATCGAGAGGCACACTCCCTTTCGCATTGCAATTATGTCAGGCCCTAGCGCATTAACTCCGCTGCCAGCCGCCCTCACAACAGAGTATCCCAAGTCATAGAACTTGTTGAGTAGCTCACGTTCGCTCCTGGCCCCCTTCATGTACCTGTGCAAGCATAGACCCATACTATTAGGACACTGAAAATTTAAAAGACCTGCACTTCAGCTAAAACAGAAGGAATTTGTCCTTTTCTATTCGGAAATGTTATGGTGGCCGCTTCCGCGCATTTCCGCGATTGCAAGGTATGAACATACATACAGAAAGGGATTGACATCGTGGTCTTTATACCTACAGACAGCAAGGGCTTCAGCATACCAACCTCGATAGGGTTGATGGGCATCCGCGACCTGCAGCAGCTTCAGACGAGGTCAGGCAAAGCCCAGAAAGAAGTCAAGAACAAGGCCAGCAAGCTGGAAGGCGAGAGCAAGCCCAAATAATCCGTACATCAGCTTTAAATATCTTCAAATGCCCATATAAAATGGGTATTGGAATGGGGAGAAATACTAGAAAGAACAACAAGACAGGCAGGAACCATGCACAGCGGGTAAGCGATATGTCAAACATAACGCTTGTGGCTTCAATAATGCTGATATACTTTGCAGCAATAACAGTCGTGTTGGTTTATCTCTAACGGACAGTTTTAGGGGCGTTGCAAGGTAAAACCTTAGCGCACAACAAGCATTATTAATCTTATTATGCTAATAACATATTAGAAACAAGGTGCAAGAATGGCATATCATACTAATCAAAGTATCAACTGCAGACTATGTGATTACTCCTGCGCCTCGATATAAGTTAATCCAAGGTATTATCATGGCAGGAGCAATCAGAGCTGAGCAATATTCAATACTAAACCTTAGTTCATCTTACGAAAGGTCATACTTAAAAATGGTGTAAAAATGGCAAAGACTTATCTTGAAATAGTAAAGTATATGGTTGAAGCTAAATTCAACATAGACGGAGTTGTGGACAAGCCTGACATAATAGGCGCAGTCTTCGGACAGACAGAAGGGCTCCTCGGAAACGAACTGGACCTCAGGGAGCTGCAGAAGAACGGCAAGATCGGAAGGATCGAGATAGATGTGCAGCAGTCGTCAAACAAGACCTTCGGCAAGCTTCATCTTCCGGCCTCTCTGGACAGGATAGAGACATGCAAACTCGCAGCCGCAGTGGAGTCTGTGGACCGCGTAGGACCATACGAGGCGCAGTTTTCAGTTGACAAGGTTGAGGATACAAGGTCGGAGAAGAGGAGGAAGATACTTGCAAGGGCAAAGGATCTGCTCAAGAAGCTTCTTGATACTGAGATACCCGACAGCAAGGAGATATCTGAGATGGTATCATCGGATGTAAAGGCCAGCGAGATAGCCGAGTTCGGACCTGAGAAGCTAGCGGCAGGGCCAGACATAGCCTCCTCAGAAGAGGTTATAATCGTGGAAGGCAGAGCAGACGTTCTCAACCTGCTAAGGAATGACATAACGAACGCAATAGCTGTGGGAGGCGCGGCAAGCAACATACCAAAGACCATAGTCGACCTGATAAACCAGAAGGACGCAACGCTCTTCCTAGACGGGGACAGGGGAGGAGACATGATTGCAAGGTCAATACTCAATGTAGCCGAGGTGGACTATATAGCCAAGGCTCCGGACGGGAAGGAGGTCGAGGATCTCACCAGGAAGGAGATAATCAAGTCAATGAGGACAAGGGTTCCTGTAGATCAGTACAGGGGGCTGGGGACAAGCGGTGGCGGGCCTAACCAGAGGTTCCAGAGGAGGCCTGAACAGCAGGGCTACAGGCAGGCGCAGCAGCAGGCGGCAAAGCCTGAATCCAGGCCGGAGCCTAGGCAGCATGAGCCTCAAAGGCCAGTCCAGCAGCCAACCCCCACAGTATCTTCGGTGGTTGAAGACGACCAACCAGCATCAAGGATAGAATCAGTGAGCTACGAACCAGCGTCAAGGCTAGGAAAAGCAGAGGCAAAGCCTCAGGCGCCTGTTCTCGAAGCGCAGGTACTGGCCCAGCTATCAAGCAGTCTTGACGAGCTTTCAGGAACTCTCAGGAGCAGGCTGTACGACAGCGCCGGCAACGTGATAAAGGAGATGCCGATAAGGGAGCTCCTTTCGGAGATGGACTATTCTAACGGGGTATATGCGGTTGTGCTCGACGGAGTAATAACGCAGAGGCTTGTTGAGCTCGCCCTGCAGAAGAACATAAGGGCGGTGTACGGGATAAAGGCGAATCCTCTTACAAGGAAGTTCCACGACATACTGCTATACACCAAGGAGCAGGGAAAGATCTCCTGACAGGGCTTCCAGTGATGTGATGTCGGATCCAGAGGAATTTGAGATAGCAAAGCACGTAATCTCATGCCTTAATTCAACTCCGTTAGCGGTGCTTTCTACTAGGGACAAGGATGCGGTCTGGGGAACCCCTGTCTACTTCATACACGATGATGAATTCAACTTCTACATACTCTCAAACTCAAAGAGCAGGCACTACAGGGACATAAAGAGAGACTCAAAGGTTGCGCTTGTCATAACCATGCCTCCAGACCAGTCAAACGGCTTCGAGGTGGGCATACAGATTGCAGGCACTGCATCAGAGGTATCGGAAAATAGGATGGAAGAGATATACAGGCTTAGGAGCTCAAGGATCACCGGAGACGGCGCCTACTTTTTCGACTCAAACGGAGCTCAGGTGATAAAGAACGAGGGCGGCGCATTCATAAAGATAGTCCCAAAGCTCGTAATGTACCTTGACAGGAGGTATCATGGCCCGAATAGCAGGAAGGTCTCGATAAAGAGGCTCGTCCAGCTGAGCAAATACATAAGGTAAAATCAGTAAGCAGTAGCACCCAACTGAAAGTACGTTCAGCACTTCCTTTTCCTAATTTCATCGTTTAGCTGGGTTACGAAGTCCTCAAGCTTCTGCTGGTTCTTCTGGGTTCCGTCCCTCATCCTTACCGATATGGTCTTTGCCTCGGCCTCGTTTCTCCCAAGTATTATTGTGTAAGGCGTCTCCTTCATCTTGGCATCCCTTATCTTGTACTGCAGGGTCCTGTCGGATATGTCCAGATTGGCGCGGATACCTCCCTCCTTCAGCATCTTGTAAACCTCCTCGGCATAGCCGCTCACCTGTTCCGATATCGATACGACAACCACCTGCGTGGGCGCCAGCCATGTGGGGAACTTTCCATGAAGATGCTCAACCAAGACTGCAATGAATCTCTCCACAGAACCCAGAGCAGCCCTGTGGATTATCACCGGGGTGTGCTGCTTTCCATCCTCGCCTGTATATTCAATCCCGAATCTCAACGGCTGCTGGTAATCAACCTGCATTGTTGCGCATTGCCACGCCCTTCCCATGGAGTCATATACGTCGAAATCTATCTTCGGACCGTAGAATGCCCCCTCCTTATCCTTCACCTCGTACTTCATGCCGCTTCTTTCAAGCGCCTGCCTGAGCGACTTGGTGGCCTTATCCCACAATGCTTCGTCTCCCATATGGCTGTCTGGCATTGTGGATAGCTTTGCAACGAATTTCATGCCGAATGTATCGTAAACGGTCTTTACAAATTCAAGGAACTTCTCAACCTCGTTCTCCACCTGGTCCTCTGTGAGGAATATGTGGCCGTCGTCCTGGGTGAGCTCCATGACCCTGAACAGCCCCGTAAGCGCGCCGCTGACCTCCTTCCTATACAGCTTGTCGAACGTCGCGGTCCTGAATGGAAGGTCCCTGTAGCTCCACTTCCTTGATTTATATATCAGTATTGTGGAAGGGCAGCTCATGGGCTTCAAGCCAAGTTGGCCCATGTCCGTATCAAACATAAACATGTTTTCTTTGTAGTGGTCGTAATGACCGCTTACATGCCAAAGGGCCGTGTTCGCAATTACGGGCGTGCTTGTCTCCTCGTACCCATATTGCTCTTCAAGCTCCCTTATGAATTTTATGATCTGCCTGTACACGGTATTGCCGTTTGGATGCCAGTATACCATCGATGGTGAGACCTCCTGAAAGCTGTAAAGGTCGAGCCTCTCGCCTATGGTTCTGTGGTCCGTTTCCGGAAGGCCTGACCAGTCGCTCTTTCTTACAATTGCAGTGTTCACCTCTACTGGCTTTGCCTTATTGTATATCTTCTGCGGCTCATCTATGCCATAACTTCTTGACTGCTCTGCCAGCGGATGACCCTTGACGTCGACGCTCATCTTCTTGGTCCACCCAAAAGGTGCCTTCCTCACATCATAATCCTTGGAGAAATGCTTGTACATGTGGTCAAGTATCTTCATGGCATGATTTGGCGATTCAAGATTGTTGCTCAAGTGGGCAAACGGATAGATGAGCACGCTCCTCCTCGACAGCTTCTTCATGAAATCCTCGGTATCCTTGATCGACTGGTCTGCCATGTGGATTGTGTCTCCCTTCTCCACGCTGACGAATATTACAAGTATGTTGTCCAGCGAGATCTTCTCCTTCTTGGCATCCTCGTATATGCTTGCCTCAGGAGCTATTGGCTCATAGGTTATGTTGTTTGCATCCATCTGAAGTATCTTCAATAAAGCACCGACCACACGATAATAATCAGCCATTATATTTATACCTTTTTATATCAGACTTGCCCAACAACCGCATGAAATGCAAGGAATTATATATCCTGTTTAATAATGTTATAACGTCATGTGGCACGATGTGAATCTATGAAGAAAGGTCAGACTACAGAGAAGAGAAAGTACACAACAATAACAATACCTACAAGATTATTCGAAAAGATACAGGAAAGGATAAAGGATACCGGGTTCTCATCAGTATCCGATTACGCCACATATATATTGCGTGATACGCTTGCAGACATGGCCATGGGCAAAAAGAAGGGCAACAGTGAAACTGGCAACGTAGTTGAGAAGCTCAGGGCTTTGGGTTACGTGGACTGACATTGTGACAGAAGCAACTACGACTCAGGCGCTCAAGCAGGCATTTTCTTCAGGTGTAGTATACGATAAAACAAGATGTAACCAAACTTGAAGAGAGAAGCATATTCGTGATCAGGGAGGCAAAGTCAAGATTCAAGAATGTGGCTGCACTATGGAGCATGGGCAAGGACAGCACTGCAATGCTTTCCATAGCAAGAAAGGCGTTTCTGGGCAAAGTGCCATTCCCAGTAATACATATTGACAACTCGATCGATTTTCCTGAAACATACCAATTCAGGGAGAACCTCGAGAGGATGTGGAAGCTTGACCTTATAGTAGAAAAGAGCAAAATAAAGCCAAACTTATCCGGCGCAGCATGCTGCGGCGCGAACAAATCCGCAGCACTCAAGAAGGTCATGTCAAAATACGGATTCGATGCCCTGATAGTGTCGATAAGGAGAGATGAGCATGCAATAAGGGCAAAGGAAAGATACATGTCCCCAAGGGACGAGCACTTCAGGTGGAACTACAGGGACCAGCCTGCGGAGATGTGGGGCGACTATTCACAGAGCCCGGATTCAAAGGGGCACATAAGGGTGCATCCGCTGCTCGATTTCAATGAGATTGACATATGGCAGTACATACAGAAGAACAAGGTGCCAGTGAATCCTCTCTATTTTTCAAGGAATGGATTCAGGTACAGAAGCCTTGGATGCACGCGCTGCACATCTCCAGTCAGGTCAAATGCGAATAATGTCAAGGAAATAATAAAAGAGCTCGAAACCACCACTGTCGAGGAGAGATCGGGGCGTGACCAGGATAAGGAACAGGAGTATTCAATGCAGAAACTGAGAGAATTAGGGTACATGTAAGCTGGTCGAATGCGGATAAATAGGATAGTTGTCTTGGGCAACAAGGACCATGGCAAATCCACTATTATAGGCAGCATGCTCATAGCAACAAAATCCGTTTCCGAGGAAAGGGTAAAAGAGGCAAGAAGGCAGAGCAAGAGGCTTGGAAAGAGGTTCGAGCCGGGCTTCATACTAGACAGCTTTTCCGCAGAACGCGAAGGCGGGCTGACAATCGACGCGTCAATGGCGCAGATAAAATACAGAGACTCTGCGTTCGAGCTCATAGACGTGCCGGGCCATGAGGAGCTGATAAAGAACATGGTAAGCGGGGCATCATATGCCAAGTTCGCCATTCTGGCAGTATCAGCTAAAAGAAGTGAGGGAATCTGCCCGCAGACAAAGAGGCACGTTTTCCTTGCCAAGATGCTCGGCATAAATAACATAATAGTAGCAGTAAACAAGATGGATACTGTCGGATACAGCGAGAGCAGGTTTAATGAGCTAAAGCATGAGCTATGCATATTCTTGGATAGAATTGGAATAGAAAGCAAAAATGTCAAGTTTGTGCCGATATCCGCTTACAATTCAGATAATCTTGCAAGCGTATCAAAAAATATCCGGTGGCACTCAGGCAAGTCACTGCTTGAAGAGATGAGAATCCTGTCAAAACACGGAAACGATGCGGCATCTGATGGAAATCTGCGGGTCATACTACAGGGAAGCATGATGCACGGAACAGATTCCCTGCTTATAGGAAATGTTGCAAGTGGGACAGTAAAGGCCGGCAGCATGGTAAGGATACTGCCCATCGGAACAGCATCAAGGATAAGCACGCTGTTTGTAAAAGGCCAAAAGAGAAGATATGCAAATGCCGGAGAAAATGTTGCCATAAAGCTCGATAGTCAAGTTAGCGCCGATTTAAGGGGCGCAGTGGTATACAACTACGACTACAAAAATGCGAACGTTGCAAACCATTTAGATGCACTAATCTTCATGACCAAGAAGATCAAAGTAGGCGTGTCAATAAAGTTCAACGGAATCGAGCTCAATGGAAAGGTAAAGATAAAGACGGTGATTGACACTGCAGATGGCTCAGAAAACGGTCCAAAGCATGAACAACCTCTGAACGCCGCAGTTGTCCGCATAGAGCTCGAACACGGAGTACCCGCAGAGCCGTTCAACTCTTCAAAAGAGCTTGGCCGATTCGTGCTTTATCAGGCAGGCAAATTTTCAGGAATCGGGATAATAAGCTCGGTCTCAAAATAAATCATATTTGCCGCGTTTTACATTCCGCGTAGCCTAAGCATAAGGGCTCTTGTAATTAAGAAGCGTTCATTTCCCAGTACACTTGCTACTTTCTCGTTTTCGTAATCCCTAACCAGCGAATGTATCCCTTTTCTCTGTGCCTGCTTTATCTTCCCTTCCGGTGAGTCATCCAGGATATACCCAGGATTCTCATGTATCCTGTCATTCGGATCAGGTATCCAGGATCTATTGTCCAGATAAACTATGGCTTTCAGTGCTTCCGACGGCTTGCCTGACTCAAGTGACCTTCTCACCGATTCCACAGAGAACCTCTCGCTCCTTTTCTCGCTCATTTTTTGAAACATCCCCGTATTATCACCATTAGGGCAGTGTGAAGCCTGCCAAACACCACGGCAGGCTCCATTATCAAGATTCTCTTTAATCGGGTCTTAGGTGTAACCCAAAGCCCTGAGCTTCTTCATCACCCTCTCCCTTGCAACTCCCCTTCCTGCTCTTTCATGCATTCCAGGGTTCTTGTTAGGCGTGGTGTCGATCGTGGAGCCCAGTGAAGTATAACCTCTGTCATAAAGCGGATGGTATGGGAGCTTGTTTGATTTTATGTACTCGATCACGTTCTCCCTTCTCCAGAACAGCAGCGGATGCACTCTTATATGAACTGGATTGTGCCTGACAGAGAACAGGTTTTCCTTTGCCCTCTCCTCATGCTCAGTTCCTCTTATGCCGTTAATGAAGGCGTCAAAGTCCAGTGTCCTTATCCCTCTGTTAAGGGGCTCTATTTTATGGTATTTATTGAATTCCAAAGTAAATCTAGGCGTTCCCTTTCCGTATTTTTTTGTAAATTCCCCAAGTCTGTCCTTTCCGGCCCTAACAGTAGTAAGGCTCTCAATGTTCCATTCCGTCCTAATCCTTTCTATAAAACCTGCCGTTTCTGGGAATTCGTATCTAGTATCAACGAACAGCACTGGCACATCTGGCTTGAGCTGCAATAGCATATGCAACAGCACTTCGCTGTCAGCTCCACCGCTGAACCCTACGCCCACATTCCTATATCTCCTGATCGCTTCCTTAATCACTTCCCTGCTCTTCTTCACTTTCTTTTCCAAAGGCCAGTCAATCATTGCCTTTATCTCAGGCTTCATCAGGTCTATGCATCTCTGGGTCCTGTCGCTTCCAAATTCATCTGCAGGGGGGCTGTTGGGTTCCGCTTCGTTTTTATTTGACATTCAATCACTTAAATATAGTTTAATGTAATAACATGTTACTACATGCAAATATATAAACCTTTGTTTTTGGCTCCAATAGAAGGGCTAATCAAGCTGGACCTTCGCAGTGTTTTTAAATTCACACCCATAATACCTAAATAAATGGGCACCAATTTGAAGCACAAAATAAAAGAGCATGTATCGGCTGCAAAGCCATACTGCAAGCCATTTCTGATATACCTTGCAATATCCCTGGTCATGTTCTGGCAGGTTACAGCGAATATATTCGGTTATGTGGTGAACGGCCACGGAGACGTATACCAGAGCCTGTTCAACCTATGGTGGGCTCCGTATTCGGTTTTTATGCTGCACCAATCACCATATTTCACCAATCTCCTGTTTAGTCCTATCGGTGCAAATCTTGCCACACAAACATTAATGCCGCTGGCAGGGATTATCACCGCTCCACTGCAGCTTGTCAGCCCTGCATTTGCCTACAATGCGCTCTTCTTCAGCAGTTTTGCGCTGTCTGGCATATTCATGTTCTATCTTGCAGAATATCTGCTCAAGAACAGATACGCGGCTTTCATAGCTGGACTTGTCTACGCCTTTGCTCCGATGCACATAGCCCAATCCTACATCCACCTTGACTGGACCATAATAGAATGGATCCCGTTATTACTCCTGTTCTATATTAAAACCATAAATGAGCGCAAGATGAAATATGCCTTCTTGGCTGCCGTTAGTCTAGTACTTGCAACCTTCATGGGAGACATTGAGCAGGGGATAATGGCATCATTGGCCATAGCCTTATTCACGATACTGTACTTCGTATTTAATCGGAAGGACATACTGGGCCAGCTTCGGCCATATCTTACCTACATATGCTATTTCCTAATGTTTACTTTTGTAATGTGCATCCCATTCCTTATTGCCATGCTTCCTTACCTAAACGGCAACGCCTTATCCACCGCGCAGCAGGGCTCCAGTACCTTGAGCAACATGCTTGAGAGCAACAATCTCCTCTCATTTTTCCTTCCGAGCTATTACAACGGGATTTTCCATTCCCTATCCTTGTCGTATGCTCCTGATATATACTCGTTGACTTCTGCTGGGATTACATACCAAACCACAGTGGCCACATCGCACGGGTTCGAGTACATAATGAACATAAATGAGCGCGTTTCGTATATCGGATATACTGTTCTTGCATTGACAGCCGTTGGCCTGTACTCTGATTTCAAGAAGAACAAGCTTCAGCACCTTGGAATATGGCTTGTGCTAGGAATAATATTTGCCTGGCTATCCCTTGGGCCTTACATACAGATAGGCAGCGATATAACCGGCATACCATCATTATACCTCATTTATAAATATATCCCAATTCTCAACATAATAAGAGAACCGGGGAGATTTGACCTGATATTTACCCTCTGCCTGGGAATAATGGCCGCATTCGGGTTCCAGCACCTAGTAAAGGATAAGGGCGGAAAAGCCGCATTCAGGTACGCTGCCATAATATCTATACTAATACTTATAGAATACAACGGCATGCCTCTGTCAGGATCTTTTGCAAACTCCCTGATAACTTCCACCAGGGTGCCATCGGTGTACAATGAACTTGGAAATATAACCAAAAACTTTTCAGTCCTTATACTGCCCGCCCTTGCAAACACATCGTCATCGCCAGTCCAGTACCCTGGCCTTGAGACATACTACGTATCCGTGCTTCATAAGCCGATAATGGGGGGATATACAAGCAGGGAAAACAGCAGCCAAACAAGCTCAATAAGCGAAATACCACTAGCAATCTCTGCTACTGCACTGGAAGAGGGCAGAGGATTGGCATACGCATCGCCCATAAATGAAAATGAAAGCAATGTGACTCTGTTCTGGCTTGCCAATTCTAACGTCCATTTCGTTTCAGTAATAAGATCTGCATACAACGGCTCTGAGCAGCAACAGCTATACGCGTACCTGAGTGGCTTATTCGGCCAGCCGGTCTACCAAGACAATTCTACATATGTTTTCGGGACCAGCGGGGCAATTTCAAGATCCATGGGCAAATCATCAATCGCATATCTTATAGGAAACTGGACCTACGGCAGTACCATCCTGGGCCCATCGTTTTGCAACCAGAACCTGCAGTGCAACCCAACAAACGCAAATGCCTGGTGGGGGTTCAATCCGAGGGGCATGGAGATATTTTCTCCAGAAACAGAAAAAACCCGCATCTCCTTTTCGGTGCACACCTATTTGCAGAATAACACAAACTTAGAGATCGCCCTAAATAACGAGGTTATCGGCAATGTCAATTTGTACACGACACCGGAAGAGTATTCGCTGAATGTCACATTATCAAAAGGATTTAATGAGCTGGAATTTTATGACCCAAATTTGATTATCCCAACCCAAGCCCAGTATATAACTTATGGCATAGAAAACATAACGATAATATGATGGCCAGAAGCCCGGGATTTGTGAATTCGACGTGAAAGCCAGCCTTCTGGGTCTTCTCCAACTCATATTATAAATCATCGCCCCAAATAAAGTTATCCATAAGATGGGATAGATGAAGAAACTTTACATGATTGGAATAGACGCGGTTCCTTTATGGATACTTGAGCAGCTTAGGAAGGAGAAGGGCCTGGGGATATTCGATAAGATGCTTAAGGACGGCACCATTGTGGACATGGAATCAACGCTGCCTCCGATGACCGGCCCTGCCTGGCCCACGATATACACTGGCCTTAAGCCAGGCGAGCATGGAGTTCCGGATTTTTTCACGATGAGCAGGGACTACACTCCGGATCTGGCATTCTATGACTCATACAGTGTGCCTCCATTCTGGAAGAAGCTGGCAGAAGATGGGAAAAAGTGCCTCTTGATAACTCCTGCAACAGACATAACGCTTCCTGACTATGCGAATGTAGACATGATAACCGGATTTCCGCTTCCTGCAAAGTCGAACACAAAAGAACTCAGGAGCCTGATGAAAAAGTACAAATTTAAAGGGGAGCCTGACATAGAAGCGGACATAAAAAGCGGGAAGATGAGCATAGACGAGGCTGTAAGGGAATTTATCAGGAGCATAAGGGCAAGGGTATCGATAGCCAAGGAGATGATGGCCCAGAAAGACTACGATTTTATCTATGTCTGCTTTACAGAGACGGACAGGATACAGCATTTCATAATGGGAGAAAAGAACATGAAGGAGCACATACTTCCAATATACGCGGAGCTTGCGTCATTCGTGGATGACATTGCCAAGTCTGCGGAGAAAGAGGGCTCGCTTATGATCGTAGTATCGGATCATGGAATGCAGCCTATAAAGGGCAAATTCCTTATAAATTCTTGGATGGTCAACAACGGATATGCCAGATTTAAGGAATCTTTCGCAAATTCAATGAAGGGCTCAGGAAAAGAGGGCTCAATATCATACAGCGTAAGAGAGAAGCTGCTCAAGACAAAACTTAGGAAGGTATATGATAAGATGCCTCATCAGGTGAAGAGGGCCACGTTCAAGATGATGGGGTCAGCGTTTTCAGGGTCTGCGTCAGGAGAGTATGTAAGGATGCATCTCTTTGATCTTGACATGGGTGTCACAAAAGCCTTTGCAGCCATAGCAAACGAACCTGTGTCGACAATATGGATAAACGACGAGCGCTTCTCCAGCCCTACTGTCAGCAAAAAAGATAAGGATAAACTTAAGTCAGAACTGATAAGCGGCCTGAAAAAGGTAAAAACCCCAGAAGGCGAACAGCTCATAGTCGATGTGATCGATGGTGACTCATATTACGGGAAAACCAAAAAGTTCATGGCTCCAGACCTGTTCATAGAGGCCAGGAAGGGCTACACCATAGACCTGTTTTACTACTCAACGAGCACGAACTTCATGAGGCCGGAAGGCGCCAAGAGCGGTGACCACCTGAGGAGTGGCATATTCGGATACTATCCGAAGACATTCAAGATCGACACAAAAGGCATGAACGTGGCCGATGTAATGCCGACAGTGCTTAGATACTTCAATTCAGGATAGAAGAGGTGATTGCGTGAAGGTACTCATAATGGATCTTGGATCAAAGTTCAACGAATTCGGAGGCCAGGCGCGGATCGCGGCAATTCTCAACAAGAAGCTCAGCAGGTACTTCAGGACATATTATCTCGGATATTCCACCTCTTACTCGAACGGGATGAAGCGCCCCATATTCATCAAGAGGGGAAAGACCCTAGGCGTATCCGTAAGGAAGAGTGGCATAAGCGAGATGTGGGTTCCCAGGTTCGCATACAACCTGTTCATAGTCCACAGGATGGCCGACCTTGACAAGGAGTCGCTTCTGTCAAAGGTAAAGGCGATAGGCCCTGACGTCATTATTGCCAATTCAATACAGGACATAAATCTGCTCAGGTTCTTCAGGAAGCGCGGATTGGGCTTCAAGTCCGTCTACATAGACCACGGCAGCGTCTCCACAAGCATAAACGGCTATCTTTCAAAGGAGGGGATACCCCTCACCGTGGGCACCGGCATAAACTCCTTGACCGTCTCGCAGAAGAAGGGCAAGTTCTTCAATTTCTACGACGTTAACGTGGCGCTTAACCACGAACAGCTGAAGAGCATGTGCAATTTCACTGATAGGGTAGCCCTGATCCAGAACGGACTGAACATAAAGCCTGGAAAAGATGCATCAATAGAGCGCAGGTTCAGGAAAAAGTTCGGGATAAAGGCAAATGATTTTGTAGTGCTGTACATCGGCAGGATGTTCGACAGGCAGAAAAATGTAGGCGCGCTCATACGCGCGTTCATGGGCGCGGAAGGCAAGCGCCTCAAGCTCCTGCTGGTTGGTGAAGGGCCGTCGCTTTCGGGCTACAAAAGGCTTGCAGAAGCAGACAAAAGGGTCATATTTGCCGGAAGCGCAAAAGAGGGCGAGATAAGTGCCATATACAGCATATCCAATCTCTTTGTCCTGCCGTCGTTTTGGGAGGGCTTCAGCCTTACCATAATCGAAGCTGCGTCGCACTCGCTTCCCATGGCGCTATCTGATAATGCATACATAGAGGACCTTAAAGGTAATGGAATAGGGGAGATAACCTCGTTCAACCCAAACAGCGAGTCGGAGATAAGGGATAGCATACTAGAGCTCTACAGAAACAGGGCAAAGAGAGCCAGGGCCGTAAGTGCGTCAATCAAGATAAAAGAGATGTTCACGGAGAAGAGGATGGTGGAGAAATACAGGGATCTACTTGAAAAATTGGCAAAATCCTAGCCTAGACGAATGCAATGCTTGAATATGAGACCACAGAATCGTAGTCCCCGGTCACATTCCCGGAATTAGAGTATTTGAGCAGGATTCCCTCCTTTGCGCCTCTGTTCTTTGCGAACATCGCAGACACCGTTATGGGGCCGTATCCGCATGCGCTGTCATCCAGTTCCTCTATCTTCCCGTGGAATTGCTCGAACCTAAGCCCTTTTAGCTCCTCTATGGCCTGCATGTCCTTTTCCTCAGCAATCTTCGCCGGTTCATAATGGTCGAAGTCCGAGCTGGCAATTACTACGATATTCCTGCCCAGCCTCTTTGCCCCTTTCAATATTGCCGAAGAGAGCATCATGCAGTAATCAAGGGACTGGTTGCCCATGCATACAAAGCAGCATCTGGGACGTTCAACTACCCTCTGAAGAAAAGGAAGCTGGACCTCAACCGAGTGCTCCAGACTATGCGCTTCTTCGTCTATAGATATCCTTTCAGATTGCAATGCAATCTCATTTGATAGCTCAAGGTCATTGTCTACCAAACCAAGTGGAGTATTCCAATCAGCCATGGAAACCGAGACAGGATACCCCAGCCCTGTGTGGTTTGGGCCTATGATGACAAATGTATCTATCTTGTCAAGATCCTTTTTCATTGATAAGGCCTTGTAAGTGAAGGCCGCAACCTGCCCAGAATACCTGTATCCTGCGTGCGGCGCAACATATGATACTGCATCTCCCACCGAATTACCGGAAAGCCTCGCATTGCCAAGGAAGCCGTCGATCTCTTCCTTAAGCTTTTCACTGCGCCCAGTATAAAAGGCATTGGCCACTGCAGGTTCGCGTTGCATGAAAACACATTTTAATATGAACTTCAGATTACTTATATGCCTTCTGATAAATACATAACGACAGTCCTGATGCGGCTTTCAAGAAGGTATGGGTACAGTCCAAGGACCAAGCTTGCCCACGTAAGCATGTGCGAGCTCTTTGTTGCGGTATTCCTATCACCCCAATCAACAGACGCACAGATCAACAGGGCAACTGCGCAGCTGTTCAGAAAATTCAGGAGCTTTGAAGACTATGCAAATTCAGACCAGGGGACACTCCAGAGATACCTCAGCAGCGTAAATTTCTACAAGACAAAGGCAAGAAATCTTAGGAGGTCAGCCAAGATGATACTTGAAAGATTCCACGGGGAGGTTCCGCGCAGCCTGAACGAGCTCATGGAGCTTCCAGGCGTAGGCAGAAAAGTTGGGAACGTAATACTGAATGAAGGATACAATATCGACGAAGGGATAGCCGTCGACACTCATGCCGGAAGAGTGGCAAGGAGGCTTGGCTTGTCAAGGCACACAGACGCAAACAAGGTGGAGCAGGACCTTCTCGTAAAGATACCGCGGAAGGCGTGGGGAAGGGCCTCGAACCTTCTCATAGAATTGGGCAGGGACGCATGCACGGCAAGGAACAAGGAGTGCTTCCGGTGCGTCCTTAATGACATATGCCCTAGCAGTGACGTTAAGAAAAGTCCGTGAACTCAATTTCGCCGCAGGCCGGAGAGCACATCAAGCAGGCATTCAGTGGATTCAAGATGGTGCTTGACTATCCTTTGGTCTCCTGCCCTTCCAAGAAGCCACTCCCCAACATTCTTGTCGTGGTTTGCAGGCACTATCACAGTCCCATTCCCGGCAAGTGCGGCATCGAATGCAGGCCTGTCGTTGTCTCCATCCCCGTATACAGTGAATCTGTCAATGCCAATACCGAAGAGTTCAGACATGAACCTTATTGCACGCGATTTATCTGCCCCTTTGTGGTTTATGTCAATGAGCGTATGGCTATAGGTAGTGAATAGCCTATCCTGAACTTCAAAAGGCAGAGTTGCTACAAATCCAAATACTGCATCCCTGAAATCTGCCATCTGCACGTTTTCAGGCTTATGGTATGTCGCCATCGTAAGCTTTCCATCGGATTTCTCATAGCCCGGGAACTCGCTGTCAAGAAATGCCTCTATCTTCGGAGCGACCTGCTTGATTATGAAATCTGCCTCTTCCTGAGGGATCAACAGCCTTAGCTTGCCGGAAGGCGCTCTTGGATCATAAAGAACTCCTGCATTCTCTGCGAAAAGTGGCGCACCGCTTTCATCCGACCATGGCTTTGCCCTGGATATCCTGCTTCCTGTTACAGTGGCGAACCTACATTGCGTCACGCCAAGCCCTCTAACGAGTTCAGCTGCCTTGAGCACAAGCGGATCTTCTATGTAGTTCTTTAGGTGATCTGGAACTATAGATCCATCAAAATCCGCAGCTATGATGCCTGTCTTCCTCAGTGCCACTGATAGGTCTGTATGCCCATGCGCAAATACCTGCCCTGCCTTAAGCTGTGCCATAAAATTCCCATTAAAAACAATGCATTATGTGATATAAAAAGTTTGCCTTTTGAACTCCCTATCAGAACAGATTGCATACTCCTGCAATACTTATCTCCAGCTCACCGAGATCGGTATTCTTCCCTAGTTTTCAGATAGTGGGCGCTGTTTTCCTCTACCCTTGCAGGGCCCGCGCTGTCAGCAGCAAGCTCATTTAATTCCGGCAAGGAAGCCCACAACCATTTATGGGTATGCGAGATCACCTCTGGCCACACTTAAATGGTCAAATTTACAGCCAACCAGCTAAAACTGTTCATTTTAGCCATATTTATATATCAAAAAAGCCCACAATATGTTATGTCAACAGCAGAGTTTAAGGTGAAGGCAGATCGCATTCAATCCCAGTTGGAGAGGGGCAGCATAGTCTGTGCTAAAGATGCATGGACCATGCTTTTTGACAATTGGACCGACGCAGGCCTTAAGTCTGAAATAGCCGCAGCATTGAGGTCTGGAATCAAGGATTCGGTTGCCAGGCCCTCTTCTGGTGCAGCGCATGCGGATTATGGGATACGTGGATTGGGTTCGCTATCAGAAGATACGCTAACTGCAATAGTCATGTCGGGCGGATATGAGATGTCAAGATACTTCTATCCCTGCCTTAAGGAAGCAGGGATTTCAAGCAACTTCGTGATGATAGGGTACTCCTCAGGCGCCACCAATCACACGCGCGCAAAGCTGTTCTCCGACGGCACTGAAATGACCGGAAAGATATTTGTACTAGAGGAAGACCTCCATGCCTTGATGGAAAGCAGCAATGTGCTCTTCATCGACGATTATATCGAGACCAGGGTGACCCTTACTGCAATAGGAGATGCACTGATAAGGATGGGATATTCTGGCAAGATGAATGAGATGGATTTTTCAGGCCATGTGCGTGACTGGTCCTACAAGCTGCTTGTGCCTGACATAGAGCTACCGTCTAGGGACAGGATGGTGATGACCGAAAACGGCATCGCCCTAAAGGAAACGGAGAGGAAGTGAGCTGCAGCTAAGGCAGGAAGTCCTTGTCCTTTATCTTATCCTTTATGTAGTCTCCAACGAATGTTAGCCTTGGCCCCTGCAATGCATCCTGCTCGAGCTTCTTCTTCGACTTTATCATGCGCTCAAGCTCAACCACCCAGGGCTTGCTCCTCTTTATCCACTCATAATTGAGCATCTCCTGTGCCCTCTTCAGGTCTACCTCGCTGGCATTCATAGTGAGCTTGTTCAGGAATTCGTACTTGTCAAGGTCGGCCATGGTAACGCCTATGTAGCGCGCCTCAGGCGTGGCAACCGCACTTCCTATGTATGCAAGGTTTATGCTCCCGGTCTTTATCGTCCAGTATATATACCATCCCCACGCATCTGCGTCAGTGAACACGTAAATCGGCAGTCCCTGGTCAGCGAGCTTCCTTATAAGCCTCCTTGTTCCTCTGGCGGCCTGCCCCTGCGGCGTTATCAGTATGGCGTTTTCCTTCTTCCAGAATCCATCCTCGTTAAGCCTCTGCCACAAGGCGTCCTTCTCAACCACTATCACGTACCTGGCTTTCACGTCGACGAACTTTATATCGTTGTCCACGTCGCTGGGTATGGCCCATCCGCTCCTTCCCTGCCTGCCGCAGTCTATCTCCACCCTTTCGTCACCGAATTTGTCGAGCACCTTCATGTTGCCTGCAAGAACCCCCTTCCTGTTCGCGTTAAGGTTGAGGTATTCCCTTGTGGTGTCAAGAGATACTTCGAGGTCCTCTATGAGCGGGTTTGATTCCGCCTGCTCGCTGAATATGTTCTCATCTACGTCCTCACCAAGGGAGTATTTCAGCTGGTAGAAAAGCCCCCTTATTGTAGTGTGCAGATTCTCCTTCACGAACTTGTGGCACTTGGATGCTATCGCAACGGTCTGCATGAATCTCTTAGACTGTCCGACATTGACGAAATCCCTCTCCTCCTTTGCCTTCCCTAGCTTAAGGTACCCTATCTTGGGATCGTATGTTATGTTGGATCTGGTCCTTGCCGCTGTCACGAACTTGGGGTTCTTTCCGGCCTTTATGCTCTTTACAATTTCGTTGCCCATCGATTCAAGCTTGCCCTTTGCATCAGAGTCGCTCATTCTGCAACCTCATTAGCCACTAGCGGCGACCTCTCCCTCGAGTCGCCTGTTATGTACTTCCTTAGCTTGCCCACCAGATCGTCCCTTCTCGAGCTCTTCTTAAGCGCAAAATGCAGTACCTCGGCTATGTTCTTCACAGGCAAAACCTTGACCTTACTAAGCTCCTTTTTGTCTATGTATATGTCCTTTGCATTGCTGTCCGGCACTATCACATATTTCATCCCTGCTTCTATTGCTGCCCGCACCTTGTTTGTTATGCCCCCGACAGGAAGAACGTCCCCCCTAACAGACAGCGATCCGGTCATTGCCACGTCCTGGCTTACAGGCATTCCCTCAAGCGCGGATATTACTGCAACGGCCACGGAGACGCTTGCGCTGTCTCCCTCGACACCTTCATAAGTCTGCAGAAACTGGACGTGGATGTCGTAGCTTGCCATATCCCTGTTCATGTGCCTCTTTATCACTGCGCTTATGTTCTTGACGGCCTCACGCGCTATCTTCCCGAGTTTTCCCGTGGCTATGAGCTTGCCCTCTGTCTTGGAGCTTGATTTTGTGACTTCAGCAACTATCGGCAGGACCATTCCGGCCGAGAGATAGGATGATCCCACTATGGCAAGACCGTTTACCCTCCCAATTGCAAATCCGGACGTCTTGAATATCTTGTAGTCCTTCCTGTACTCAAGCGACTGCTCGACGTACTGGGCCTCTATTGGCGTTGTTATCTTGAGGGCGTCCTTTACCTCCTCCATTGTGACCACCTTCTTGTTCCTCTCCACGGCCATGTCCCCTGCAGCCCTGACAACACCTCCAAGCTCCCTGAGTATAAGCGTGAGCTTGTCCTTCCTTCCGCTCCTCCTCTTTGCCTCCTCTATTATCTCCATGCAGGCATCGAAGTCGAACGGCGGTATCTTTCCGTCCTTCTTTACCTCCTGTGCTATGAACCTTACGAGCTTCTCCCTGTTTGCGTCGGTGTCAGCCATTGATGACTGCATGTATACCTCGTAACCATAACCCCGTATCCTGGACCTCAGCGCAGGGTGCATCTTAGTTATGTCCTGAAGGTTTCCTGCTGCGACTAACAGGAAGTCGCACGGTACGGCTTCCGTCCTGACAAGCGCACCTGAGCTCATCTCGCTCTGGCCTGTTATTGAATACTTCTTCTCCTGCATGGCCGTGAGCAGCTCCTGCTGTGATCTCGGCTCTATGTCTGCTATCTCGTCTATGAATAGCACCCCCTTGTTTGCCTTGTGTATCAATCCGCTCTCCACCCTAAGGTGTGCCGGAGTTCCAAGCCCGCCTGATTGCAGCGGATCGTGCTTGACATCTCCAAACAGATGTCCGGCCCTTGCGCCGGTTCCATCATAGAATGGAGCATGCGTCATCCCGGTGTTGTCGACTATGAGCTTTGGCTCGTTGCTATCGAACGTTCCAGGCAGCATTCCCGCACGCCTGAAGCTGCCGACAAAGATGAGCACAGATCCGAATATCATTATCCCAAGGATCAGCGCGCCTATTAGTACCAGCTGATAACCCACTATAAGGTTTGTAAAGGAGAGCACTACAAGCAGCACCACTATGATCATTATTATCGGAGTGACAAGGCTTCCCCTTCCCTTCCCTACGTCCATCCTGCCCTTCATCTTCTCTTTCTGTATTAGAAGCCTTCCCTGCCCGTCTCCGAGCGGCTTTCCGGCCTCTATCTTCGGATATGTCTTTACGCTCTTTATCACCGGATGATTTTCGTCGTTGGGGTTCTTGTATACCAATACGTCCTCAAGGTCCGTAATAGGAAGCTGCTCGGCTATTGCCTGTGCAAGAAGTGTCTTTCCTGTCCCAGGGTCTCCGATCAGCATCACGTTGCGATGCTGTTTTGCGGCCTTTTTTATTATGTTTACTGCCTTATCCTGCCCTATTACCTGGTCTACCAGCTTGTCAGGTATCTTCACTTCATCTGTAGTCTTGAATCTCTTCATAATGACCAGAATTTAGGATTTAATAACGCAATCAATCTTTATAATCCTTTATAGTAATTTGGGTTTTGGGACTGCCTGATCCACCAGTATCATTATACTAGATAACGCCACAAGTTAATGCTCCAAGTATTATAAACATGTAGGATGCTCTATACATTTGGTACGGCTTTTGGAACAGGCCACAGCTTAATCAAGGATCCAAAAATTGCGTTTAGAGGGTGGGGAAGGACAAATAGAAAATTCTCTAAACGCAGTTAAGTCTATTAATATTAAGTTTTATAAACGTTTCTCAAAACTTCAATGCCATCCAATCTACGGATACGCAAGCGATCGTAATTTATAATCAGTTGCTGCACATTGAATAATTGTTGCAATCAAATGGTTATCATGGACGACGAAGCGCACCAACACAAGAGGGCAAGGCGAAACAAGGCGCTGCTCAGGCTACTTTACGCATTGACGGTAATTCTTGTAGTCATATACCTGGCTCTTACCTATACCAATACTATCCCTGGATCTGCGCTGGGCTACGCAATCGTAACAATCATATTCGGCCTCCTGATAGTAGAGGTCATTGCAAGGATAGTCTTCTACTACATGATAAATGACGTGCACAGGGCAGAGGCGCAGGCGCTTAGCAGCATAACTAGGATAATAGGCATCTGTCTCGTATTCCTGATTGCGCTTTACCTGATCTTTGGATATCAGTATCTAGGGGAAATATTTGTAAGTGCAGGTTTTCTTGGTATAATCCTAGGTCTTGCAGCGCAGGCGACCATATCAAACTTCATAGCCGGCATCTATCTTATTGCAAGCAATGCGGTAGAGCCTGATGACAACGTAATACTTCAGACCTGGCAGTATACATTGCAGCCGCAGAGCTATCCGCATGACAAATTCGTTCCAGGAATCTCCGGAACAATAGAGAGCATAGACGTGCTTTACACAAAGATCATCAACGAGGAGGGAATTCCTGTATACATACCGAACAACATAGTGGCGCAGTCCCTCATTATAAACTACCACAGGGCAAAGGAGCATATCAGGAAGATACAGTTCGACGTGGACATATCTGTACCCTTCCAAAAACTTAAGAAGATAATAGACCGTATCATAACCAAGCACGGCGCAGATGCTCACGATGTAAAGATAGAATACTTGCATCAGCTGTTCTATGTTGTCACCATACATGTAAAGATTCAGGAAAAGGAGATTGTGGCTCTCAAGTCAGAGATATTCAAGGAACTGGTAAAGGACGTGAGCAACGCAAAGAATAAATAATTCAGCTAAGACCTATAAGCGCAGTCCCTATTGCTATTATCACAACTCCTGCCCATCTCTCAGGCCCAACGGCCTCACCGAGCACCGAGAAGGCGAGTATCGTAGTGAATATGTAGCTGAATCCAACGAATCCGTAAGCCCAGCTTAGGTGCGACCTTCCGAGTATGTACAGGTATATCAGCGTGGCCACTCCGTAAGCGATTATTCCAGTCAATATGAACCCTGCCAGTAATGATGTCGACTGCGCATCTACCCCCATCTTGAAGAAGAGCTGGCCGAAGCTTCCAAGAAGAGTGCTTACAAGAAGAAGCGCGGCGAAAAATATCTTTTTTTCCTCCATCAAAAAACCAGAAGCGATGATACCAGGGCTATGCCAAGCATTATCATCAGTATTCCTGCAAGCCGCACCTTCCCTATCCTCTCATTGAGCATGAAATGCGATATCAGTATTACGAATATGAATGTGCTTGAGAAGGCAGGATAGACGAAGGAGAGCTGACCGGAGCCCAATGCGAAAAGGTAGAAGACCAGACCGAACATGTAGATGAGCACGCCTGCAATAACCATCTTGTTCTTTGCAAGCGACAGTACCCCTGACAGACTGAACCTGAACTTGGGAACCGACTTCTTGAACACGTATTGCGCGTAAGCAACTATCGCGGCAGCCACTACCGTAAGCAGTACCACATAATATATGCCCAGCATGTTAGGATGTTGTATCACATATTTATAATCTTTTCAATAAAATGCGATCTGACGCATCTATCGTATCCAGTAAAAGCAGAGCGCAGTCGCCCAAGCACGCGATTCAAGGAGATGCAGCCTTGCTAAGGGGCGGAAGCGCAGAGTTCTCAAGGGCTCTAAGCTACCTAACCGAAAATCTCCGGCTGAGGCTGGTCACGCTCACTGCCGGGCTGCATGATGCAGGAATAATCAAGCCCTGGTCAGAGGGAAGGGCACGCCAACTGAGGAGCAGAAGGAAAGGATCGACATACTGTGTGAAGCCCTGAAGAGCATAACCAAGAGAGAAAGCCCGGCCGTTGCAAGGGCCTTTCTCATGGGCATGAACCATGAACTAGGCGACCGCTCAATAGTGCTTGTCATAGCAGAGTTGGCCAGTACAAGAGCAGACGTAATGGCGGCTGTAAGCGCATTTCTATATTATTAGCTGGCTGTTGTAGAATTGCAGTGCTGTAAGCACGTTCAGGTCGGCTATCTTGCCCTCCTTGAACATCCGCATCACTTCAAGCCTGTCGAACGCTTTTATAAAAATGGATTCGTCATTTTCCATCTTCTGCTTGTCCTTCTCAAGTCCTGTTGCAAGGAAGAAGTGCATGTTGCAGTCTGAATACCCCAGAAGCGGATAGCCGCTGAACATGTACTTGATCCTTTTTGCAACATGTCCGGTCTCCTCCCTCAGTTCCCTGCGCGCAGCATCACCAGCGCTTTCCCCGTTTTTCAGTGTGCCTGAAGGCATCTCATAGACGTAGCCATCCAGTTCCGGCCTGTACGACCTTATCATAAGCACCTTCCCATGCCTAGTTATCGCAAGCACAGCTGCGCAGTCGTTATGGCTTATGTACGGCTTGTTGACTATCCTGCCCCTTATCCTCAACTTCGAGTCGACAACAATGAACCTCCTCGTCCTTAGCAGTATCCTCTTTCCTAGCTTGTGCGCCTCGTCAGCTTTTTTGCTCTTGATGGTACCACCGGTTATCCATTGGATATATTAACGTTTTATATCTTAATAATATCGATTTGATGCCAGGAAAACAGGAAGAGGAGAGGCTTCTCTTTATCTCGATAGGCGTTGTGTTTTTCAGCGTATTGGCCGTGATTCTTTTCATACTGAACATACAGATAGTCTTTTACGTTTCTGCGCTGCTTGCAATAGCTCTCGGATTCTATCTCTCGCGCAGCCTCTCAAATGCTGACAGGGACCAGCAGCAGAAGCCTGGCAAGAAGACAAGATAGGCACAGGGAAGTTAGTCATGAACAAGCTAATAGTGGCGGAAAAGCCAAGTGTAGCGATAAGGATAGCCATGGCCCTGGGCGAATCCAGGCCGAGGGCCGAGAACATAAATGGCATAAGGTACTTTGTTGTAACCCGGGGAACGGACCAGATATTCATCGTGGCAGCTGCAGGGCACCTGTTTACTCTCACGCAGTTGGGTCCGAACAAGACCCCGGTTTTCGATATAGAATGGACCCCATCATACAAGGTCAGCTCCGGCGCATACTTCACAAAGAAGTACCTGGATGCCATAGAGATTGTTGGCAGGCAGTGCAGCTTCTTCATAAACGCGTGCGACTACGATATAGAGGGCACGGTGATAGGCACAAACATAATAAAGCAGGTCATGAACAAGAACGTAAATTCAGAGCTCCAGAGTGCGAACGTGAAGAGGATGAGGTTCTCCACCACTACAAATGCAGACCTAATAGAATCGTATTCAAGCCTGAATGAATTCGACAACCTGAACTTCGATGCCGGAGAGACAAGGCACAAGCTCGACTGGATGTGGGGCATAAACATGAGCAGGGCCCTCATGGCGGCCATATCAGCAAAAGGCATACGGAAGACTCTCAGCGTGGGGAGGGTTCAGGGCCCAACCCTTAGCATACTCGCAAAGCGCGAGATAGAGATAAAGGGCTTCGTACCAAAGCCTTACTGGAAGATAGTGATAACTGCCAAAGGGGTGAACTTCGAGGCGAACAACAAGGAGATATTCGAGAGGGAGGCAGCCGACAGGCTCTTCGATAAGGCAAAGGCAAGTCAGATAAAGGTGAAGTCTGTCGAAAAGGAGGAGAGGGGGGCGAGACCGTTTCCCCCATTTGACCTGACGTCCCTGCAGCTTGAGGCGAGCAGGGTCTTCCACATAGACCCGTCAAGGACGCTTGCCGTGGCGCAGACCCTGTACGAACGCTCATACATATCATATCCAAGGACGTCATCGCAGAAGCTCCCGCCGACCCTCAATCTGCCAAGAGTGCTCACAGACCTGGCCAAGCAGCCCAAATATTCCGAATCCGCCACAAAGCTGATAAACGAGAAGAGGTTCAGACCTGCCGAGGGAGCAAAGACCGACGAGGCGCATCCTGCAATATATCCCACCGGAGAGGATCCGAAGAAGATGGGAGATGAGGAGGAAAAGGTATATGACCTCATAACAAGGAGGTTCCTCGCGTGCTTCGGCGACTACTCCAAGTCAGAACTAAGGAAGGTTGCAATAGATGTTGGCGGGGACGAGTATAGGGCAAGCGGAGAGTCGACGTCATTCAAGGGATGGATAGACATATACAAGTACTTCACCCCGAAGGACAACCCCCTACCAGACTTCGCTGTAGGCGAACAGATATTCCCAGAAAAGATTGACATGAAGAGCCTAAAGACCCTGCCGCCAAAGAGGTTCAGCAAGGCAAGCCTAATATCCCTTTTGGAAAGCAAGGACCTTGGCACAAAGGCCACAAGGGCCGAGATTATAGACACCCTGTTCAGGAGGGACTACATAAAGGGATCCAGCATAGAGGTCACCGAATTCGGCCTGAGCATATACAACGCGCTTTCAAAATACTGCCCCGACATACTCGACGAGGAAATGACAAAGAAGCTCGAGTCCGACATGGAGAAGATACAGAAAGGCCAGGAGAAAAAGTCGGTAGTCATAGGTGAAGGAAAGGAGATAATAACAAAGCTCATCGGGGAGTTCAGGGGCAAGGAGGCACAGATAGGAGACGAGCTGCTCAAGGGACTTAAGGAGAGCGAGAACTCGAGCCTCATAGGCCCATGCAAGGTGGACGGAGGAAACCTTATACTCAGAAGGTCAAAGATGGGGAAGAATTTCATAGGCTGTTCAAACTATCCGAAGTGTACCAACACGTACTCCGTGCCGCAGAACGCGAAGATAGTGGCGACAGGAAAGATGTGCGAGCTCTGCCATACACCTAAGATAAAGGTCTTCAGGAAGGGAAAAAGGCCCTTTGAGATGGATCTCGATCCGAACTGCGAATCCAAGAAGGATTGGGCGAAGCCTGGAGAACAGAAACCAGAGGCCAAGAAGGCGTCTGAGATAAAGTCAGCAGCAGCCCAAGTAAGAGAAGAGATAAAATCAGTGGCCATTGCAACTGCCGAGGCAAAGCCCGTAACAGCATCAAAAGACATCAAATCAAAAAAGAAGGCCGCCCCAAAGAAAAGGCCGCCAAAGAAGGAGAAGGCCGGCAGAAATGGAAGCAAGTAGATCAAACTGTTCAGTGCAGTATGCATTTAAGGGGTCAGGCCAGACACCTGTCATAGCCAAGATGCATCAAAGCAGTTAAATATGGTCGCCAAGATAATAATCCCAGCTGAAAAAATGTTCATATATCCAAGGATGTACCGCAAGATGAAGAGGGGTCCGCAGGTGATACTGCCCAAGGACATAGGTATAATCATAGCCTATTCGGGAATAGACAAGGACAGCGTATGCGTAGATGCTGGAACTGGAAGCGGATGGCTGGCTGTGAGCCTTGCAAGGCTCTGCAAGCACGTTTACAGCTATGACATTAGGCCAGACTTCATAAGCATAGGGGAGAAGAACAGGGCTCTTCTAGGGCTTGACAACATAGATTTTGTTAACAGGGACGTGACAAAGGGAATACTCCAGAAAGGCGTTGATCTCGTAGCTTTAGACATGCCCGGATCCGACAAGGCCCTGGCAAGTGCAAAGAAGGCTCTCAAGCCAGGCGGCGTTGTGGTAGGATACCTTCCGCACACAGAGCAGATGAAGAAGTTCGCAGAGCGACTGGAGAAGCTGCAGTTCAGCGACCTTCATGCGGTCGAGGTAATAGTCAGGGACATGATGGTCAGGAAGGAGGGCACAAGGCCTTCAACAAAGGGCATATGGCATACTGCATACCTGCTCTTCGCTAGAAAATCCGAATCAATTCCGAATCAATTTAAACCTTATCCTGCAATATAATCTAATCACTGCGGATTTTCCGGAATTCGGTAGATATTTTGACTAGTGAAAACGAAGATAACCACCAACATCATGTTGCTGAAAGCGGTGCTACTCATGAGCACAGCGCACACGATGGTCATCAAGCGCACCACCCAAAATCCTCATCGCTTGTCAGGATAAAGTCGTGGTTCACTCCTGCAAACTGCACATTCCTCGTTCTGGCTGCCATAGCAGCCATACTTGCCGTCCACTACAGGACAACCATGCTAAACTTCTACGGCTTTTATGAACCGGACGGATTCTACTATTTCACTGCCATGCGGGCCATAGTCAACAACGGTTTACAGTTTCCTCCTGTGCTTGGCATATCGGGATGGCCGCAGCACTCGCCGATAGCCGAGGCCCATGGAATCTACTATCTGACCCTAATACCCTATGTGCTTCTCGGAGAGAGCGTGAGCTACTACACCATAATGCGGCTGCTGCCTGTGCTCTTCGCGCTTCTAGATATGTTCGGCGCTTACATGCTCTCAAGGTATATAAGCAGGGACAAGCTCTTCGGGTTCTTCGTACTGCTTTTCGTGGCCCTCAGCATGGGCAATGCCGCGAGGACGAGTGCGCTTGTGTACAGGGGGGACAGCTTTGTCACTTTCTTCCTGATAGCCGCATTGGTATTCTTCGTCGAGGTTATTAAACAGGAGGATCATAAAAAAAGGCTGATGATGTCAGTTGCAGCTGCAATCTCGCTGCTTCTGGCGAACATGGTATGGAACGGGTCTCCGTTCACTACTGTCATATTCATAGTGTCATTTGTCATTCTTATTTCATATGCATTTATATTCAGGAAGGATAAGCTGATCGAGAGCAGCAAATACCTTCTCGTGTCGCTGCTGTTGTGGTTCGTGCTTGTGAACATGGTAAAGGCAACCGGATTCATACCTTCACAGCAGCTTACAGGCCTTTCATTCATACCTATCTATATCGGCCTGTTACTCATCTGGTTGATGGCCCATTATTCAAATTCAAGCCAGCTTCCGGATTTCATGAGGTTGCCCTTGTACAGGTTTTTCATCCTGCTGTTCGTTGTCGTAGCTGGACTTGCGTTATTCGCCCTGCTCGATCCTACGACCATACATAACATATTCATAGGAAACGGATTCGTGGCGCCTACGTCATTCGCTTCCACAACACAGGAGCTGCAACCTCCGACATGCATGTTCCTGTATACCAGTTTCGGACTCAATCTCTTCACAGCGCTGCCAAACCTGGTAATGACACTGACAACACTGGCAAACGGGCTCCAGTGCCAGGGTGCAGTGACAGGCGCAATGCAGTCGATATGGACAGAGTCATATGGCGTGTATGGAATAATATTGCTGCTGTTGCTCTTCATACCTTACCTGTTCATGCAGGTATACGATTCGCAGGGACTGCTTGGCGGAAAGCCAAGGCTGAAGTTTGACGCAACTCCGGGAATGATCACCCTGATGGCATTCTTCATAATCACCGGATACTTGCAGATGCACGTAATAAGATACAACTCGCTGCTCTCCGTTCCTCTTGCCATCCTGAGCGCATTCACCCTGTACTGGTTCATACTGGTGGCTAACAACCTCAAGAACTTTACGGCAAGGGCAGTCTCCCTTGTAATACTTGGAATCATATTCATATACATCCTATACCAATTGGTATACTATGCAGGGCTTTATTCAAGCGGACTTACGCAGGCTGACAGCATAAACCCCCAATTCATAAGCGCACTGCAGTGGCTTAAGGCAAACTCCCCGCCCACAAGCGTTGTGCTTACCCTTTGGCCTGACGGATCGGTGGTTGAGGGAATAGCAAACAGGACCAGCGTAATGGACAGCGTAGGATCGGAGAACGGATCCAAGATCACGCCGTTTGACGCATGGCTGCTTAATACAACCCCAGATCCGCAGCTTCTTACGACCCCTACACTGATCGGAAGCCCCAACTATCTCCTGGTAAGGACAACCTGGCTGCAGGAGACCCAGGGGGTCTTCACAGAGGCAAACTCCTCTGGCGCAATGAAGGGGGTAAACATCTCCTTGTATGGATACGCACCTCTGGTATCATTTTCGGAATCTGCAGTAAACTCCACATTCAGGCAGATAACACTCAGTCCAGACCCAAGCTACAAATACCCAGATGTTTTGTTCAGCATGAGCTATTCTAACGCCACCGGGAAGCTTCAGGGAATATACGGCACGTTTCAAATCTCGCAGAGTGAAGAATCTCCATTCCAGCAGGTAGTACTCTATGACCAGCAGACAGCGAACTTCAGCATAGTAAATCAGGGTCTTGCTAACCGGACCAACGGCGAGATGCTATTGCTACAATATTCCCAGGTTCCAAGGAGCGGATTCTTCCTAAATCTCACAGGTGCGTACGTATTCGCAGCAGGCATAGCAAACAGCAACATGCTAAAGTTCCTATACCTGTGCAACGACTACCAGTGCGTGTGGGACAACAGCAAGGCAACCATGCATCTGGTTTACATCAACTCCGACACAAGGATATTCAGGATAAACTACAACGCAACCTAATGATTCGCTCCGGCTCGTCAGGCACAAGCGTCAAATATAAATGTGACATCCTACTATGTTGATTTGACTGCAGCAGAACGCCGCAATCAATAATGTTTCCCGGTTAATTCATGATTCACCTTGCAGTCTTTTATACCTTTATACCAAATTCATAATGTTCTACTATTCATCGCATATCGAT
>DAHWIK010000039.1 GCA_027345185.1 Microcaldota archaeon
GGAGGGACACTCCCAAAGTCACGCTCAGGGAGAGAACCGCCAATACATTTCAACAGGGAATGCAAACGGACTCGAAGAACTGAGAACATACCCTGCAAATGCAGGGGAAGCCAACGACCTTCAGTCGTTGGAGGATGTCACTGCATGAGCAGAGAATCAAAAGAGAGGTTCGACAGGATCCACAGGCATTATGACTTCTTCAACCACCTCTTCAGCCTAGGCGTTGACATAGGATGGAGAAAGGAGGCAGCAAATGAGTCGATGATAGGCAAGAAGTCATACGACATATTGGATGTTGCAACAGGCACGGGGGACCTTGCCATGGCGATAAGCAGAGCCGCAAAGGAGAATGGAAAGTCGGTGAAGATAATAGGGATAGACTTCAACCAGCACATGCTAGACCATGCCAAGGAGAAGGTAGAGCGTATGGGAATAGGCAACATACGCATAGAGCGCGGAGACGCATTGGAGATAAGGTTCGGGGATTCCACGTTTGATGTTGTAACAAGCGGGTTCGCATTGAGGAATTTCGACGACCTGAACAGGTTCGCCAGAGAGGCTTACAGGGTTATGAAAAAAGGCGGAAAGCTGGTGATGCTTGACATGTCGAGGCCGGACAACAATCTCTGGTTCATGAAATCCTATTTCAAGTTGATGGAAGCTATAGGTTCATTGGCCGGCAAGGATGCTTACAAGTGGCTCACGCAGAGCATACTCAATTTTGACAAGCATAAGGTTGCAGGAATATTCAGGAAGCAGGGCTTCTCGAACGTAAAGGTGAAGGAGCTGCGGACAGGCGTGGCATTCATAATCACTGGAAGAAAGTAGCAGGCATCTACAGGTGCACCTTTACCAATTCTGCATAGTCGTTAAGCATTTTGTAGGCCCTTGTCCCTGATATCCTCTCTTCTGCTTTTTTGACGTACTGGTTGTTCAGCTTGATCGCCTTGATGAGCGCAGAGTACTTGCCTATCCTGTATTCCTTCTCCAGGCTGGTCACAATGTTTGGTATCAGGCCCCTATTGCTATGCTTCTCCTCTGCGATTATGAAGTCAAGTATGTCATCCCTTATCTGAAAGGCTATTCCGATGTCAGTCCCTGATTCATAAAAGTCCTCCGCGCGTTTGCTTCTCTTGTACACTGCAGCAGCGCTCCAGCATGCACCTATGAGTGATGCGCTCTTAAGGAATGATACCCTAAGGTACTCATCAAGATCAGGGGCCGAGCCTGTATCCTGGTACTTGTAGTCAAGGACCTCCCCGGCGCACATGTCCATGCTTGCCTTTGTCATGGACATGAGCACGTACTTACCATACTGTGCAGACAGGCTTACTGCTTTTGATATTAGTGCGTCTCCAGCCAGCAGGGCAACTGCAGTCCCGTACTTTACATGGACAGACTGGACCCCTCTCCTTACCTTGTCACCATCTACTATGTCATCGTGTATGAGCGATGATGTATGCATAAGCTCAGCTGCAACGGCAAGATCAATGAAATCTGAGGGATTCTCACCTATTGCACTGGCTCCCATGAGCACCAGTGCTGGCCTGAGCAGCTTGCTCTTCCTATTCAAGAGATGGACTGATGGATCAAAGAGCTTCCTTGTCACGAATTCTGACACCTTAAGAGACGAAAGCCTTTTTGAAACCGTCTTCAAGTTGCATCTTATGTCATTTGCCATGAATATTTTATGTGCGTTTATTGGTATTGACATCAGATCAAAGGTTTGGTTATTTATTAGTTGCAGAATAATTTTAAATACCTGCCCAACAGAGTACCTATGTCAATGCGTGTGATTACATGGCTAATAGTGCAAACGCTGAACTTCTAGAATTAAGCATGAAAGTTGAAGGAATGCAGGTAAAGGACCTGCTCATCCAATTAATAAAGGAATCCACAAGCAATCCGCCAGGAATAAGAAGAGAGCTAAGTGTCGGGAAGGAGCTGATAGAGCTTTTGGTGAGCAGGGCATATGGCGGTTATGGCGTGCCCCATGGCAACAATGAACCAATACTTCTTGCTCCCGGATTCCTTGCGGGGGACTGGAGCCTGTCCGTGCTTAAAGGGTGGCTGAACAAGATTAAATACGATGCAAACACTGCAGGAGTCCTAAGCAATGTCATGTCAACTGACCAGATGCTCGACATCCTTGCAAGAAAGCTCAATGAGCTGAACGAGAAGACAAACCAAAAGGTTACCGGAATAGGCCACAGCCGCGGAGGGATGTTGATGAAGCTCCTTGGCGACAGGTATCCTGACAAAATGGACCATGTGATAACGCTCGGTTCACCGCTGAGCTGGCCGTTTGGCATAAATCCTGAATTCACACCAGCATTGCTTCCTGTTGCCATAATGCAGATCTTGTCTAAAGGGCATGGTGAAGCTAGAAAGGAGATAAAGCACCTGGCAAGGCTTATTGCCGAGCCTGAAGTTCCACTCACCTCAATACGCGCTGATAAGGATGGGATAGTTAAGCCGACCTCATGCATAAGGTCCGATGCAAAAAATATAGAAGTGCACGGAAGCCACTGCGGTCTGCTTGTAAACAAGGAGGTGTATGCGCACCTCGGGTCTCTGCTCCGCGAGATCAAGGCGCCTAAATTAATAGTTGCATAGTTGCTGCAGATCAAACCTGCCTCCAATCCGAATTCCAAGCCTTTTTGCCGTTCCAGCCCTGAGTTCAACAACATATTTTGCATCCCTGTTCGGAGTCACGGTCCTGCAGGAAAATATCGAACTGCAGGGCTCAGCATACTCCCAGACATAGACGATTTTCCCTTCTTCATCGAGCCATATTATGTCTATGCTGAACTTCATGTGCAGCATCCAGAACCCTATCCTCCCCGGATGCCCGAAGATGAAAAGCATACCTTCATTCTTCTTCAGTTTTGTGCGGTTCATCAACCCCTTTGATACCTTTCTGAAAGAATCGGCAACTTCGACGTTGAATCTGGTTCCCTTGTAGCTTACGGTCCTTCTCTCGTAGAGCGGTTCTCCGAGTAAAAGGTCCAGGAAGTCCACTCAGGATCGCCTTGATGTCACTTTACCAGTGTCTGGCTCTGTTCCCGCATGAACTGCTGCAGGTAGAACCTGCTTCCGCTTCCCTTTCCTGTCAATGCGCTGTGCTTCCATCCTACGAAGGTCTGCAGGCCTACTATTGCACCGGTGCTAGAGCTTGTCTCCCTGTTTGCGTATATCACCCCTGCCTTTATCTTCCTTACAAATTCCTTTACTTCGCTCTTCTTCTCACTGTATATTCCTGCAGTGAGACCGTACGGCACATCGTTTGCCATTGCAAGTGCATCCTCGAACTTCTTGTATGTTGCTATCGAAAGGAATGGAACAAAGAGCTCCTCGTGGAAAAGCACGTTCTTGTGATCTCCCTCCATTATGGTAGGCTCTACATAAGCGCCGTTCAATCCGGTGTCTACAATCCTGCCTCCGAATACAATTCTGCCGCTCCTTCCAGCCTCCTGTACTGCACTCTTATATCTGTCCAGTGCGCCTGCACTTATCAGAGGCCCCATATAATTCTCCTTTAGCAGCGGATTACCAATCTTGAATGACCTTACCTTGTCAAGGAGCTTGCTGATGAACTCCTCCTTTACGGATTCATGGACATAGGCTCTTGAAGTGGCGCTGCATTTCTGCCCGCAGAATCCAAATGCGGCGCTAGATATCCCTGATACTGCATAATCAAGGTTGGCATATTTAGAAACTATCACCGGATTCTTTCCGCCCATCTCGACTATGAACGGCTTAATAAGCCCCGCATCGTAGGATTTCTTCAGCATTCCTATCCCAGTGTTTTTAGAGCCTGTGAATGCTATGCCTCCAACTTTTGGGTTGATTGCGAGCTCGTCCCCGACCTCAGATCCGGGTCCGGTGACATAGTTGAAAACTCCCGGAGGCACCCCTGCATCCCGGAAGACCTTGTATATCTCCACTCCTGTAAGCATTGTCATGTTGTCTGTTGAGGATGGCTTGAACACTACCGTGTTTCCTGTTATCAGCGCTCCTGTGCTCATGCCAACGGATATAGAGACAGGGAAGTTGAATGGGGCAATCACTCCAAAGACCCCATAAGGCCTCATAGCTATTGTGACCCTCTCCTCCCTCCCTGGCGCTCCCTGGAATCCAGCCTTGACCTCGGTAGTGCTTGCACCAAGTGAAGTGCGCCTGACATATCCCTTATTCTTTGCAACATCAAGCGCGTAGTATCTCAGGAAGTCTATCGCCTCGTCAACCTCTCCGACTGACTCATACCTGCTTTTGCCGTTCTCTATGCTTAGTATTGCGGAGATATCAAACTTCCTCTGCGAGAAGAGGTCCGCCGCCTTCTCGAATATCCTTATCCTGTCCCTGTAATCAAGAGCGCTCCACTCCTCAAATGCCCTGTGCGCCGAATCTATTGCCTGTCCAGCAATCTCCCTGCTGCCCTTCTGGAACGTCCCTATCAGCGTCCTGTCTACCGGAGAATACTCTAGTATCTCCGCGCCTGCGAAGATCTCCTTGCCGTCTATGTATATGGGGTGCTTCTTTCCGAGCACTTCCTTCTTCACCTTTGCAACTGAGCTGTCGAACAGCCTGTCAAATTCCGCTTCCTTTCCAGATTCAAGGAAATTTTTGTAGGTAAACTCGTTTTTAAAATCAGCCATATTACCATCCTAGCAGATATATCCAATTAAACTATTAAATATTAGTCTTTTCTGCGGTTTCCTCCCATAGGACAAGATATTTATTATTTGACCTCTATAAACAAAGCATGGCGACCATGCAGATGGAGTTACAGGTAGAGATACACAACAGCTCCGATGTTATAGATCTGGTAAACAATGACGCTACCTGGCGCGATCTCATACTAGAGCTTGTCGAGAGGAACAAGCTCGACCCATGGAACATAGACATAATAGGGATAGTGGACAAATACATAGACACAGTGAAGAAGCTGAAGGTCCTTGACCTCAGGGTTCCTGCAAACATAATCCTTGCAGCTGCAATACTCCTCAGGCTGAAGAGCAACTACATAAACCTTCAGAACTACGAGGATATCGGGGAGACTGAAATGGACGTCGACACGCAGCGGCCAAGCGTAACGGTGGACCAGCTCAACTTCAGGCTGAGGCTGCCACCTACCAGGAAGATATCCCTTCAGGAGCTCATATCCGCTCTTGACGAGGCGATGAAGATAAAGGAGACAAGACTGCTGCCTGCCCAGAATGCACCATATGTTCCAATAAAGCTAGAGAATTTCGACATAGAGGCCGAGACCGAGAAGCTGCTTGACATAATAAAGGGCAATACGGACAAGAGCAACATGGTCACATTCTCATACCTTTCAAGGCTGTCATCTATAGACGATCCCATCCTTGGACTTTTCATACCTCTCCTATTCCTGGCCCACAAGGACAAGGTAACTATACTGCAGGAGAGGTTCTTTGCAGAGATAATAATAGCATTGAAGTAGGTTTGATGGAAGGGGAATCTGATTACAAGAAGCTCATTGAGGCCGCGCTCTTCATGTCGCCAAATGCGATGAGCGTGAATGAGATATCCGAAGCAACCGGAATAGCCTCGCCAGGTATAATAGAGAGGCTACTGAATGAACTCATGTCGGATTACGAGTCCAGGGATACCTCACTGAAGGTTATGTCGATAAGCGGAAAGTACATGTTCGGTCTCAAGGACCCGTACATATCCAAGGTCAGTTCACTGGCCAAGGGCCCGGACATAAGCAGAGGTGCACTGAGGGTACTGGCATACATAAGCAAGAACGAGGGCACATTGCAGAGCGATCTTGTCAAGTACTTCGGATCGTCGACGTACGATTACATGAGCGAGCTTACGGAAAAGGAATTCGTGGAATCCCGCAAGTACAAGAGGACAAAGAAGATAGAGACAACCCCCAAGTTTAAAGAATACTTCAGTGTCTAATCATATCATGGACCTTGTCTTCATCTATGGCGCCCCTGGAGTAGGCAAGCTTACCGTGGCAAATGAGCTGTCATCCATAACAGGCTATCCGGTATTCCACAACCACATAGCCATAGACCTTGTAAAGTCGATATACGGATACGGAAACAGGAAATCGGAGGATCTGATCAGGGCAGTAAATCTCTCTGCAATAACCCTCTCAGCCTCAAAGGGCGTAAGCACGATCTTCACATATGCTAGACCCAACGATAAGGAGTTCATAAAGGCCGTTATCGGAATTGTAGAGTCCAACGGAGGAAGGGTTCTATTTGTTCAGCTGAAATGCGACGAAGCATCGCTTCGGAAAAGGATAAAATCAAGGAAGGGCACAGGATACGGAAAGATAACTGACAATGTGCGGTTTGCCAAATTCAAGCGCCAGCACGGCCCATTCCGCAGGATAACTATACGGAAGGGAATAAGCATCGACACGTCAGGAGTGTCTCCAAAGCATGCCGCATTGCGCATATCAAGCGATCTGAAACTGAAGAAAAGCCAGCCAATCGGCGCTGTTGCGGATTAGGAAGTCGTTATCTTTCCTACCTCCGCATACATTGAAGGCTGCCTGCTTGATGTAGTGCACCCGTTGCCCACATACAAAATGCCCGAGTTGATATAGCACACCCATACTGTTCCATTTATGTTGGGTCCATAGCCTGCGCCTGATTTCCCGCTATCCGCCTTCACAGTGGCGTTTGCCCCGTCCTGCAGGCTTGTTCCTACATTGCTGGTCGATTGCGAGGCTGCAGTATTGTATACTATGTTCAGAGGGACTCCCTGGTTAAGTTTAGTTCCATTAGGTGCAAAACCAACGCCAAATCCGCTCCACGAAGTGCCAGTGTTCTGGCCTACCGTGACCCATAGAAAGGTCGTGCCGTTTGTTGGAGAATATATGTAGGTTGCATTTGTGCATGTGAACGTGCTGTTGATAGGCGTGCATTTCACTTTGGCGCAATCATAGCCAGGAAGCGAGGAGCATGCCGGCGGAGTTACCGATGTTGTCGTGTTGTAGGAGACGTTTGCAATTGAAGTTACCAATGTGGTTGGGTAATTTGAAGTTACCTGAGATACAGAAGTTGTACTTTTCGGCGAAGGCGTAGAATTATTGCTTACAAGAGCTGCAATGAATGCCAATGCCAGAATCACTACGGCCACGTAAACTAGTTTGTTCATTTTAGTACCTACGATTTAATGCAAGCACGAAGAATATAAATTTTGCCATCAGCCTAGTAGCTTGGATGCGACTCCTCTGCCCTATTCTTGAAGTTAAGGTACAACGCTGCAGCAAACAGGTATGACGAGAGCCTATTAAGGTATGCTATTGCGACTTTGTCTATTTTGTAATCGTCACCTGCCGCTATCACGCTCCTCTCCGCCCTCCTTGCTATAGCCCTCGCCAGGTGCAGATGGGACGACGCCTTGCTTCCTCCGGGAAGCACAAACTGTTTAAGCTCAGGCGTCTTCTCTCCAAGCGCTTTTATTGAGGATTCAAGCTCCCCAAGCGATTCCTGCTTTATCTGAGCTTTGTCTGCCTTCTCCCCGTTTGTTGATGCAAGGTTTGCACCCAGTACAAAGAGGTCATTCTGGATAGACTTGAGCTCCTTTGCAACCACTTCATCGTCAATGTGAGACAGCGCAACTCCTATAGCGCTGTTTAGCTCGTCAAGATTGCCTATCGCCTCGATTAGCTTGTCCGACTTGCTAACTCTCTTGCCCGAAAGTATACCCGTAGTGCCGTCATCCCCTCTACCGGTATAGTATTTGGTCAAAGATTCACCAATATATTATTCTATCTATCCAAATAATTTTAAATCTGCACGGGCTCGTAGTCCAGCGGTAAGACGCTACCCTCACACGGTAGAGATCGGAGTTCGACTCTCCGCGGGCCCATTTTGAAAAATACGACGACAAAACACAAGTTCGAATGCACGGAATTAAAGCAGAAACTCCAAGCAGTTTTGCCGCACCTGGCAAAACATGACATCGAAGACATCCGAACAATCGTCCATCAGGTCTATGTAAAGCGGTTCAGAAGAAACCGTATCCCAAAATACGGCAACCTGAACAAGGGCTTTACGGAGTATGAGATACAACGATTCTTCAAGGCGATAGACAACGACAAGTTCCGCCTATTATTCTCCTACCAAGCGCAGCTTGGCCTCAGAATAGGCGAGGTCTTGAGACTAAATCTAAAGGCTATAAATTTCCAAACCAGAGAGCTTACTCTGAAAACAGAGAAGGCCAGGATATTGGACACATTACTCATACCTGCACCGTTGTTCAAGCAGACAATGGAATTCATCAAAGCCAACATGACGCATATAGAGCAAGCAAAGGGCTACATCTTCTTCAAGGATTGCGCTAGCGCCAATTCTGCGGTTTATCTAGACGTTAACTATGTCAGAAACCGCTTCAGGTACTACATCAAGCTTGCGGATGTAGACCAAGTCTATGACATAAGCGATGAGACAGCTAGCAGAACGCCTAAAAGGCTACACAGGCTGACAACGCATAGCTTAAGGCACTACGCCATAACCAGCTTCTCCAAGCAGACAAACGGCAATGTGGTGCTTACAAGCAGGTTCGCAAGGCACGCCAGCCCTGAGACCACCATGATCTACATAAGCACAAAGAAAGAGGAACTTTATAAAGAAATAGACAATATGACTATGGATACTATAGAAAAGCTCAAGCGCAGTATAGTATAACAGGAGTAATAATGCAGAAGTCAAAAGGGACTATTTCTAATTGAGTCGTTTTGTTTATAAACATAACGAATTTTTAGGTAGGTGCCCAAAAAAAACATTATGGTCTCGCAACCTGAATGAGGCGTAGGCGAGGGTGTAAAAGAAACGGAAGATAAAAGGCGACCAGAAATCTTAACCGTATCAATAGCTCCAGGAGTAACTCAAGATGTGGAAATACACGACCCCTTAGA
>DAHWIK010000040.1 GCA_027345185.1 Microcaldota archaeon
GGAGGGACACTCCCAAAGTCACGCTCAGGGAGAGAACCGCCAATACATTTCAACAGGGAATGCAAACGGACTCGAAGAACTGAGAACATACCCTGCAAATGCAGGGGAAGCCAACGACCTTCAGTCGTTGGAGGATGTCACATATAAATTTATCTGCTGATGATTACTATCGGTATCCATGCTTACTTTAGGCGTAGAGAGCAGCGCCCACACATTCGGGGTAGGCATAGTCGACGAAGGAAAGGTAATCTCAAACGAAAAATCCATGTACAGGATAGGAACCACCGGAATGATACCAAAGAAAGTCGCCGAGTTCCACGTGCAAAATTCCAGTTCGGTTGTAACGCGCGCCCTATCAAAGGCTGGAATAAGAATAACGGACATAGAAGGGATAGGATATACCAAGGGTCCTGGAATAGGGAACTGCCTTCAGGTAGGTCAGGTCGTTGCAAAGACCCTTGCGCAGAAACTTAATGTGCCAATCGTTCCTGTAAATCACGGCGTAGGCCACATAGAGATAGGCAGGCTGCAGAGCGGGCTTGAGGATCCAGTCGTTTTATATGTAAGCGGAGGCAACTCGCAGATACTGAAGATGACAAAAGGTCAGGGCAAAACTAAGCACTACAGGGTGCTCGGTGAGACATTCGACATAGGTATTGGAAATATGCTCGACAACTTTGCAAGATCCATAAAACTTGATCCAGCCTGGGGGTCAACTGTTGAAAAGATCGCAGTTGGAGGAAAATACATAGCCATGCCTTACACTGTCAAGGGAATGGATTTCTCTTTCACAGGTTTGCTCACCCACTCGACAAAGCAGGTAGGTGCCCATAGCAAAGAGGACATCTGTTACTCGATACAAGAGGCTTCCTTTTCGATGCTCTGCGAAGCGCTGGAGAGGGCGCTCCTCCTGACAAACAGCAAAGAGCTATGCGTCTGCGGCGGTGTGGCACAGAACGCCAGGCTGAAGGAGATGCTCAGTATGATTGCAGAGGACCACAAGGCCAAGATAGGCTACGCGGCGAACGAGTTCAACGCGGACAATGGCGCCATGATAGCCTTCGTCGCCGAGAGGATGATAAAGGGCGGATCAAAGGCTAAGCTCAGCGAATGCGGCATAGAGCAGAGGTATAGGATAGACCGGGCAACCGTCTTTTAGTGTTTTTATGAGAATAGTTGCGGAAGGCGCCGAGGCGCTTATATATTCAACAACTCTTTATGGAAGGGAGGTGCTGATCAAATACAGGGCACCAAAGAGATACAGGATAAAGGAGCTTGACGAGAGCATCAGGAAAACACGCACGAAGAAGGAGGCAAAATTAATGGTCAGGGCATCAGCCGCCGGCGTAAATGTGCCAGAGATAATAGGGGTAGGAGAGAATGAAATATACCTGGAAAAGATAGAGGGCAGGCTCCTGAAGGACATCTCAATATCGAGTCAGCTGTCAAGGAAGTCCGGAGAGCAGCTTGCAATCCTGCATAACGCCGGAATAACGCACGGAGATTTCACTCCGGCCAATCTAATATCAAACGGAAACGGCATATATCTGATCGACTTCGGCCTTGCGGACTCGACGCCAAGCTGCGAAGAAAGGGCGCTTGACATCCTTCTAATGAAAAGGCAGATAAGCGGCGCGCGCTATGCGGATTTTGCCAAGGCCTATTCAAAGACCGCCAAATCAAGCAAAGACACTATGAGAAGGCTTGCAGAGATAGAAGAGCGCGGCAGATATCAGAGCAGGACGCTCGGCTGAGCGATAAAATCGCGTCAGCGCCTTCGGATATCAAGAAGCCCGCAATTCCGTAATGCCCTTTCATCACTGCGCCAATAAGCGGAGTCCAGCTGCAACTATTCCTGGAATTTATCTCTGCGCCTGCAGCAAGCGCCCCACATAAATTATCGGCTCTGCCCCAAATTACAGCAACCACCTGATCTGTATTCTGGGCTGCCTTAACCGTCAGGTACCGTATTCCCACTGCGTCAAGTATCTCTGCTGTTTCTTGCTGAGCTTGTCTATGCCTATGCCCATTGACTTGAGCTTTATCGTTGCAATCATCCTGTCTATCTCGTCTGGTATCTTGTATACCTTTTTGTCTAAGATACCGGCATTCTCGAGCACGTATTGCGATGAAAGCGCCTGGTTGCAGAAACTCAGGTCCATAACTTCGCTAGGGTGTCCCTCCGCTGCACCAAGGTTCACAAGCCTTCCTTCAGCCAGCAGGAACAGGCGCCTTCTGTTTTTGAGCGTATACTCTTCGAGATGTTCCCTTATCTTCCTGTGCTTTACTGCCATAGCCCTGAGGGCCTTTACATCGACCTCGACATCGAAATGCCCGGTGTTGCAGAGTATAGCACCGTCTTTCATGTTCTTCATGTGCCTCTCCACTATGACATCTATGTCTCCAGTAGCAGTAACGAATATCTCCCCGACCTTGGATGCCTCATCCATTGTCATCACATCGAATCCGTCCATGTTCGCTTCAAGGGCCTTGAACTGATCAACCTCTGTCACTATAACTCTTGCTCCGACCCCCTTCAGCCTCATTGCCACTCCCCTGCCAACCCAGCCATATCCGCCAACAACGGCAATCTTGCCAGGCAGGAAGATGTTCGTTGCACGTATTATACCGTCAATAGTGCTCTGTCCTGTGCCGTATCTATTGTCAAACAGGTACTTAGTGTTGGCATTGTTTACGGCTATTATCGGATACTTGAGCACGCCGTCCTTTTCCATGGCCTTTATCCTATGTATGCCAGAAGTGGTCTCTTCAGTTCCTCCCACGGCGTCCACCTTTACTCCCTTTCTATGGGCAAGCGTGTGCAGGTCTGCTCCGTCGTCTATTATTATGTCAGGATTGAAATCGAGAACCTTCTGTATGCACTCGTTGTAATCCGAAACGCTCTCGCCCTTCCAGGCATACACACTAATGCCATCCTTTACAAGCGCGGCTGCTATGTCATCTTGGGTGGATAGCGGATTCCCTGCTCCAAGCGATATTTCAGCGCCCCCGGCCTTCAGGCATCTCACAAGCACCCCAGTCTCCTTTGTTACATGAAGAAGGGCCGATACCCTCTTTCCCCTGAATGGCCTGCTTTTCGAGAACCCCTTCCGTATCTCTTCAATGGCCGGCATGTGCATGGCTGCCCATTCCAATTGCCTGTTGCCCTGCTCGGCAAGTTTAATATCCCTTATCTTGTAGTCCACAGAACCATCTTGCTTTAGGCTGGGGTCAGAGCTCTCCAACTCTTCTCTTCTGCGCCCTCTTTATCCTTCGCCTCCTCTTCTTTAGCCATTTCCAGCGCATCCTTCCTTTCTTTTTCCATTTTCTGGGTATGCTTCCCAAAGCAGCACCAATCAGGTATTAACAATAATAACATTATAAAACCCATACTTAGTCAATGCGCCTGCCGCGAACTAACTCGGTATAACAAATATATACTTTGCCTGGATAAATCCTTACGGTATTTTTATGAATTCAAAAGCTGTCATTGCGTACATTGCGATTTTCATAATAATTGCCATACTTGTATATTTCGTCCTGCCCAAAACAACAATCCAACAAACTAAGATAACGCAGACAACAGCAGCCACGACCACCACCAACCAGCAATCAAAGAATACAACATCTGTAACAACGACAGTAGCACCACACGGATCACTATCTTGCATCTCCGTTTACCAGAACCAGAGCATATTCAATGGTAACTTCTCCACAGGCACATATGCAGGGTGGAGCGTGAGTGGGGTGGGATTTGGTACAGTGCCAACAAACAAGACAAAGGCAAACCTGCAGCAGTCGTACTATTCAAGCCCATGGACTGGATACAATGGCACATTCTTCGCCTCAAACTACCATGGCGGCCTGCAGGTCGCAGGAGGCAATCTCACTTCAGAGCCGTTCCTAGTGGACGAACCGTACCTGAATTTAAAGATCATCTCAAAGCAAAGCAACCTGCTCTATATCCAGATACTACACAACAGCACTCCAACAATAACAACCTACTTCAACACCCTCTCCTCGCCGATACACACAGCAAATTCATTGTATCCGGGAAATGCGCTAAGCTACTTCCTGAACGCAAGCATAAATCTCCTGCCGCTCCTGTGCGAAAACGCGCAGATAAAGGTGGTAGCGAATACAGGTGTGGTAACCGGAGGCTCCAACCTGAACTACATAGCCGTCACCGGCTTCTACCTGAGCAAAAAACCCGTGTCTTCGCCAGACGTGATAGTCAACCAATCACTTAATCTTACCGGCTGAGGAAGTCGTCATGCTTATTGTATACAATACTCTTTCAAGGTCAAAGGAGGAGTTCAAGCCCATCAGGGGCAGGCGGGTCAACATGTTTGTCTGCGGCCAGACGGTTTATGATGACGCACATCTGGGGCACGCAAAGAACTACATAAACTTCGATGTTATCGCAAGGTGGCTTAGGTACAGCGGATATGAACTCAAGTACGTGCAGAACATCACCGATGTTGACGACAAGATAATAAAGAGGGCAGCAGAGGAAGGCACCGATCCAATAGCTCTCGCAAGAAAATTCGAGGCCAGGTTCATGGAGGACATGGACGCCATAGGCGTAAAGAAGAACGTAGACCAGTATCCGCGCTCTCACGACTACATAGATGAGATGCGCTCGCAGATACAGCTCCTTTTGGACAAGGGATACGCGTACTGCATCGACAACGACGTGTATTATGATGTCTCCAAGTTTGCTGACTACACCAAACTCTCCGGAATGAGGATAGAGGAGCTCGAGAAGCACAGGATAGAGCCAAGGGAAGGGAAGAGGAACAGCTACGATTTTGCGCTGTGGAAGGGTGCAAAGGAATCGGAGCCCAGCTGGAGCATAACGCTCTCTGTAAACGGCAAGGAAGAGAAATTCAACGGAAGGCCAGGGTGGCACATAGAGGACACTGCGATAACGCACGCAATATTCGGGAAGCAGTATGACCTTCATGGGGGAGCAATAGAACTCATATTCCCGCATCACACCAACGAGATAGCGCAGGCAGAGGCTGCGTTTGGTGAAAAGCCGTTCGTAAAGTACTGGATGCATTCAGGAATAATGCTTCTAAAAGGGGAAAAGATGTCTAAGAGCCTCAAGAACTTCATACGGATAAGGGAGCTCCTCAGGAAGTTCGACTCCGAGGCGCTCAGGGTGCTGGTCCTGTCAACCCACTACAGAAAAGATTTCGGATATTCGGAAGACCTGATGAAGAAGGCCTCCGCAAGGATAAACTACATGTACGCATCTTTCAGCATCTTCTACAACATGAAGGAGGTAAAGAGCGCGGAAACGTGCGCCGAGGCGGACAGTGTAATAAGGGAGCTGAACGCGGAATTCAAGGAGGCCATGGATGACGATTTCAATACGCCTCTGGCCCTAGGAAAGCTTGCCTCCGCAATAGAAAAGCTCAGGACCTACGCAGAGACAAACCAGGAGATAGGTGATCATGCAAAGGCAGCCGCGGTACAGGGAATACTGTCAGTATCCGGCGTATTGGGACTTCTTGAGAAAGGCACATACAAGGAAAGGCTTCCCGAGGGAGCGGCAAGGCTGATAAAGGAGCGCGAGAAGCTCAGGAGCGATAAGGAATTCAAAGAAGCAGACGCAATAAGGGAAAGGCTTAAGTCAGAACATTCAATATCCATAGAGGACAGCGAATACGGCACAATCTGGTACAAGGCACAATGACTCTGTCCAAGCAAATCGGATATCAGGCCAACACTGCAACTAATTTAAACCGTTGCAAGATAATCATACCATGGCAACTGTAAGCAAAAGGCTGATAAGCGTATCAGCCGCAACCGCAGTCGGGCTCGGCGCAATAATAGGAGCAGGCATATTCGTCCTTAGCGGCAGCGCCATAGCGCTTGCAGGATCCGATGCACTGATAGCGTTCGTCTTTGTAGGTTTTGTTGCTGTGCTCATAGCGCTTGAACTAGGCGAATTGGGGTCCATAATGCCAAACGTGGAAGGGGCGTCCTACTCATACGTGTACAATGCATTCGGAAGCGAACTTGGGTTCATAACAGGAATAATACTCTATTTAAGCTCGGCAATAGCCATATCTGCCATATCCTTGGGATTCGGCTCGTATCTTGCAAACCTCCTCGGATTAAGCTCAAGCTACCAGATATTCCTTGCCATAATGCTGATTATACTGCTTGCCGTACTTAACATGATGGGGATAAAGAAGGCCGTCAACGCAGACTTCGCACTGGTGATAATAAAGATTGCAGCGCTGCTTGCATTCGTTGCATTCGCGCTTTATTTTGCCTTCGGCATCGCTCATTTCAACCCGTCGAATTTCGGCGTCGACCCGGCGCAATCAGGAATCGAGCCAATAGCAGCAGCGAGCGTAGTCATATTCTTCGCATACTCGGGATTCCAGACCATAAGCACCCTGACATCAAAGATCAATGGCGGCGCAAATGCGGCTGCCAAGGCCATACTCCTATCCGTGGTGCTTAGCCTTGTGATCTATGTGGCGATAATCGTATCATTGCTGCTAATTGTGCCTTCCTCTGCCTACAGCATCTCCTCGGCAGATCCAATCGCAATCGCCCTTGATGCCTCATCCGCGCCTTATCTCCTGGAATTGGCTGTAGGCATAGGTGCGCTTATAGCCACTGCATCGGCATCGCTTGCGATGTTCCTGAGGTCGTCCAGGATAATCTACCAGCTTGGCAGGGACGGACTCATGCCCAAGCTTCTGGCAAGATATGACGTAAAGAGGGACATCTCCCCAAATGCAGTGCTTGTCACCGCCGTTGTGGCAGTGTTGGCCCTGTTTTCTGGCAATGTGTACATAATCGCCTCAATATCCGTTTTCGGTGTGCTTTTCACGTACCTGATGTCAAGCCTCGCACTTGTACATTTCAGGAGGATAAAGAAAGCCGGAAGCTTCAAGTCTCCGTTCTACCCTTATCTTCCAATCGCAGCAATAATATTTGTGCTCGCCTTCATGTACGGCCTGCCAAAGCAGTCGTTGCTTATAGGGACAATAACCACAATTGCATTGATACTAGTTTATTACTTCCTCAGCGAGTACGAAAGGAAGAAAATCATAAAAATAAGGCTGTTTTAGCCGAGCATCAAAAAGGACACCACTACATATCCTTCGGCTTTGCACCTGATTCTGCAGGCTCCTGCGCTTCAAGTACTACGGAGGTCCTGCCTCCCCTCTTTCTCTGCCTGTCCATCTTGGCATTCGCAAATAGCACCAGCAGGTCCTCCTCCTTTGGCACATCCATCCATGCCTTTATGTAGAGGGATATGTTCTTCAGAGGCCTCGAATACCTGTCAGTGAATGTATATATGCCATCCTCATGCTTAAGCAGGCCCACCATCACCGCGAAGTCCAGATACCTCTTCCATGTTGCGAGAGGAAGCTCCTCGCTACAGTCCTTCAGCCTCAGGCTGCCTCTCTTCTTCACCTCGCACAATGCGCGCGAGAACCTGTAGGCCTTTGTATCGTTATCGAAGTATATCTTGGCAATGTCCTTCACATTTGGATCCTTCAGCTTCTCCTTGAGTGGGGCATCCTCATACTCCCAGTACCTGATCGCCATGAGTAAATTAATGGCAAGAAACGAATTTAACTCTTGCGCAAGCCAGCCAAATCTGAGCCTATCAGATGTTGCCTGGGTTCCCACCGCCAAATATCCCTCCAAGTCCGCCAAAGCCTCCCCTGTTCTGCCTCTGGGTCTTTACCGAGGTATCGACCATGTCCTTTGATATGCCTTGGGGAAGCTTGCCTCCATTCATGTAGTCATAGAGCACAAATCTGTACACGTTGGAGAGTATGTAATTCAGCATCGCTCCGAACACTATAAGCATTATCCCCAATACAGCCATCGCAGCTCCAAGTATCACTGACGCTCCAAGCGCAAATACTCCTGCCAAAACCACCAATACGCCAAGGACCACGAATATAAGGGAATAGAGCTCTGAGTATGCAAGGCCACCAAAGGTCTTGCCGAAATTCTTCACTATGAAACCTGCGCTCTCCTTGAGTGTTGCAACGGGCCCTGTCCTTTTATCAACTATGACCGGTATCGCAAATGCAGTAGCTGCAGACATCGCTATAGACGCCGCAAATCCGAATATCATGGATCCTATTGCCCCAAGCCTCTGCTCTATGACCCTTATTATCATTGTCACTATGGCTTCAAAAACAGCCCACTCAAATATCTGGACCACGTATCCAGATGCCTGCGAGAACGCATCAAGGATGCCCATGCTCTTCTTCGCTCCGAATCCCCTGAATGCTATCAGCATGGCTACGAGCACATATGCCGATGTGAAGTAGACGATCACATAGTATGCAATAAGGCCGATTATGAACACCGCAGAATTCGATGCACCGAACATGAACAGCGATAAGAATATCGCCACGGTCTCCAGCAGTATAACCATGCCGGCTATGGCCGGGAATATCAGCAGCCTTTTATCGCTAAAAACAAGCTTCCTTATGGCCGCGCCGAGTTTCCATCCAGCAGCAACATTTTCAAACATGCAATCTACTTATTAAGTGACATCATCCAACAGCTTAAGCCGTTGGCTTCCCCGTCTTTGCGGAGATTCGGTAAATGCGACCATCCCTTTCAGAACCTTTCGCATAGGTTATGGCGAACAGAAATGCAACCTGTGGGCACCAGCTCACCATGTGCCCGCGCCTCTCCGCGTGCCTCCTGTTGAATCCTTATTGGATACTGGCATTTATATGCTTTTTCACGCCCCTAACCCACCGACGAAGATGATGGGTTTGAGGGTAGAATCATTTATCATATACTGTTTTATAAAATCAACTGCGCTTTTCATCAAAGACCGAAATCAATATAAGTGTTTTTAAGTTTTTGTATTAGTAATAAGATTGTGAGTCTTTGGTTCTTCTTGAAATAATCGTTGCTGCAGTACTGGCAATAATACTGCTTGCTATAATCGTAATATACAATAGCTTTGTACAGAAGAGAAACAGGGTACAGGACGCATGGGCGCAGATAGACGTGCAGCTGAAGAGGCGATACGATCTGATACCAAACCTGATCAACACAGTAAAGGGATATGCTGCGTATGAGAGGGGCGTTCTCACCAAGGTTACTGCGCTTAGGAGCTCTATAGTCACAGGTTCAGTGCAGCAAAAGGCTGATGCGAACAACCAGCTAAGCCAGGCTCTCAAGAGCATATTCGCCGTAGCCGAGAATTATCCGGATCTAAAGGCCTCGCAGAACTTCCAGATGCTCCAGCAGGAGCTCGAGGGCACAGAAGACAAGATAGCCTTCGTAAGGACATCATACAATGATTATGTACTGGATTTCAACAATGCAATACAGGAATTCCCCGGAAACGTATTCGCAGGCATGTTCCACTTTACAAGGCAGGACTTCTTCCAGGCTCCGCCTGAAGCCGCAGAGCCTGTAAAGGTAGACTTCAGCGACCTAAACGGACCGTCGCAGGGCCAGCCTGCCGCCCCGAAAAGCCAGCCAAAGGGAAAGCCAAAGAGCCAATAGAAAAGGTGTAAACAATGGCAAGTTTCTTCGATGAGATAGCTAGGAACAGACTAAAGTCAACGCTGCTCATGTTCATATTCTGCTTGCTCTTCTTCGCTGTCATATATGTATTTGTCCTATTCCTTGGCGGAGGGATATTGGCATTCGCGGCAGGTGCAGCCATCGTCCTAATATACGCGCTGTTCTCATACTACGGCGGAAGCAAGCTTGTTCTCAAGGTTTCCGGAGCGAAACCTGCAGACAAATCCCAATACCCGGTATTGTACGACACAGTGGAAGGACTTGCAGCCGCAAGCCAGGTGCCGATGCCGCAGATATACATAATAAATGATCCAAATCCAAACGCGTTTGCAACAGGCAGGGACAGGAAGCATGCATATGTGGCGGTCACTTCAGGCCTTCTATCCATGATGAACAAGCAGGAGCTCGAGGGCGTAATAGGACACGAGATGTCTCACATAGCCGACAACGATATACAGTTCATGATGCTTGCCATAGTCTTTGCAGGAGTGATAGGACTTGTTGCTGCATATATGCGCATGGTGTTCTTTTTTGGTGCATTCGGAGGCAATGGCAGAGGCAACGGTGGCATAATAACCCTGATAGCCCTCGCCCTGGGGATAATAGCTCCGCTAGTCGCCATGCTGATAAGGCTTGCAATATCAAGGAAGAGGGAGTACATGGCAGATGCCAACGGGGCAAGGCTCACCAGGAGTCCGCAGTCCCTGGCAAGCGCGCTCAAGAAGATTGAAGCATATGTGTCAAAGCCAAACGCCCCCCCAGTAAAGCATGCAAACGATATGACTGCATCGCTCTACTTCTCGAACCCGATCAGCGCAAAATCCATAACGAACATTTTCTCCACGCACCCACCGACTGACGAGAGAATAAGGCGTCTTGAGGCAATGTACTAGCCTCATGCAGCTATATAAGCATTACAATATCACTCTTGAGTTTCTTGAAGTCCTGATCCCTAGTTATTAGCATCTCATCGTTTGCAAGGCACAATCCAAAAATAAGCAGGTCGTTATCGCTGATTATTGATCCTTTTTCCTTTAGTTCTTTGTAAGCATTTGCTGAGAATTCAACTGAAGCCACGCTCGACTGGTAAATCTTAAGGTTCTTCAACGATTCCTCCATGCGCGACCTTGTTCTATATTTTAATAGCTCATACTGGTTTACGAATGTTGTAGCAAGTTCCGATGACTTGTATCTGCCCACAACTTCGGCTACTTTCTCCCTCCCTTCCAAGAAGTCTATTATGACATTGGTGTCAAGTACTACCATCAAATCACAGATGCCTATCCGAGTTTCTCTTCCTGCCTCTTTCTACCTCTTCCTTCAAGGATTCCAATTCCTTCGACTCTGATTTCAGGGATCCTACGAGACTGAGAAAGTCTCGCTTAGGCTCTGCCTTGCTGACAAGTTCCATTATTACCTCTGAAAAAGACCGGTTTTTACCCTTCATCCTTCGCAAAGTGCTATAAGTCTCATTTGAGAGCGAGACCAGTTTGCTCATAATATCACAATAATATACATATACTATACATATATATGCATTTGCCCCGTTATACTTTGTATAACATCAGCGAAAATCTCCCAGGATTGCTTTTACTCAGATAAAATATATAATACTTTAGTATATTATTGCAGCAGCCTAGAAGTCGAATATCACCGTTACCACATCTCCGTCCATGACTTTGTGGTCCTCCCCAACCCTCTGGTTCGAAAACTTTGCACTCGGTCCGCTCACATACGCATACTTGATGCTCTTGACGAGCTTCGTGTTTATCTTCCTGACCACGTCTATTATGGAAGCGCCCTTTTCAAGCACAAGAGGATTGCCGAAATCCGGATTCCCATCCTTTGGCTTTAGGAAGACGCGTATGAGATCAAGTCCGCCGAATACAGTTCCCTTAAGGCTGTCTATATTTTCGGTCATCTTTGCGCTTATCGGTATCACCCGCATGCCGGTCTTCGCCTCAATCTCCCTCTTTAATGACTCGACCCTTTTCGGATCCGCCGTGTCTATCTTGTTAAGTGCAACAGCGCCTCTTATGTATACGCAGTTGTCCGCAACGAAGTCTATTAGCTGCTGGTCAGTTGTGTCTCCGTAGAATATCACCTTCCCGTTGAATATCTTGAATTCGTTGAGCACGCTCTGTATCACGTCCTTGTTCGGTATGCGGTGCCCGCTGTTCTCTATGTTCAGGCCTCCGACAAAGCTCTTCTCAAGCCTCATGTCCGGCCTCTTCTGGTTGAGCCGTATGTTCAGCATATTCAGCTCATCCATTAGCTGGTATAGCTGCCCGTGCGCGTTTATGTCTATCACGAAGAGTATCAGGTCTGCTATCCTTATCACGCTGATTATCTTCAGGCTCCCTCCCTTCCCAACATGCGCACCCTGTATCAGACCAGGGAGATCCAGTATCTGGATCTTTGCGCCGCTGTATTCAAGCATGCCCGGTATAACGTCAAGCGTGGTGAATGCGTAATCCGCAACCTTTGAATCAACTCCGGTAAGGACGCGCAGGAGAGATGATTTTCCAGCATTAGGGAAGCCAACCAGAACTACGGTAGCATTCCCGGATTTTCTGACCGAGTATCCTGTTCCGGCACGCCTAGTCTGGCCCTCCATCGCCTTCTTGATAGTCGCTATCTTTGCCCTGAGTATCCCAAGGTACTTGTTAGTAGCCTTGTTGTACTTTGTCTTTGAGTACTGCTCCTGCAGCTCATCGATCTTCTTCTGCCCTGACGACTTGTCCACCACTATAGATCACACGCGAACTTCAACTCATCTTAGCGTGCAGAACGCTTAAATTCCTATAAGCTATAAGTCTATTCGTGGGTGCTATTGATGATAGACATACTGGTCGGAGGGTTCTTCGGCGACGAGGGCAAGGGAAAGGTTGCTTCCTATCTCGCCCTGAAGGACCAGCCTGAAATTGCAGTGAGGACAGGCAGCATAAATGCCGGACACACCGCAGTCTACAACGGCAGGTCCTATAAGCTCAGGTCAATACCATCAGCATTCCTTAACCAGAAGACAAAACTGATAGTGCCTCCCGGCGCACTGATAAAAAGGGAGATACTTTTCAAGGAGATGGAAGAGACCGGCACCAGTAAGAGGGTATTCATAGACGGCCACGCGGCGATAATAACCGACCTTGAGGCACAGGAGGAGGCCAAGAACTCGCTGCTGAGCAACGAGGTCGGGAGCACGAAGCAGGGCGTTGGCGCTGCCGAGTCAAAGAGGGTGCTCAGGGGCCTTAAGCTTGCAAAGGACTATCCAGAACTGTCAGAGTTCATAATAGACGCGCCAAAAGAGATAATAGAATGCGTTAATCAGGGCGGAAAGGTGCAGGTTGAGGGAAGCCAGGGTCATTTCCTTAGCCTTTATCACGGCGCATATCCGTATGTCACCAGCAGGAACACCACCTCGTCAGGAATACTTAGCGATGTAGGCGTCGGCCCAAAGTACGTAGAAAACATAATCGTGATATTCAAGGCATTCATAACCCGGGTAGGCGGCGGCCCGCTTGAAGGGGAGATCGACCACAAGGAAGCGGAGAGGCGTGGAATGGCTGAATACGGCACTGTTACCGGAAGGCAGAGAAGAGTCGCCCCGTTCAACGCCAACATAGCAAACGAAGTGCTTAAGATAAGCTCTGCAAACCAGGTCGCAATAACCAAGGTTGATACGCTGTTTAAGGGCGCAGCGAAGGTCAGGGATTACGACAAGCTTCCAAAAGAGGCAACAGACTGGATAAACAATATAGAGGGACAGCTTGGCGTTCCTGTTACGCTAATAGGAACCGGCGAGGACGCGCTTGACATGGTGGACAGGCGAGAGGAGCTCATTGGAAAATGAGGCACGATGATGAAACCTGAAAAACTTGACGTCTCCTATCTGGAAAACCAGGAGCTGATCTCACCCATAGGCAGCAGGTATACCACTCCAATGTCGAAAATATTCGGTGATGAGAGCTACATACAGGCAATACTGGATGTCGAAGCTGAAAATGTAAAGGTCCTCTCTGAGCTGTATCCTGAAAAGGTCCCAGGAAGCGCAGCAAAGAGGATAAAATCGATCGCCGATACAAGGCACGTTACTCCGTCTGAAATAAGGAGGGCCGAGGCAATGAAGACGCACCATGAAATGGGCGCAGTAATAAATGTCATGTCAAGCAAGGCCGGCAAAGAGGGGAGATATGTCCATTTCGCTATGACATCTGCAGATGCTATAGAGACCGCAAAGGCAATGCAGGCGTCAAGGGCCCTAGCCCTCCTAATAAAGAGCATATCCGATACCAGGGATTCATGCCTGAACGCCGCAACGAAGTGGAGGGATGTGACTTCGATAGCAAGAACGCACGGGCAGCAAGCCATACCAACATCGTTCGGGCTGCCGTTCGCATTTTTCGGATACTGCCTGCAGAAGAGCATCGACAGGTTGGAATTCGACAAGGAAAGGAATGCAGAAGGCAAGCTTTCAGGGGTAATAGGAACCTACGATGTCCATACGAGCGAGGGAATCGACGGCCCAAAAGTCGAGGCAAAGGTGCTCTCCAACCTGAAGGTCAAGAGACCCGAGATGACAATGCAGACTCCGCCAAGGGAGGACCTTGCGTACATAATATCGGACCTTGCAGTGCTTTGCGGAAGGCTTGCGACAATAGCCTCATATGTAAAGACGCTCAAGAGGACCGAGATCCTGGAGCTGAGCGAGCAACCAGGCGAGAATGCCATAGGCAGCTCTGCAATGCCGCACAAGAACATACATGGCAATCCTTTCATAGAGGAGAGGTGCATATCGATTGCAAGGGTGGTTCGCGGCCATGCGCTGTCATCACTGGAGTCCATGTTTGCAGAGGACTTCAGAGACCTGACGGCATCGCTTTCCGACCGCATAGCGCTGCCAGAGTCGTTTATACTGTCTGATTATTCGTGCGGGCTTGTCCGGAACGTTATCGAGCGCGTAAATCATGTCCCGGAGAACATAGATCGCAACCTGAATTACACAAAAGGCGTCACATCATCGCAGCTTGTGATGAGCAAGCTTGTGGAGAAGGGGATGCAGAGGCACAGGGCAAGGGAACTGTCATTAAAAGATGCAAACACCGCACTAAGGGACGGCATAAGCTATCTCAGCGTCCTGCTTGACGACAAGGAGATATCGAAACTACTATCAAGCGGCGAGCTAAAGGAGCTGTGCGACCCAAAGTCAAACCTAGGAAAATCAAGGGAGATAATAGACAGGATCGTTAAAAAGTACATGAATTATGTCGGCACTTGAAGAACAAGCAAGTTTGTATACAAAAACCAAAGTATTTAAAAATCATCAAAAATATACTTAATGCAGGGATAAAAAATGTTGGAAGACATGCTGCTTATGATACGAAATCCCAGACTGGCAATAAATACCATGCTGACCGCAAGGCAAAAAGTGAAATTCTATAATCATATGCATGAAATATTCTTCAGCCAGCCGTATTATTGGCTCCAGCAGCGAGCAAAACCACACACAACATTGATAGACATAGGCGCATTCATAGGGGATACTGCTGCCTATTTTGCCATGAACCCCAACATAGACAGAGTAATAGCCTACGAATCCCATCCACAGACATTCAAGATGCTGAGGGAAAATATCAACTCAATGCCTCAAGGTATAAGGTCTAAGATACTTATCAGGAATAAACCTATTCTAGGCAAAGGAAGCTATGTGCATAATTCAGAAAATTCAATAACCGGAAATAATAGGGTGGTGCTCGGCGGAGACATAAAAGCCACAACTTTAGGGATTGCGCTATCTGGTTTAAAGAACGTCATGATAAAGTCCGATGTGGAGGGCGCAGAATATCAGATATTCAGCCACCCAGCAGATCTAAAAGAAGTTTATGCAGTACAATTAGAATATCATAAGGGATACGCGAAAATCCAGGACTTCTTTGAAAAAGCTGGCTTCAAATGCACACACGATTCCAAAGTGGATCTAGGATACCTATCCGCATTCAAATAAACTGCCGTAGAGGGCGCTGGTTCTACGCCCACGCAGATAACAATTAGATTATTTCAGCCTTTATCATCCTTAATCTTTTGAAATGCCTGTCCCTGGTGAGTATTCCATCCCCGCGTGCTTGTGCTATCCCCGCCACCAACATATCCGTTTCTGGTATAAGCTCTCCAGATTTCTTCAGCGCATGGAACATTGATGCAGCATTTTTAACCGAAGCATAATCAACAGCATAGACGTCAAGTTTTGACAGGAGTCCCTCTATAATCTCTTCCTGGGCTCTTGATTCAGCGCCTTTGAATAACTCATACTGGTTTATTATGGTAGTGGCTGCGTCTTCATATTGTATGATTCTCTGCACGACATTGCTAACCTCCTGTTCTCCGCCCAGGAAATCTATCAGCACGTCAGTATCAATTATTACCATCTAGTCCCCCCATTTCCTCGCGCGTTCCTTGTACAGCTGTGATTTCCACCGTTTTGCATCAATTTTGCCTTTCAGCGCTCCAAAAAAACCCATTATTGCAACATTGTCCTGTCTGTTTTTATATATCGCCTCCTTTATCACTTCTGAGAATGACATCTTCTGACCTTTAATACTTTTAAGTAGGGCGTATGTCTCATCGGATACCGATATTACCTTTACCATATTTGCACCTATATGTATATGCATATGCCTATATAAATAGTTTTCGAGCGATATGGGTCTGCTCAGGCATCCCTTCTTTTCTGGCTGCCATTGCTTATCAATGCCGTCATTAATCAGGCGGATACCACTGCATTTGTGCTTTGAATGAGTCCAAAAAATATATCTGTGTTAATTTACGCCTTTCTTTTTATCTCAGGCTAATGCCCAAACCGCTTGCGGTGGGACTGTTCATTTACGTTCCAGTTCCCTTTGGCATGAACTTTGACATCTGCTTCTTGACGTCCCTGTTGTTCTTGAGCATGTCTGCCATCTTCTTCATCTTGTTGAAGTCCGATATAAGCTCCCTGACATCCTTCTCCGTCGTGCCGCTGCCTTTCGCTATCCTTGCTATCCTCTTAGGGTCCCTGACCAGCCTCTCGCTCTTCCTCTCCTCCTTTGTCATTGAGCCGATTATGGTCTCGTATCTCTTGAGCTTTACCTCGCCTGTCTCAAGCGCCTCCTTGGGCACGTCAACCAGGCCCATCATGCCGAGCACGTTCTTCATAGGCCCCATCTTTGACATGGCCTTCATCTGCTTGTAGAAGCTCTCGAAGTTGAGCTCCTCCATGTTCACGTCCTCTGCCTTTATGCCTGAGTTCTTCACGGCCTCATTGACATGAAGTATAAGCGATTCAAGGTCCGGTATACCAAGAAGCCTTCCCACGAACTTCTTTGAATCATACAGCTCAAGCGCATTGAGCTTCTCTCCTGTTCCGGTGAACATCACCCTTACCGATGCCGCATTCACTGCGCTTAGGGCGCCGCCGCCCTTTCCCGAGCCATCAAGCTTGGTGACTATCACTCCAGTTAGCTTTATCGCCCTGTCGAACTCCTGCGCCTGCCTTCCGGCAATCTGCCCTATGTCCGCATTTATAACAAGGAGTTTCTCGTCAGGCTTGAACTGGTTGTTTATAAGCTTCAACTCCTTTATCAGCTCCCCGTCCATCCCGCTCCTTCCGCTCGAGTCGCATATTATCACCTTCTTGCCCTTAAGCGCGGCCATCCCCTCCCTGACTATCCTTGCAACGTCTTTTTCCCCCTTCATGCCGAAGAACCCCGCATTGGCCTGCTTTGCAAGAGTCTCGAGCTGCTCGTATGCCGCAGGCCTTGAGACATCGCAGCATATCAGCCCCACCCCAAGGCCGCGATCCTGGTAGAACTTGGCCAGCTTTGCTGCAGTGGTGGTCTTTCCAGATCCGTATATCCCAGCAAGAAGTATCCTCTTCGGACCTATCTCCGGCTCATAGCTCTCCCCCATGAGCTTTGCGAGCTCCTCGTAGACAAGGTTGGTTATGTAGTCCTTGTGGCTTACTCCGTCAGGCATCTTGCCCCTGAGCGCAGCGTCCTCTATCCTTTTCGTAAGCGCGAATACGAGCTCCACCTCCACATCTGCCGATATAAGGGCCTTCTGGAGCTCCTTGTTGAACTCCTTTATGGACTTTGAGTCTATGATCGTCGCTCCGCTTAGCTTTGCAATCGCCTTCCTAAGCCCCTCTCCCAAGTCCATCCAGATCAGCGCATAATATACACAAATACGGCTTATTAATCTGACTATTTGCGGCCATAACAGCCGGATATAACGCCGCCGCCAGCGCCATGAATAATAAGAGTTAAAATATTTTGGATTCAAGACTATGCTGTGGGCTCATAGCTCAGCCTGGTTAGAGCGCTGGTCTTATAATAAACTTCATGGAAAGTTTATACGAAAGCCAGATGTCGTGAGTTCAAATCTCACTGGGCCCATACTGCATAGCAGCACGACAGAGCCACAGTTCGAAAACGGGAGGCTTGGGCTCGAGTATCGAGAGGCCGAGAGTTCAAATCTCTCCGGGCCCAAATCAGCATTAACGAGAGAAAACAGTAAGTCCGAAAACAGAAAAGCAAGCAAAAAGAAAAGCCGAATTCTTGAAAAATCTGAACTCGAAGAGCTAAAAACAGATTTGCAGAGAATTCTGCCAACATTGGCAAAGCACAATGTTGAAGACCTGCGCACGCTAATCCATCAAAGTTACGTAAAGCGTTTCAAGAGAAGCCGTATACCAAAATACGGAAACCTGAACAAAGGCTTTACGGAATACGAATTGCAGAGGTTCTTTAAGGCAATAGACAGCGATAAGTTCAGGATATTGTTCTCTTATCAGGCTCAGTTGGGTCTTAGGATAGGCGAGGCTGTAAAGCTGAACGTCAAGAACATCAACTTCCAAACAAGAGAACTGACCTTAAAGACTGAAAAGGCAAGGATAATTGACACGCTGCGCATACCTGTCCAATTATTCAAACAGACCTTGGAGCTAATCAAAAGCAACGAAAAGCGCATAGAAGAATCTGGTGGATATATCTTCTTCAAAGATCGCAATAGCTCAAGCAAGCTGCCATATCTGAAAATGGACTACGTAAGGAACAGGTTCAGGCACTACATTGAGCTAGCGGACATAGACCAAGTCTATGACATAAGCGATGAATCCTATCAAAGCCATGTTCCCAGAAGGCTACACAGACTTACTACGCATAGCCTTAGGCACTATGCCATAACGAGCTTTTCAAAGCAGACAAATGGCAACATAGTGCTGACTAGCAGGTTCGCCAGGCATTCAAAGCCTGATACAACCATGACCTACATAGGCACGCGCAAGGAAGAGCTGTATGCGGAGCTGGATAACATGGCAATGGACAGTATAGAGCGGCTAAAGCGCAGCGTGATGACAAAATAAGCAGTTACATATATTATTCATTTCACCACTCCCCCCTCTATCAGTCTAAGCATCTCACTAGCCTTTACTATCCTTATCTCACCAAACTGTTTCAATTCCAGTAGTTGGCCATAATCCTTCCAAATACGACCCTGTTTTATAGCCAGAGTGTGTTAGATGAGGGTAGTATTTGCTTCATCCCGCAGACTGTTCCTTAACTCAAATATATCTCCATAGGTCTTAACTGCCCTTTA
>DAHWIK010000011.1 GCA_027345185.1 Microcaldota archaeon
AAACAGGGTAATTGGACTGAAAAAAGTGTCAATCCACATCTATTCGTGCCTAATTGCATATCTCATGACTTATTTGATGTGATAGGTCATGCGCATTGACGATGGTGATTGTATGTAGATGTCAAGTCCCTAATAAATCTGGTAGGTAATCGGTTTAAATACTTTATTGCTGGAAATAGATTAAGAAAGGGTCTTTTATGCCAAATATGAAACTACAAAGCGCTATGGAATACCTGATGACCTACGGATGGGCAATTCTCATCATAGCGGTCGTCATGGTAGCACTGTTCTCGTTGGGAATACTGGGAGGGTCTCCTCTAGGAACAACATGCCTGCCTCAGTCGGGATACGTCTGCTCAAGTCCAGTTCTTACACCGAACTCATTCAACGTCATCATCGGCCAAGCTACAGGAATCAACTGGGAAACCTCAAACATCGTCTGGGTGCCAAGCGGTTATTCTGCGCCAACAGCACAGTCAGCCAACATCATAGCTGCAAATACCATATCCGGAGGAATATCCGGTTTAACAGAAATAAATGATCCATCTACCGCAATAAACAGCGGTCAGACTGTAAGCGTTGGTTTGGGTTTTACTACGTCTAATGCACCGGCCGTAGGATCAAGTGCATCTGGCCAGCTCTGGGCACTGTACACCACTTCATCAGGAGGAACTACTGTGTATCAGGTACAGTTGACATCAGGAGTCAACCTAAAGACAACTTAATAAAGTTGCCTTTTTTCTTTTCCTTCTTTTTTATTTTTAATTTCCTGTAGTTTGTCTAGTTTCAGGGCTACAGGCATTTCAAATTAGCGGTTTAATCAGCAAAAGCCACTTTAAAACCAACTAACACCTTCTTCGCTGCCCAGGGTAAGGCCATAGTCAGGCTCTCTGTTTTGCAGCGAGCTCTCCCTTTATCCTGAGCACCTCGTTGAGCTCGTTTGCGCTCAGGAGCGGCTTCCTGAGCCTGTCCGCATCGTCAATCGAGATCCTTGGGCAGGCGGTGTTGACAAAGGCGTCGAACTCCATCATGTTGTTTATGGAATTGAAGTCAAAAGTGTTTGATACGAGTATTGCGGCATTGAGGCCTGCGCCCTCCGCCTTTGCCTTGAGTATCTTTGCCATCGGCATATTGTTCTGGCCGTTCTTTGTGGTGACCAGTATGCCTATGTTCTTTGCATCCACAGATGCGAGTATCTTGCCCCTGCTCCTCTTCGCGTATGTCTCCCTGTATCTGTCTATGAACTCCACAGTGCCCTGGAATGGCTCTATGAGAAGGAACGGCTTAGTGGTCATCAGCAGCGCTCCAAGCGGATGGAACATCCCGCCTCCGAAGTAGACCAGTGCCTCAACCTTTCTGTCTATGCTTGCAGCGCTACCTGCATCGCAGCCCAGTATCTGGCCGTTCTTCTTCGCGAATCCGTAAGGCTTTCCTATCACGACCTCCTTTCCATTGCCCCTGAAAAAATCAGCAACATTGCCTAGCTGGTGGATGTGTTGGATCGTGGTCATTACGCCTATGGTTCTGAACGGTTTCAGCGGCTCTATAGACCTTTCAAGTATTCCGAGGTCTGCGTCTATAGGATATGGGATGTATTCGACATTGAAGTCAACGTGGTGGAATTCGACGTGGCCGAAATGCACTATCTTCTCTGCGCCTATGTTCCTTGCCTCGTCTATAGCCAGGTCACACGCCCCGAAGGTGGGAGTGGCAGAGATTACGACCTCGTTGCCAGCCCTCTCAAGCACCTTTGCATGCTTGAGGGCCTCCTGCTTTAGCCCTTCCGGGAATTGAAGAAGTATGCGCATATTTTACACCGATAAAAACAGATTATACGTCAGGAATCTATTGATATTGCCACATATATAATGCTTTCTGTATAATATCTTCATGACTTCAATGGAGCAGGTAATCCTTGTAGACCACAACGACAAACAGGTAGGCCTTGAGGAGAAGCTGAAGGCCCACCAGAACGGGGGAAAGCTGCACAGGGCATTCTCAATATTCATATTCAACAAGAAGGGAGAGACCATGCTTCAGCAGAGGGCAGCGGCCAAATATCATGGGGGAGGCCTATGGTCAAACACAGTATGCAGCCATCCAAGGGCAGGGGAGACCCCTTTGCAGGCTGCACACAGGAGGCTGAAGGAGGAGATGGGCTTCGACTGCGAGATGAGGGAGGTCTTTGCATTCGAGTACGAGGCAAAGATGGACAAGGGCCTGACAGAACACGAATACGACCACGTTATCTTCGGCACATACGAGATGAACCCGGAACCGAATCCAGACGAGGTCCAGGCCTGGAAGTGGATAAGCCTTGAAGCGCTAAAGAACGATCTGGAGAAGAAGCCAGGCGCCTATACGCCATGGGTAAGGATCTCCATAAACGACATAATAAGGCACTATAAGGAATCAAAGTAAAAGTGCTATGCAACTGCTTTTCCTTGAAGGGCGATTCAGGACGTCTTTGCAACAGGTGCCATGCTTATGGTGTAGGTTCCTGAAAGCTTTGAGGCAGCCCTCTTAAGGGCCGATCTGGCAACGTCCTTAGAGCTTGCCAATGCCCTTAGCCTCAATATTACCTGACCCCTCTTCACCCTTGCGCATATTGAAGACGGGCTTCCGAAGGACAGGGACATTCCCTGTGACAGCCTGTCTGCCCCGGCTCCTGTTGCCCTCTTCTTCTCACGTATGACGTTGTGCGGATACGTCACAACCGTTAAGTAGTAATTGTTTACAAGCTCCCTCTCCAGGTGCTTGTTTGCCACCTGTCTTGCCGCTTCTAGAGCATTTGACCTCAGCTGCACGTCCTGGTCTGAGCTTAGTGTGTAGAGTGTGTCGTATGTGGGGCGGTTCAGCCCCATGTTGAATACTATCAGGCTAGTGTGGGGAAGAGACTTGATGTAGTTCTTCTTGGGCTTCTTGACAGAGTATCTTGCCCATGACTGGCTGTGTATTCCCCTTACTGACCTTGCTGGCCTAAGCTTGCTCATAGTGTCACTCAACGTGTTTGGATTGGCAGGATTATATCTCCTGTTAGTTTTAAAAGCCTTATTGTGCATCTAAAACTAACTGCATTTTATGAACGTCTGTATACTGGGCATGAAGGGAAACTTCGACAAGAACCTGGGTAACGGCGTGCAGACATACAACTATCAGATATGGAACAATCTGAGGCGAATAATCAAGCACCCCGACCATATCGAAAAGGTTGAGCTCGGGTATGGAAGCATGCCGATTACGAGGAAGACGACCTTCACAATAGCCCAGGTCTTCCAAGACTTCTCAAAATACGACATAGTCCACATGCCTTCGCCAATCATGTTCAATCCAAGGGGCAAGAACAGCACAGCAACCACGCTGCATGAACTATTCCTGCTTGAAAAGGATAATCCCCTACTAAAACGCGAAGACTCAGGTCCAACTATACAAAACCCGCTGGATTCATTCATAGGAAAGAGCATACGCAGGCAGGTAATGGAATCAGACTACCTTCTGCCAAACTCCTCGCAGACATTCTCCGAGGCTGCAAGTCTCGGGTATCCAAAGGACAGAATGTTCACAATAAATCATGCTATAGATGACAAATTTTCAAAGTCAAATAGGAAGCACTCAAAGCACAGCCGCTTCACCGTAGGATACCTGGGTGCAATGCACACAAGGAAAAATGTCCAGTTTGCAGTAAAGGCATTCAAGTCATTCAAAGCAAAGGCAGCAAGATTTGATGTCTGGGGAAAAATAAGGCCTGAATACGGGCATCTATTGCAGATGGCGTCAGCTGACTTGAGGATAAAGTTTATGGGATTTGCGCCAGAAGAGAGAAAGGTAGATATCTACTCCAGTTTTGATGTCTTCCTCTTTCCAAGCCTGTACGAAGGCTTTGGAGTTGAGATCCTAGAAGCCCAGGCCATGGGCATCCCTGTAATAATCTGCAAAGAGGCCAAGATACCCGACGAGGTAAGAAAATACTGCTTTGAAGCCGAGGATGAGGCACACATGGCGCAGATAATAGATGATCTTAAGGAAAGGGGATATGATGATAGGGTGAGGAAGAAGGCGACAGAATACGCGAGGGGCTTCACATGGGACAAATGCGCAAAGGAGACCCTTAATGCGTACAGGGAGATAATGAAGAGAGAAGGCTAGATCACAGCAACAACCTTCCCGATGACCATTTTACTGTCAAGCAGGCCAAATCTCCTGCTGTCCACGCTTTTGGACCTGTTGTCGCCCAAAAGAAAGAGCCCGTTTTTGCCAACGTTTTTAATCCTCTTTATCAGTATTGTCCCATCAATCCCCCTGACAACTACCACATCATCAGGAGAAAGCGACGGATGCCAGCAATTCACTAAGACATAGCTGCCCTCCTTGATTGCAGGCTCCATGCTGCGCTCGGCTACACGAAATATCCTTATAGGTAATCCGGCCATGGCTATACTTTCGGATAGACAAACGTTCTCTCAGTAGGGTAGAACGACTTTGCCCTCACAGTTGGGACGTTCTTGGTCTGCCAGAATGCCTCTGCGAACTTCTGCACGCTCTCAAGAAGCGCCTCAGCATCCTTTATGTCTGTGCTCTGCTTGGCCTTTCCGGCAAGCTTGAGGGTGTTCCATACGAGCTCGTGCAGCTCCGGATGCGCCTTCGCATGTTCCGGCTTCATGTAGTCTCCCCATATTACCGCCACTTCATGCTTGACTATCTCAGCGTGCTGTTCCTTGACAGAGACGCACCTGACAAGCTTGTTCCTCTCCTCTGCAGTCGAGCCTCCGGATTTCATCACGTCTGCTATGAGCATGTCCATCCTCACCACAGTGTGTGCTGCAACCTGCGCCGCATGCGGGTCGTATATGCCGCACGGTATGTCGCAGTGCGCATAAGCTACTGGGAATCCTACTGCCTTGTCAAGCCTCACGATCAACGATCTCAATGCATTCATAAAATCACAGTATATCCCTTGTCTGGAAAATTTAAAAAACATTGCGCAACATATCTGAATCGGCAGGTTTACATGAAAAAAGCGTGTGGTCTCATTGTCATAACAGGTCCGATGTTCGCCGGGAAGACCACCCGGCTGCTCAAGGAGGTTCAGAAGGCCTCGAAGAACCGGAGTCCTATACTTTTCAGGTCCCAGATAGACAACAGGTACAGCACATCCGATGTGGTATCGCATGACGGATTCAGACTGCCCGCAATTACCCTGCAAGGCGGAGAGGGGTGCATACCAGCACTGAAGGCAGCAGCAAGCAAATACGATGTGATAGCCATAGACGAGGCCCAGTTCTGGCAGGGTACCAAAGGATTTGCAGAGACACTTGACCGCATCTCAGACTCAAAGACCGTATACGTAGCTACGCTAAACAAAGACGCAGACGGCAATCCTTTTGAGATATCAAAGGAGCTGGTCTCCCTTGCAGACCGCGTATGCTCATTAGAGTCAAAATGCTCAAAATGCGGGGGGAAGGCAGGGTTTTCGCAGCGGATAATAAATGGCAAGGAGGCTTACGGAAGTGTCACATTGGTAGGAGGAAGCGACCTGTACGAAGCAAGATGCAGGAAGCACTTTGTCAGGCCCAAGCCAGCTTAGCCCCAGACATCTGCCTTTACCCTGTTGCCGGGCACATTGAGCGACGCCAGCGCCTGCTTCACGGCCTGTACAAAAGCCAAAGGACCGCATATGTAGAATGTCCTTTCAAGGATGTCGCTGCAATGCCTGGAAATCATGCCTGAATCCACATGCCCTGTCTCTCCGGACCATGCGCTTCCTTCATTCGGAGCGGACTGGTTGGGCCTTGTCACTGTAACTACAAATTTCATTCCTATCTGGGCCGACAGCTCCTCTAGCTGGTCCTTGAATATTATCTCTGTAGGGAACTTTACGCTGTAAAGCAGGATGGCGTCAGTTCCTGCATTTTTCAGCTTTATGTGCTTGGCCATTGAGACGAACGGCGCAAGGCCGGTGCCCCCGGCAATGAACATTACCTTCTTTTCTGTGCCAGGATTGAACCTGAACTGACCGTTAGGTCCCTTGAGAATGAAGGGATCGCCTATCTCTGCATCCATGAAGTGCGATCTTCCAAGGTGCTCTCCATGCGTCGGCTCCTTGATAACAAAGAACTCCATGTTAGGCGCAGAAGGATCTGACGCTATCGAGAATGCCCTCCCGACGCATTTCTGGCCCGTCTTCTTGTCAATCCCTGAGATCATCATAAACATGCCGGGATCGAATACCTGCAGTTGGCCATCCTCAGGCCTGAACCTGATAGCCAAGACCTCAGGGGTGCAGTCGATCTTCTCTGCCAAAAAATATTTTTTTTCAATAATCGGTATTATATCTGACATCCAACCACTAGTCCTAGGCGTATAAATCTAAAAAGGCTTTCGGTAAGCGCCAGTCCAAACAGGACCCGACTGTTACCCTAGGGTCAGAAATTATTTAGAAGATGTCACATTCTCTACAACTTTCTCAAACTTCTCTACCGACTTTACTACCTCCTTGAGCCTTGGATTTATGTTGTATCCAAGGTCGTATCCCCTTTCCGTCCTTATGTGCGTAGGCTGCAGTACGTTCATGCTCATCGACAGGTTCCTTAGGGTTATTATCAGGGTCTTCCTTGTGAACTTCTTCCCAAGCACGGTATATAACTCCCTTGTCGTCCTGGGAGATTTCACCATAAGAAGCTTCAAAACTGCGTAATTGGGCTTGCTGAGTATCTTTCTCACCATCCATATCTCATCGTTGTCCTTTTCAGTCTTAGGCATAGCGCTGCACTCCCATTATGCTTTATGCATTAACTTATATAAACATATCATAGGTTTTAGCCGGCTACAAGTTCTTTTACCAGCACGGATCCCGCATCGGCGCTCTTAGAAAGGTATATTAATATATTTATACCATAATATATGATTATATACTTAAGTAAAAGGTACGCCAGGATGTTCCGGATAAGATGCCCCAAGCTCACCCAACTCTTCAATAACAAGGTTGAAAGGGAGCCAAGGCTTTCAAAATTAGGCACCATAGTGTCCAAAAGCGAGAATGGAAGCGTCGTTGAGGAAGCAGGCGCAGTGCCCAGGCGCGCAATATTGAAATCGGCTAATGGGTATCTCTATTCCCTACTTCTTGATATAAGCGGCCATGACATCAAGTGCATGGAAATTTCAAAGGAGTTCGTAATATCATCGGTTGCCACCAACAATTCCGAAAGCAGGCCTACCATAAATGACGCCGCCCAGCTTGCCAAGCTCAGGCTTTCAAGCCTGGTGCCCCCTGACAGGGTAGAGGCGCTATCCTACGTAGTCGCCCACGACACTGCAGGATACGGTCCAATAAGCATGATACTAGAGGACAAGCAGAACATAGAGGAGATAGAGATAAACTCGCCGCAATCGCCGGTCATTGTCTACTCCACAAAGTACGGCAGGTGCATAACAAACCTAAGGTTTTCAGGCGAATTCGCATTCAGGAGCGCAATAAACCGCATGATAGCCGAGAATGAAAAAGAGATAAACGAAAACACCCCGATAATAGATGCACAGGTGGCTGACCTGAGGCTCCATGCCCAGATGCGCCCGTATGCCGTAAGTGGGGCCACCGCATCGATAAGGGTCGGCGGAAGGAAGGAGATCGATTTGGGCTATCTTCTGGACAGGCATACGGCAACACCGGATATCCTTGCGTATCTGTGGCTTGCAATCGAGTGCAAGTACAACATGATAGTGTCAGGGGCCCCGGCAAGCGGGAAGACCACCCTTCTAAGCGCGCTAAACGCATTTGTCCCATCAAACGAAAAAGTGATAACCGTAGAGGAGGACGTAAACGAGATAAAAGGGTCAGGCATAGGCAATGTCATAGCGCTGTACGGGTCAAGATACAACTCCGTGACGCCTAAAGAGCAGGTGATCAATGCCCTGAGGATGAGGCCAAGCAGGATAATAATCGGCGAAATGCGCGGCGATGAGGCAAAGGACCTGTTCATGGGAGCCAATATAGGAATTTCCTTCGCTGCAACGATGCACAGCAACGAGGGAGGCATGCAGATACTTAAAAAATTGATGGTAAAACCGATGTGCATAGACATAAAGGGCATCGGCGCATTAGACATCGCAATATACATGAAGCAGGTTGACATAAGCAGAAGGACAATCTCGGGCATATCGGAATACAGGTGGCTCAGCCGCGCAGAGACCAGCGAGGGCACTTGCCTGGGGGACGAGGACATGGTTCAGGTCAACGAAATCATAAAGGAGTGCAGGATAGACAGATCTGCGCTAAAGGAATCAAAGCTGGTAGGCACCTACTCGCGGATAAACGGAATCACAGCCAAGGACACACTCAGAGAATTTGAAAAACGCGAGAAACTAATAGAAAAAAGCGCGGATCATTCAAGATCCAATTCTGTTGAAGAAGCAATAAGGAAATATTACGGATGGTAAGATGGATAAGACCGCAATCCTTGCAATAGCTTCCTGCTCAATGTCAATGGCCCTGGTCATTTCATACGTGCAGGGTAGCTCGAGCACAAACCTCATAATATTCAATTCACTTGCGTATTTTTCTGCATTCACATTAATAGCCGCCGCCTACCGCAAACACCGCCAGCAATCCGAATACAAAGACATCCTTGAGGGGCTAATGAAGAGCCTAAGCCGCGTATCCTACTACAAATCGGCAAATCTTCCTGAAATAAATTCGCTGGGCAAAGCCGCAGCGTCATCTCCAAGCAAAAAAGTCTCGCGAATCCTCAATGAGGCCCAAAAGAGGATGGAGCTCGGAGAGGATTTCTTTGACGCGATTTCAGACGCAACGTCGAAAGACAGGCAAATATCCGAAAACCTGAACAAATACATAAAAGGCGGCGAATCCAGCATAGAAGAGGCACTGGCAATATATGAATCAAAAAAGAAGTCCCGCATGTCGCAGTCAAACGCCCTTATGGCAAGATATGCCACCTGCGGCATGTTTGTCTCAACGGTTGCGCCATCGTTCGTAATATTCTCATTCATAGGCAGCATGCTGATATCCCAAAGCTATTCAAGCATAGAATTCATGTCAATATCGCTCACGGCAGCGATACCAGTAGTGTATTCGATGATAAATTCAGCCTCAAATGGTAGATTGATTGGATAAAATCAAGGCAGTATACATTTCAATTGCATTGGCCACCCTGGCGATGTCTATTTTATGGTGGTGGCTCCTGGTCCTGTCTGCGATAATCATGCTGGCTTACGGCATGCTGCCAGGATCCAGGCCAAAAAACAGGGACCACGAGCTCCTCGCATTCACAAAGGAGTTCAGCGAGTCGGTCCGCAAGGAGGGGCTCAACCCGGCACTATCAAGGACGCTCTCTGCCCAGTCAGCACCCAAAGAGATAAAGGAGCTGTCAAAGAGCATCATGCTTGGCAAAGTGGATTTCAGCGATTCGCTCCCATGTGAGGATAAAAACACCAAAGAGCTGATGGAAATAATCGAGATAAGCGTCCAAAACGGAGCGGACATCAGGAACAACCTGAACATGTTCATATCCAGGATGGAATCCGACATGGAAAATACCAACCAATCAATGCAAAGTTCACTGAATATGAACAGCCTTTCCAGCCTAGGGATATCATTTTTCGTGCCGCTTTTTGGAGGGATCGGCTCAAGCATAATAAGCAGCTCCGGCTCCATACTCGGCGCAGGTCAAAGCGCCGAAACAACCGCATTCCAGGTGGTAATCGTGGCCTACATAGCGATAATGAGCTACATAATGGAGGCTTTCAAATCAGGAGGCAGCCGGTCGCCGCTGTTCAAGTCATTCCAGGCAGCCATAATCAGTGCGGGAATAATAAAGGCGTCAGCAGCCTTTATGGCTTACGCTATATGAGGTATGAAAATGATAGAAGCAATTGTTCCAGTGGAGGCGCGGGCATTCGCAATGCTTGCTAGGAGGAGAAGGGCACAGGGTTCGTTAGAGTACATAATGATGCTTTCTGCGGCAAGCATAGTGATACTGATAGCCATGGCCATGATAGTGAAGCTTAAAGGGTCCGTAGTCACGAACGTGAATGTTGGCGGAACAAATTCCAGCGTAAGCCAGGCGATATCCGACCAGCTTTCCAACCTTTCAAAGGGTGCATAATGGCCATGCAGGCGCAGATGTCGCTTGAGGTGCTTGCCTATATCTCTATCGCAGGCATCTCTATGCTATATTCAATGGGTGCAATTTCCGCATATTACCTGAGGGTAAACCACTCGCTTGATAATTACGGCTATTCCAATTTCGTTGAATCAATAAACACGGCCATCCTGAGCAATGACAGCTCAGTAACGCTCAATGTTCCGGGCGGAATATGCAGTTCGCGATTGAACGGAAGCGCGTTAGATACAAAATACGGCACATTCTATTTTGTTGAGGACGTTAAGCTTGGCAGCAGTCTAACGTGCAACACCGGAGCCGAAAAAGTGAGCATAGATTACGGGCAGGGGTCTGTTACTATAGAGTGATATTATGATACTGCAGCTAAGTTTAGAGATACTCCTAAGCATGTCGATGTCAATACTGATAGCAGGCATGGGCTACTCATTGTATGCCCACACGTATTCTGCGTCTAATTATGCAATTCATGCGATAGGACGCTTTGCAAATCTTTCAGAATATTATTCCGGGTCTCTGTCCAACGACTGCAGGTGCCAATAGGGTGATCGAATTACAATAATCTCTGCAGATATGGCGATAGCAATACCGATAGCCATGCTTTCCATCATATTCATTGCCCACGGAATAAACAATTCGCAGTCATACTACCTGGCCTATGCGAAGTCTTCGTACATGCAAATAAGATACTACAGCATATCGCAGCAGATGCTCATCCTGCTCAACAGCGGAAACGAAAATTACAGTGCATATTCTAACACCGTACAAAACCTCGGCAGATTCTACAACGTCTCAGCAAAGATAGCAAATCTTGCTGATTATCCAGAGTGCTCAGAATCATTCTGCAGAATAATCCAGGTGAACGGAGCAACAAAGATATTGGTAATCAAATGAAGCAGCAAACAAGCCTCGAATTCCTCATAATAGCCGGAGCGATAGGCACCCTAATACTATTTACAATAATGCAGTACGGAACCATAATAAATCATTATAAGGGCATGCCAAACGTCTCGCTTAGCAACTATTCCGTTCCAGAAAATCCAGTTTACTACCAAAAGCCCTATCTGGAAGCGACAATGCCTCCAGTTTCGTCGTCCGGTTATCAAAACGAGCTGGACCTTGCCGCATACGGCTGTTCAAACGGAACGGTTTCCATATCTTTAAGCTCAGCAAACATCACCTTCTCCACTTACAACCTAACCGAGAGGTTCTACAACATATGGACGTACGAAGACGGGTTTATTCCATCGGCAGCCCTGAACAAGGCGCTACTGGCCTACAAGATATCCTGCAACGGGTCGGTATACAACGGGTCCGAAGAGATGAGCACATCATATCTGCAGTCAGGCACTCCGCTTGCATATTCCGCATACCTGTCCAAAAGAAATGAAAGCATAGACTACGCAGCGCAGAAGCAGGAAATACTTGCACTTGGCAGTTCTTCACACTGCACCTATGAGAATTTCTTCTACTCTCCCTATCCAATACAAGACCAATGCGGCTCTGCTGACGCATGGCAATACAGGGTATCTACCGCCGCGTGCGCCTCAAACGGCGGGCCAGGCACAGAGACAGTATGCGTTAATCCGGAAGACTCAGGATATAACATAAGCACCGCAAGCCAGTATCAGGCAGAATACGTTTATACGGTCAATCTGACTATAGCCGGGGCATACACTTTTAATTCGAGGATTTCAAGTTCCAGCAAGGAAGACCCGGTATATTATGACGGACAGAGGGCAGGAAACGCATCTGTGGAAAATGTCACCTCAGCCCAGAGCAATCCAAGCATCGCTCTGATATCCGGGCTGAAAACCGGATATGTTAACAGCACCTACGTGAGCGAATACAATCAGGCAGAGGTCAACCTGGACAGCCTCCTTGCCTTTTACAACTCAAGCACAGTTTCTTCCTCCGCATATTCTGAGATACAACAAGCCATATCATCGTACGACCATTACGAAACGCAACTGATTGGCGAAACAAACAATTCTGGCCAGGCTAAATGCACCATAGAAGGTAATTCTATAGCATGCCCGGCAGAATACCCCCTATACTATGTGATAAATGCTACGATATCGCCAAAATATCTGGTGGGAAACCAGACCATCTCCTATGAGGGGTCGGCAATAAGGGTGTTTGTCTGAAGGCGCAATTTGCCACTATTGAGGCACTCTCATCGCTGTTCATTGCCATATCTGCCATATCCTTGGGCGCACACATGATAAATAACTCGCAGCAATCGCTATTTTTGGAAAGGAGCAACCTCTCATCTAAAGCGGCAGCATATGATTTTCTAATGCAGATATCCTACAACAAGTCAACGCAGCAATGCCTATCCAGCGCGCCGGAGAGCGCATGCGCCAACAACTATTCCATATACTACCAAGCAATCTACGGAGTGAAGAAGCTTGGCATAGTAAAAAATCAGAACGGAAGCGGAAATTATTCAGACATCTACTGCGAAAACGAGCTAAACGGCAGCGTTGTCTGCGTGGGTGTATCCTGATGTCTTTCTACGGGCTGATAATCTCAATAACCATTATGTTCTGTATACTGCAGGTGAGCCTGCTAGTTTCAGAGTCCCAAATCTCAAGTGCAATCAACATTGCTTACTATCAAGTCACCCGTTCGATTTCAAGTGCCATCCCCCCAACATGAACCGCTTTATAACCGGATTATAAAAAGGCTAATAAAGTCATCACACCATAACTAATATGCTAAACAGGCCCGGCTATTAAGCGGCATTCATACCTGCAGCCCAAATGAAACGGTATACGTATGTTGTTCGGAAAAAATCAAGAATCGCTGAATTTTGGAATAAACGGGGACAAGGTTGACGAGCACCTAATAGAGATACCATTCCTGTTCAGGAACATAAAAGACCCCTCCAAGGTTCTCGACGTTGGCTGTACCGGAAGCCCGGTAGCGCTGCAGCTTGCAATCATGCGCTACAACGTAACCGGAATAGACTACATCGAATACGGCAGGCAGCATGCCAACATGAAATTCATAAAAGGAGACTTCAACGCCTACAATTTCGGGAAGGACAGGTTCGACATAGTCGTCGCAATGAACTCACTAGGCCACTTCGGTCTTCAATACTACAACAAGTCAGAATACCTTGACAAGCAGAACGATGTTAAGGCGATGACGAAGATAAAGGAGATAATAAACAAGGGAGGGCAGCTCATATTCACCTGCAAGTACGGGATATCAGACCTGATAACGATATCAGGAAAGCCATTCGTCAGGGTTTACGACGACAAAGCTCTCGACGTGATGCTGAGCACATTCGACGTAAAGAAAATAGAGTACTACATGGTGTCCGATTCAAGGAACATAAGGCAGGTTGAAAGGGAGGAGGCCGCGCAAAGCAGGTATTACCACAACAGCGGAACATACGCATTCGCATGCATAAGCGCCATAAAGCAGTGACTAGGCTTTTACAAATTCGACCAAAAGCCTTGAAACGGCCTCCGGATTGCTGTAATGCGGCGTATGCTTCTCTGATTCCAGTACAACCAGCCTGCTTCCATGTATTGCCTTGTTGAATATCTTTGAATAGTCGGTTTTGACTGTGGTGTCGTTTCCTCCCCATATTATCAGCGTGGGCGACTCTATCCTGCCAAGGTTATTCTTCGTTAGGTAGGAATCCTCGTTGTCGGCATCAAGCATCTTTCTAAGGACCGACTCACGCGGATTGATCTGCACAGCCCTCTTCACCATCTCCTCCTTGTAGTTAGGATTTTCTGTGTGCCTGTCATCTGCAAATTCCTTGAGTCCGGCAGCATCTTCAAGCACTATACCGGAAAGCCGTTCTTCCATGGCGTAACGCGCAACGATCCAGCCGCCATAGGAATGCCCGAACATGTAATAATTTTTGAGGTTTTCGCTTCCAACAAGCCCGATTATTGTTTTATAATGCATTTCCAGCGAATAATCCGCATCAGGAGCCTCAGATTCACCGTGACCTAGCAGGTCGACAAGATATATATTGAACTCCTGCGGCATATGCTGCATAAGCCTGGTCCAGCTCTTTATGCTCCCCGCGAATCCATGAAGGAATATAATGGTGGGTCCAGTGCCTTTATGGTGTGCGTAATGCAATTTTCCGTATTCCGAGCCGAAATGTCCGGATTCGAAATCCTTTTCCAGGTCCATATTATCTAAGTGGCATCCTACCATGTTGATTTGACTGCAGCAAGCACCGCAATCAACAATATTTCCAGGTTAATCCATGATTCACCTTGCAATCTTTTATACCTTTATACCAAATTCATACTGTCATGTTATCCATTGCATATCGATATTCTGACTTGAATTATGTGGAGGATGGCGTTAGTCCCCCACCGCGTCGCTGAACAGCAGAATGTCACCAAGCGCATACCTTTTCCCCCAAGGCCTGCAATTTCTTTTATCCTTGAGTAGACAACATATGGTCCTGAGATGATGCCTTGCCACGGCCTTGCGTAATAGAGAACGCCGGGCCAGCTGGGCTTAGACCAGGCAGGAAGGATATAACCAAAATGGATAAAACAAGGGGCAGCCGCATAAAGCCGCTTGCACCAAAGCTTACCGGGTTTGCAAAACACAACACGGTCTTTTGTACGGAGTAATTGAAAAGCGCGAGTGGCTTAGGAAGCCCGGAGTCTGAAGCATGTACGTAACGCATTTATATAAATCTGCTGACATTTACTATAGGCATCGGTCTGAGTTATGAGGCTTACAGAGATTATAATATATGTTTCAGCTATAATGCTAGTGCTGATATTCGGAATAGCCGGCACATACATACTTGGGCAGCATGGCGGATTCAACGTAAAGATTAGTAATCTGCTCGATGCCGCGTATTTTACAATAGTCACGATGTCAACTGTCGGATACGGTGATATATACCCAGTATCCGAATCGGCCAAATTATTCGTAATGGCGCTGATAGTAGTAGGTATAGGTATATTTTTCGGTGTAATTATTGCATTGTCTGGTGAATTCATGAATGACAGAATAGAAGTTTTAACTGGAGGAGTAAACAGGTTTGAGAAGAGGATGCTGAACAAGCACGTAATATTGATAGGTTCAGACGTGACAAATCTCTATCTAGCTGAAAAACTTGCAGACAAGGAAGAGAGGTTCATAATTATAACTTCGGAGCAAGCAAATGCAGAACACCTGAAGAGGCTCGGATACAAGGCGTATGTTGCCGATTGCACTTCTGAAGTGGAGATGAATGAATTCGCGCCGAAGAAGGCCAAGGCCATAGTAATAGACGTAAAAGACAGCTCAAGGGCAATATACGCCCTCCTCGTGGCAAAAGAGGTTGCAGGCTCAACCAAGATTGTTGTCGTTGCGCCAAGCAAGGACTCAGAGCACCACCTTAGGAACATCGCATCAGGAAAGGCGGTAATCGTCAATCCTGCAGACATTGCGGCAAGCACAATAAGCAATTCGATATTCAAATAAACTACCAACGGCTAAAAGCAATTTTCCGAAGATGTTTTAATGACAATCATTCTAAACCTCAGGTCGGCAAGTTCCGGAGAAGCCAAGAGCTGCATAAGCAGGGCTGCCAAGATGATAAGGAGCGGAGGGATAGTGGTGTTTCCAACAGAGACCGTTTATGGCATAGGAGCAAACGCATTCGACGCAAAGGCCTGCCTAAAGATATACAAGATCAAGGGCAGGGCGCGCGACAATCCGCTGATAGTCCATGTATCAAGCATGTCCATGGCGAATAAGGTCGGCACAATCCCAAAAAGGTACTCAAGCATCATATCCAGTGTATGGCCGGCGCCATTGACTGTCATAGTAAAAGCCAAAAGCTCCATTCCAAAGATTGTCACCGGAGGACTGAACACCGTCGCAATAAGGATGCCTGACAACAAAGTAGCGCTTGATCTTATACGCCAGAGCGGAGTCCCAATAGCCGCACCAAGTGCAAACATCTCAAAGAAGCCATCCTCCACAAGCGCGGCACATGCCAAAAAGTATTTCAACGGAAAAGTAGACGCGATAATAGACTACGGCCCCTCAAGGCTGGGCATAGAGTCGACCGTAATCAGCCTGTCCGACTTCTCACTCCTGCGCCCAGGATCATATACCATGAAGCAAATAGAGATGGCATTTGGAAGGCGGGCAAAGATTGCAGATGAAAATATTGGCGTAGCAGAAAAACCCAGAAGCCCGGGGACTAAGTACCGGCACTATTCGCCGGATAAACCGCTATTTCTTTTTACAGGCGACATTAATAGCCTCCAGGCAATTACCAGGGGAATTAGTGGAAAGTTTACATTTATTGGCTCAGATGAGTCATCCAAGATAATGAGAGGCTCGGCAGGCAGCGTGATAAGGCTTGGAAGCCGGAAAAGGCCTGCAGAGATAGCGCATAACCTGTTCGGCGCACTGATAGCCCTGGACAGCTGCAAGTCGGAATTCGCAATAATAGAATGCTTCAGCGAGGCAGGCATGGGCCTTGCGATAATGAACCGGATACGCAAGGCATGCTCAAATAAATGTTTTTCCAGCCAGAAGGGCCTTGAAGCGCTGTTGAAAAGGTGATGGTTTGGTTCTAAGGGCAACGTTATGTCATGTAATAAACAGGGACAAGCTCCTGCTAAAGGAGGCGACAAGGGGCGTCAGCAAGGGCAAATGGAACGGCCCAGGCGGAAAGTTCGAGAAAGGCGAGACTCCGGAGCAGTGCGCCGTGAGGGAGACATTTGAGGAAACCGGCATCAAGATGCTCAAGCCTTTCTTCCACGGAAAGCTCTACTTTTTCATGGACGGGAAGAGGAGACTCTCCATAGAAGGATACCTCTTCTCCACAAGGAAATTCTCCGGAAGGATAAGATCCTCAGAGGAAGGCCCGGTAAAGTGGGTAAGAATCAGCAAGCTGCCAATGGACAAGATGTGGGACGATGACAGATACTGGATGGGCCTGATGCTAAAGGGTCTGCACTTCGATGCCTACATCTATTACGATAAAGGCAACAAAAAAGTCAAGGAGTATACAATAAAAATCAAGGGCAAAGTGGATCTATGAAAGGTATCACGCAGGAGTAGATAAACTTCTTATACCTAGGTTCTCTATCTCTTTCCATGTGAGTCGACAAATAACTCACATCCTAACCTCGCCACATAGTTCCTATTCAGGCTAATTTTTAAGTGCCCAGGGCAATGTTTTCATCGATAAACATGAAAAACATAACGACGCTACTGGGCGGTATAGCATCGATTGACAAAGTAGAAAAGGAATATGGTCTAATAACGGAACTCTTCTCCAATATAGGCGAATCGAAGGATTTCGTTGGGATAGTAAAAGTGCACTTGAACAATAGACTCACTCATAGTGTATCTGTGCTCCAGATTCCCAACATGATAGATCCTGAGGTTTTGCAGTATTTTGGCCTGAAAGAAGTATCCGACAGGTCACTTAACTTAACTCCGCCAACCACTACGTAACGTAATCTATTTTTAAGTGCCCATGGCAATTTTCCATTGATTAAGGATGGAAAATATAACGACGCCATTGGGCGGTATAATTGTGATAGACAAGGTAGAAAAGGATTTTGGTCTG
>DAHWIK010000032.1 GCA_027345185.1 Microcaldota archaeon
CAAAGGTTTGACTGATATCATGCAAAAACTGATAATAAATGCAGAGACGATGTTTGACGGTAATGTTCTCGTCAGCAATGCTTCAGTGCTTATAAGTAACGGGGTCATATTGAAAGTAGGCAAGCCGGGGGATTTCAAAGGCGCTGCGGTAAATACTCGGTTCCTTTCGCCGGGATTGATAGACATGCACATGCATCTGGTCGGGTTCGCGCAGGCTTATCCCCAGATCAGGCTTTTTGAATACTTCAACAAGATGCTGGTATATAACGGCGTGACCACTGTCAGAGAAGTCGGAAGCTATGCAAACACCATATATAATTTCAAGAATTCCAAAGAACCAAGGCCACGGATCTATTCCTCCATATTTCTTGATGGCGACAAGCCTATATGGGGAATGTCATTTTTGATAAAGGACAAGTCACAAGTCAGAGAATTAATCAGGACGTGCAGGGCTTCTGGGACGAAATGGGTGAAGGTCTATCAAGGAATAAGGCCGGAACTTCTCTCTACGATAATAAAAGAAGCCCATTCCAGTGGGCTTAAGGTTGCAGGGCACCTTGGGGAGACCAAAAGCAAAGATGCATGCCTTATGGGAATAGATACGATCGAGCACTTGTCATACCTCATGGGCACGGTGGGCAGGGCTTCATCAGATTTCTATAAAGCCTGGGCTAAAACGGATGTAGACTCCAAAAGCATTGGTGAACTGGTTGAGGCATTGGCAAGAAGCAGAACAGCAGTATGTCCTACATTGATAGTGACGCAGATGGGACTTTTCCCTTCACCAGAATATTCAAAGTATATGCGGGTTCTCTTTCCATACACAAAGGCGTACAAGAACCAGCACCCAAAGCCACACCTTGCCAAGATAAGCACGGCTGTAAGGACCAGAGCATTCAGGAACATAATCAAGCTTACTAGGAGACTTAATGAAAGCGGCGTTACTTTGATAGCGGGAAGCGATGCCACGAATCCATTCGTGGCTCCAGGGTTCTCCATGCATCAGGAGCTCAGGCTCCTGGTCGCTTCAGGCATGACGCCAATAGAGGCTTTAAAAACCGCAACAAGCAATGCCGCAGCTGTGCTGGGCAATAGCAAGCTAGGAAGGATAAAACCAGGATGCTCGGCCGATCTGGTGCTATATTCGGAAAGCCCTGTCTCTGACATAAGAAATTCGAGCAAGATAACGCATGTAGTGCTGGAAGGCAAGCTTATCAAGGCAGACATAACGGAATTGACTTCAAAGTCCACCCTGAAGAGATTCCTCCCCAAGTCGCCTGGCCCGCAAAGGCATCGAAAATAGAGTTTCCTGTCCTCTGAAGCGAAAAACACCTCTTCCAGCAAGACTTCGCATCGGTTGAGTGGAGCTGCATGCGGAGTTGTAATGGTCCTAAAGGTTAATTTATAAGTTTAAACCATTAAATAATTGATATGAAATTAGGGACTAAACGTTTAATTTTAAGAGAGTGGGATAAAAAGGACATCGATAATTTAATCGAAGGATTGAATGACTACCAAATTTCAAAATGGCTGGCTGGCATAAGATACACGGCTTGAACGTCCCTGATGAAACATTGCTACACGCAACAAGCAAGATGGACAACCAGCTCATAGAACGATACCATGCAACGTTCAGGGAGCGTGATAAGGTAATGAGAGGTCAAAAGAACGAGAAGGGAGCGGAGCGATACATAGAGAATTGGAAGACCTATTATAACTACATAAAGCCGCACATGACCTTTAACGGACTGACACCCTCTCAAGTAGCTGGAATTAGTATAGGTAATGAAAGGAATAGATGGCTAAGTCTAATAAAACTTAGCTCGCAAAATTAAATTATGGGAGTTCAGATGAGTGGACTTAGAATAATTAATGGAAGAAAGATGACAATAAAGGGTAAAAAAGGAGAATTTTGGGAAAAGACGATTTGGGAAGATAGCAAAAAGTTCGAAGGAGAAACACTGACAAAAGTTCATACGGGCAAGAGAGGAACTTCTGACAAAAGGGGAACTGCAATACAAGTAGTATGGGATAGAGGAAATCATTTTGTTCATATTCACTGCAAAACCAATAATTGCGAAAACGAGTGGAAAGAAAAAGAAGGAACTACCTACGAAAAGAAGTTTGAGGTAATTGCAAAAGAAGAAGCAGAAGACGAAAATAGTTGGTATCTTGAGGTTACTTGTAAGAAATGTGGAACTATTTATTATGTTAATCTCTGAAAAGCTCACAGGTGCCGAATGCGACACTATGATTTAGGTGCCGAGTTTGTGGACAATACCCAAAAACGCAACATTCTTATGTCTTGCATGCCCTATAATCTAGATATACATGGGAGGCACTCTTTTTGGCAGGGATCTTGTCGCAATTGGGGACTTGGGAAGGGAAGGCATCGAGGACGTGTTGAATAACGCCTCGAAGATGCTATCGATCCTGGAGCAGGGAAAGCGCGTCGATTATCTAAAGAACAACATAATGGCCACGTTGTTCTTCGAGCCGAGCACCAGGACAAGGCTGAGCTTCGAGAGCGCCATGCAGAGGCTCGGAGGCGGCGTCATAGGGTTTGCAGACGCAAACACCACCTCTACTATCAAGGGCGAGACCCTTGCCGACACCGTAAGGATTGTGGAGTCGTACTCGGACATTCTGGTAGTAAGGCATAACTGGGTCGGCGCAGCCAGGGAAGCGGCGAAGTACGCCAAGGTGCCTGTCATAAATGGGGGCGACGGGGCGGGCGAGCATCCTACGCAGGCGCTCCTCGACCTCTTTACCATAAAGAAGGAGGCAGGTAAGCTCAACAAGCTGAAGGTCGTAATCGCAGGAGACCTGAAGTACGGGAGGACATCGCACTCCTTCGCAGAGGCGCTGTCGCTGTTCGGCAACGAGTTCGCTTTCGTGGCGCCGAATGAGCTGCAGATACCGGACAACGTGTATAAGTCAGTGGAGAAGAACAGCGGGAACGTGCAGAAGTCAGAATCGCTGAGCAAGGTCGCAGCAGATGCAGATGTTATATACATGACAAGGGTGCAGAAGGAACGGTTGCCCAAACCTGAGGACTACCAGAAGTTCGAGCACGCCTTCAAGATAGACGAAAAGTTCATGAAGAGCGCAAAGGAAGATGTCATACTGATGCACCCGTTGCCGCGCGTGAACGAGATATCCCCGGAAGTGGACAAGCTCAAGAATTCCGTGTACTTCAAGCAGGCAGGTTATGGCATTCCCATAAGGATGGCTGTGCTTGACATGATACTGAATGGCGACAAGAGGACCGCATGGTAGTCCCTGTTGCTTCAGTTGATTAATGGCATTCAGCAGCGCATATGGTCCAGGGCAGGGCATTCTTAAGGTATCTAAGCGTTTGCTGCTTACTTACTTAACTTCGCCACTTTGAGTAGCGAAGTTTCTAACCTTCTTCTCTAAACCAGTTCGCCATTTCGACTTTTACCAGCGCAGATTGAGGTTTTTATTCCAATATCTGAGGGAAATCCCCTAAAATTGCCTCGATTGGGGGCAAAAGATTGCTCACAACCATATGCACGGCGGATATAAGGGCTTCAAGGACTACGAAGAGAGTTACATAATGCCAGAACCGCTAGAATCTGCCGAAATTGAGGCCAAGCCCAAGGAAAGCCAGATTACAGGGAAAGATGCTCAAAATGCTTATAGAAGAGGCAAGCTGGCCCTCCAAG
>DAHWIK010000042.1 GCA_027345185.1 Microcaldota archaeon
CTGCTTTGCATATCTATTGCGCCATTGACTTACGGATACAAAAGACAAACCAATCTTTTTTGCTATCTTTTCGTTTGACATCCCTCTCGATGCAAGTAAGATTACTTTTGCACGTTGAACAAAACGATATTGCGTACTTGGCTGTATGTTTTCTAACAGAAGTTTTCGTTCCTCATCTGACAATGCTATAACAACTGGTGGTAGCGGCATAATATGTATTATGGCATATTAATATTTAAACTTAATTAGCGGACTGTCTACTAGTAGACCAAAATACACTTGCAGAGCTGATTGGCAACGGCAGAACAGCACTGCAAAGGCTGATGAGAGGTGCTAAGCAGAAGGTGAAGACAACAGTGTAGTAAGATCCGGCAGAAACTTATAGAAAACATATTTAAACCATTAAAATGTTAATATCTTATGGGAAAATGGGAAAGTGGATTCTGCATGCCTATTTGCAATCGAATTGAAAACTGCAAAAAACACCTAGATTGCATTCACAAAATAACAATATACACTGATAATCCTGCTAAAATAGGTCATCTTTTAATATCAAATACGCCAAATGTGGCAATATGGCATTAACTATGTCAAGCGCACTAAAGAGTACAAATCTACGTGAAATCTACGAAATCCCTGTCCGTCATGACATGCTTCGGCAGACTGCAGTTAGTCCTAAAATCAGCAATGGGTTATCAAGGGTCGAATGTGTTGTAAATGGAGAGACTAGGAGGCTCTTCATTCCGGCTGCATTGCTAAAGGAGCTAGAAGCAGAACTGAAGCACGGCCTGACAGCGGAGGACGCAAAGCAGATACTGCTTGCCCCTTCAATATTGAAAGCTATCGAGTACAAACTGAATCAGAACAGACCTCCTGAAACTACAGTAAATGGGCATAGAGGATTAACCGAGGATGAGGTTAGGTCCATACTTACTGCAAACGGAGTTGCTGAAAAGCATGTAAACGTGAATGGTACCAACACGTTTTACCTTGAGGCAGGAGATCCAAGCAAAGAGGCCGTCCTACTGATACATGGGGGAGGAAACTCTGCTTCTTACAGGGCATGGAAGTACCAGATAATGGAGCTTGCAAGAGACTATCATGTGATAGCACCTGACCTTCCCGGATATGGAAATACGCCAAAGCCGCATGACAAGTGCACACTCAACTATTATGTCCAGCATTTCTTCGGAGGTTTCATAGACGCACTGAATATTGACAAGTCAAATATTGTAAGCAGTTCAATGGGCGGATGGATTGCCCTAGGTTTCACGCTAGAGAACACTAACCGCGTAAACAAACTTGTAGGGATAGGGAGTGGCGGGGTTTCAGATAGAGAGATTCCGCTGGTGGTGAGAGAGCTTACTATATTCCCAGGTCTTGCCAAGTTCCTAATAACAAAGCTGCACAACAACCAGAGGATCGTCAGGAAGGTGCTGCAGGCACTCAACGGCAACCAGCCGGTTTCAGAGAAGTACCTACAGATGACTGACGAATACCTATCCAAAGATGGCTTTACGTCTGCGTTCCTGGAGTTCATCAACGACCAGCTCATGTCCTCCCCAAAAGAGGTTGCAGCAGACTTCATAAGGAACAAGATAGAACACAAGAAGATAATAAGCGGGTTTAGGACGGTATACATGGACAGCTTTGCATACCTTAACAAAGCGAACGTGCCATACCTTCTTGCGCACGGACGCAATGACCCTATATTCAACTTTTCATCGACAGTGGCGTCAGCAGAAAAGCTTGAGAACTGCACGCTCATCCCGTTTGACTGCATGCACTCGCCTCACCTAGAGCTGCCAAATGAATTTAATCCTGTTTTGCTTGAATTTCTCTCGCCTAAACAAGAGTCACAGGAAGCTGAAGCAAGGCATATGTTCAAGCACCTAATGCGCAACATAACCGACAAGCTAAAGCGCCCACCAGATGCACCAGACGCTTAAGTATGCAAAACGCTATAAGCATTTGCTGGAGATATAACTATGCTGATGCAGTATGCATTCCATTCACATCTCAGATGCAATCAAGTCCACTGGTAAGGCGGTGAGGCTGTCTGGGTGGATATACCGCAAGAGGGAGAGCGGAGGAATAATCTTCATAGTGCTAAGAGACGTTACTGGCCTGATACAGGCAGCAGTAAAGAGAGACAGTATTGACGAACAGTCCTGGGAAATGGCTACGTCTGCAAGCATAGAGTCAAGCGTCGAAGTCTCAGGCATAGTAAAGGAGGATAAGCGCTCACCTACTGGATACGAGCTGGTAGCAACCTCATTCAGCAACACCAGCATATCCGAGCCATTTCCAATAACCGAATACCAGAGCACTGAGCTTCTTCTTGACAAGAGACACCTATGGCTCAGGAGCCAGAAGATGATAGGTGTGATGAAGGCGAGATCGTACATTTTCAGGTACGCGAGGGAGTTCCTTGACAGGAAGGGCTTCTTTGAGATAACACCACCAATGCTGACAAAGGCTGGTGGAGAGACTGGCGCAAACCTGTTCGAAACAGACTTCTTCGGCACAAAGGCATACCTGACTGAGTCGTCGCAGCTATATGCTGAGGCAATGGTATTCTCGCTTGAAAAGGTATACTCATTTGCGCCATCATTCAGAGCCGAGAACTCCAGAACAACGAAGCACCTTGCGGAGTACTGGCATCTTGAACCGGAGATGGCGTACTACAACAACAAGAAGAGCATGGCGCTTCAGGAGAGGCTGGTATCACACATAGCTTCAAGGCTCGCGAATCAGAATCAGGAAATAATCAAGGAATTCGGGATAAATAGGGACGAACTATTGAAGATAAAGGCGCCTTTTAAAAGAGTCAGCTACGAAGATGCGCTTAAGCTGCTAAACGACAAGGGATTCATGCTGAAATGGGGAGACGACTTTGGAGTTGAGCATGAAAAGGCGCTTACTGAGGCTGAAGAGAAGCCCATTTTTATATACAACTGGCCAAAGGAGATAAAGCCATTCTACATGCCGATAAATCCAAGTGACGAGAGGACAGTCCTATGTGCAGATCTCCAGGCTCCAAAGGGTCATGGCGAGATAATAGGCGGAAGTGAGAGGATATGGAAGCTAGATGAACTCCTAGAGCGCATGTCAGAGGTTGAGAGGACAAAGAGCACAAAGTTCAACATGTCAAACTACCAGTGGTGGATAGACCTGAGGAGATATGGTTCAGTACCGCATGCCGGATTTGGCATGGGCATAGAGCGTGTGATAAAATGGCTCCTCAACCTCGACCACATAAGAGATGCGATACCATTCCCTAGGATGTCAAACAGGCTCGAACCGTAAGGTATTAATATTATAAAATCGATATCATATTGGTGTAACTATGGCAAATTCTTTGTTTGCATACGGGTCAAATCCAGCAGAAGTGACAACAGTTATACTCGCATGCATGGACAGAAGGCTGAATGAGGAAGTTGACAGGATGAATGAGGGCAATGCGGTCATACTCAGGAATGCAGGAGCAAACGTGATGTCTGCAGAGGGTGCAATCAGAGAGGCTATTGATGCATATCCAAACATACGGAAAATAATGCTTGTTCCACATCTGGATTGCGGAGCAATGGGTCTTGTTTCAAGCACCATTCTGGAGGGAAAGCAGGCGGACAACAGAGTTTACAACGATCTCATAGCACAGTTCAAGGGAAAATTCAAGACAAGAAAGGGTCTTGAGGAGGATGTAAATCCAGCGATACAGATGAATGCATTGAAGGAGATAATAGGTGACAGGCCAATAATGCTGCAGAGTCTGCGACTTAATCCTGCAGGGCTTGTCCTGCCAGCAGATGGCCATCCCCACTCGCTGGTGGTTGTAAGGCCTTCACAGTCTCACTACAGGTTCCTGTTCGACGACGTAAATCATTCCCTTGGTGAAGATAAGATAGGAATGGGTAGCACCTACGTTGTGCAGCCTGCAGACTCGTCAAGCATAAGGATAGCTGTTGAAAACCTGAATATACGGCAGGTGGTTTTCTTTGCAGAATCGCACAAGGATGCCGATGCTTCAAGAAAAGCAGCAAAGGAACTCCAATCAAAGGACTTCGCCAAGGATGCAACTATTCTTGTTGCAGAAAGAGGAAAAGTAAAGCTGCGCGGCTGAAGGCAAAGCAGATTTTATGGATATAGAGCGTGAAGGGATAATAGGCACGTTCCTCTATGTAGCATCATTCAAGACATACGACCGTTATCACTTTATATTCACAAGACGCAGATTAATCACCGCAAATTCCGGATGGGAAAAGGCAAGTCTAATATCCGATTCTGCAAACATCATAGGCAACTTCATAATCATGATGCCGCTTCCAGGAGGAAGCCTGAAGACCCTGCTCATGCAGAGATGGTCTGACATGAAACGAGAGAACAAGGGAGAACCACTGTCAACTACTAGGATCCCTCCTCTGAGAAGGTTCTGAACTTAGATTTCCTTGGAATGATAGCCGGAGAGAAAATCGAGTCAGAAAGCGGTAAACTCTACACTTATTTATCAGTGGCAGGAGTTGCAGATTTATCTCCCTGAGAGCTTTTAGGCCTTTGTCGCTCTTCGTGCTGAATAGGAGGTGCATGGCGAATTGGTTTCGCACGTACCCAGAAGTCCACGTGCTCGTGTAGGTAACTCCAGTGGCGGTTCCCTGGTTTCCGTTGCCTGAATAATCCTGCGCGTTGCCGTTGAGCAGCCATCAGCCGGTGATGTGGTTAGGATCGACTGGCGCGCCGCCGATTCCTTCATCGTAGAGCGTTTGGAAGATGATATGACCAACCACTGAAATTCAGACGAAGGTATGGCGCAATCAGCTTCTAGCCAACATTATGTTTATTTTAGATCCTTTGTCGTACTTTAGGGCCAGGGCGCCGAAAACTATGAGGTATACCCATGATATAAGCGATATTGCCCTACCATAACTATACTGCGCAAATTCTATGTGCCCTGCAAGCAGCCCTGTGGTTATGCCGGGAAGTATCATGAATGCCGATACAAAGAATACAGTTATATTCAAAACGCTATACAGCAATGCGGGCAGGTACCACGTCCTTAATCCCAGCAGGTATACGACACCTATTATCAGGTAGAAAGCAACCTCTGTTTCAAGCCAGAAGGTGACTTGACTGTTTGGGCCGGGACTTGCAAATAAGTGGCTGGCAACATTAAGGAGAGCGAAAAATACCAGTGAAAAACGCAACCAGTGAACCTTGTTATAAGCCTTGTTCAAACGCATTTTATCTGCCATAAACTAGTATACACATTTAACATTTATAAAGAAAGGGGTGCGGGGGTCAAGTAATCTAGGAACAACCGCCCTTTAGGGCGGAGTCGAATTGAACCCCGCCTTGCAGGAATAACACAAAAATCTACTCCTTCAGAAAAAATATCAGTGGCAGCAGTGCCGCGGTCATTACGCGGCCGGACACTGCCACCGAAGGAACCAATATGAA
>DAHWIK010000041.1 GCA_027345185.1 Microcaldota archaeon
AACATAAAGATAAGGGCGCCAGGAGGACACGGATCTAAGATACCTGGACCAGGAGCACAGGCAGTGGTAAGGGCTCTTGCAAGAAGCGGAATAAAGATAGGAAGCATTGAAGACGTCACACCCATGCCTACTGACACAACAAAGAGACCTGGGGGAAGAAGGGGAAGAAGGGTATAGCCCTTTTTCCTTTACAGCTATTTGCTTCGTAACTTGAATATCACTGAAGAGGATATTTTCCTTTGTCGTGAGAAACTTATTTCGGGAGTATACAATTTTCGCCAAAACTAGCAAGAAACCATGTGATTCTGGAATGGTTTATAACGTGGCTTTCCTTTGATTTCCAGGGCTTCCTGCTGGTTACAAGCTTCTTCAAGATGCCTTTATTCTTCCTGTCTGACAGCGTCTTCCCTGCAACCGCGCTGCCGAAAGCAGTTCAGTATGTAGTATATCCCAATCCGCTGACATGTGGTGTCGACGGCAGGTTTTCTGCACTTTTTCCTACCTAGTCGGATATCGCCTAAAACTTCACGGAAGATTTCTACAGGGCCACAAGAAGCTCAAAAGAGTCTCACCCTGTTGACTTTCTTGTATTTGAGCTCGATTACAGTGTAATAAATTACCAGCAGGAGCAGTATCAGGACGACGCCTATTGCGAGGCTTTCTTTGGGCAGACCAAAAAGGAAGAAGATGCATCCAAATATTGCAATGATCATCGTGTACGGATAGTATGGTATTTTGAATTGCATGCTCCTTGTTCTCCTGCTGATGTTTAGCAGCGCCAATACACCCATCAACCAGGACAATATTATTCCGAAGTTGCTTATTGAAAGCATGGTATATATGTTTCCTGAAAAAAGGACCACAATTTCTATTGCAGCGGATATCCATATGCCGTTGACTGCAACATCGCGTGAGATGTCATATTTTTTTGTTATTTGGGGAAGTAAGCCGTCAACCCCCATCTGGTATATCAGCCTTGAAGATATCATGATAAGCGTTATGATGGATGCGGCTATGGCGACTAGCGAGCCGACAGTTATCAGCGTGGTTATGTATTGCGGAGCGTTTGAATAGTGGAGTGCGTATGTTAATGGTGACGAATTTAGGGTGAATTGGGATGCAGGCACCAAGGTCATTAGCGCAAACGTGACTGCGATGTATACGACTGCACTTATTAATAGGGAGTACACCATCACTTTTTTGACTCCTGCGCCTTTGCCTTTCACATTTTTTGTCAGGCTTACCACCGTCTGGAAGCCCGCGTAGGCAAATACGACTGCGGTTATGGCCGCTTCGAAAGGAGTGAAGCCGTCCTGAACTGGGCTGTTCACAAAGTTGGATGGAATACTCGGCTGGTGAAGAAATGCAAATGCAACAAAGGCAACTGCGGTGAGTAGGGTTATGCCAATCAGCACACCGCTTAGTTTTGTTGTCTCTTTCAGGCCGAGCGTATTCAGGAAGGAGATGCCTAATATCAAGCATATTGCTATGAATATCTGCAGCGGAATGCTGCTTATATTTAGTAGTGCCAGGAAATAGCTGCCGAAACTGAAAGACACCGCCGATATCGTGGTCAGGTATCCCATGTAGAGCAGTATGCCTGTTATGAACCCGAGCTCGGTTCCAAAGACCCTATGCACGTATGAATAGGCAAGTCCCTTCTCATTCGGCATGACGGCACTTAGCTCTCCGAACATTATTGCAACAAGTACGGCAAATATCGCCACTATAACATATGCGAAAATAGAGCCAAAACCTGCTTGCGCGATGGGCACGCCGCTGACTGCAAATAATGTATCGCCCAGTATCGCGCTAAGGCATATGGCTACTGCAGTCTTTATACTTATTACATTGCCCATGTTGTACATCCATTGTAGTCGGTATTTATTGTATTGTCATGGATATAGGAACCCTGCAGCGCTGTTAACGAGATTGATTATCGGCTGGGGATAGATTCCGAAGGCCAGGGTGATTACAACACACACCAAAACGGCAAATGCGAGAGCCTTTCCCATCTTTATAGGCCTGCCTGCGTCCTTCTCGGTGTACATGGCCATTATTGCCTTGAGGTAGTAGAATATAGATATAACGCTGTTTACTATTGCTATCACGGCCAGCCAGGCAAGTCCTGCATTTATTGCGCTCAGGAACAGCAGGAACTTCCCTATGAATCCGGTTGTAAGGGGAAGCCCGATGAGCGAGAGCATGAAGAGGCTCAGGGCAAATGCCGCGTATCTGTTCTCGCCATTAAGGCCAATGAGCTCGTCTACCTCTGCGCGGTTGTGCCTCTCGAGCATGGCGATTATGCCCATCATCCCTATGAATATGAACATGTGCGCGAATATCTGGAAGAGGCTAGCAGCCACCCCCTGCTGGGTCGCTGCAGCTATCCCTATCATTATGTATCCGGCCTGGGAGATTGATGAATATGCGAGCATCCTCTTGGTATTCCTCTGCACCAGTGCAACGACGTTGCCGTAGGTCATTGTCAGCACGGAAAGTATGGCGACGAGTATGAAGATCTGCTTGTCAGATATGAAGATGAGTATCAGCACCTGGATGAGCGCTACAAGCCCCACCTTCTTGTTCATGCCTCCGAGCATTCCGGTCACATATGCAGGTGAACCGGTATATACGTCCGGTATCAGAACATTGAACGGGAATATCGAGGCCTCGAATCCAAGCGCGGCTATGAAGAGCAGGCCTGCAAAGGCTATCACAAACGGTCCTGAATATGACGAGAGGGCAAAGCTGTTTGTAGCGCCGTACAGGATCACTATCGCAAATGAGAGCACTGCTATGGCTATCGATGCCATTATGAAGAGCTTTGCTGCTGCCTCTATGCCCCTTTTCGATAGCAGTATAGCAAACACCATTGGTATGCTTGCGAGCTCTAGCCCTAGGAAGATCGTTATCACTGAAACAGAAGCCGAAACCAGGTACATGCCCAGAAGAGCGAAGTTGGCTATTACTGCGAAATCCTTGTAGTTTTCCGAGTAGTTGAACGCGATTATGTTGACAAGGAACAGGCCTGAAGTGAACAGCAGGAATAGGAATGTTGAGAACGGGTTTATTGAAAATATGTTTGCCACGACACCGCTGTATCCTGACATCATTATCAGAGTAGCTGACCCGATCAGCAGAGCAAGGAAGATCAGGTTTATCCCGAACTGTCCCTTCTTGTCGTCTAGCACCCTGAATATGAGGTTGAAGAGCACCATGCATGCGGCAAGCGCAAGGAATAGGTATTGATAGATCAGACAATCACCAGGAAATAGAACGAAACAAACATGACAAGGATGCCGATTATGAATATGGCTGCATAGGCGTTTATGCTTCCAACAGATGCCCTTCTTATCCCATAGCCTGACCTCACAGTGAGCATTCCCAGCCTGTCGAACATCTCATTCAGGCGGATATCAAACTCTGAAATGCCGTTGGAGAATCCAGACGTAATCACTGCAACTATGTTGTAGAAACCGTTCACTATGGGCCCTGTGTATATGAGCCTGTCAAGCGATTTTTCGCTTGCCTTTATGCTGTTCTTGTAATAGACAAGATAGCTCAGCGCTGCGCCTATTGCTATCAGGGCTGTGAATATTGCGGCGTCGGCAATGTTCAAAGAGAGGCTTGGTTGGATGGGCAGGTATGAAAGGTATCCCCCTTTGGACAGGAAGCCCGCAATTGAGAAGAAGAATACAGACACCACCAACGTAAGCGCAGCAAGGGCGGCTATCGGATAGACCATGCTCTTTGGCATGGAGATGTAATTGCCCTCAACTGAAGCTGCCCGCCTGTTGCCCTTTGAGAGATATGAGAACCATCTTACTATGTAGAAGCTCGTAAGGAGCGAAATCGCAGATACAAGAAGATAGACTGGTATGTTATGGATGAGGGAGGAGCTTATGCCCGTGTTGGAGAAGAATCCGGAGAACGGCACGAACCCTGCAAGCGATAGGACTCCGAAGAGCGTTGACACATATATCAGCTTCCTGGTCCCAAGTCCGAAGGACTCGTCCAGATTCTCCTTGCCTGTGGCCTCCATCACTACGCCTGAGCTGAAGAATAGGAGCGCCTTGTAGAAGCTCTGTACGAAGAAGAAGTATATAGCTGCAAGGACTGCGCCTCCGCTTATCGCAAGCAGCATTATTGAGAGCTCCTGTATTGTGGAGTACGCTATGACCTTCTTTATGTGCATCTCCCTTGCAGCTGCAAGCGTGGAGATTACCAGTGTTACGATGCTTATCGCGAATATTATGCTGCTTATGGCCGGGGCAGCAAACAGTGGATAGAGGAGTATTGCTGTGAATACGCCTGCCTTTACCATGGTGGAGGAATGAAGATATGCTGATACTGGCGTAGGCCCCTCCATTGCATCTATCAGCCATTCATGGAACGGGAACTGCGCTGACTTGGTGAATATGGCAACCAGAAGCAGCAGTACCCCGATGTAGAGCTGCGGAGACGAGACCGTGCCTACAGAGGAGACTATCTGCGCGAATTCAAGCGTGCCGAAGACATGCCAGAAGATCGCAATCGAGCCGAGAAGTGCCAGATCCCCTATGAATATTATGGTTAGCGTCTTCCTCGCTGCCCTGATTGCAGAGCTCTTGTTGTACAGGAATCCGATGAGAAGGTAGCTTGTCAGGCTGAGGAATTCCCATGCTATGAAAAGGACAATGAAGTTACCGCTCACCGCGAAAGTGGCCATTGCCGCCTCGAAGGCCAGCATCTGGAGATAGAATCTCCTCTGGTCGAAGACCGATTTGATGTAGCCTGAAGAGTATACAAGGACTAAAAGCCCGATAAGCAGGACTAGCGAGAGAAGTAGGAGGTTGAGGGGGGTTACGGATATTGAAAGGTTTAATGTCTGACCGGCTATGCTGAGCCATGGCACTACGGTAAGGCCTTGGCTAACAAAAAGTATCAGAGCAAGTGATATCGCTCCTGCAGCTATTGCGATATATCTCAGCTTTGCCACGTCCCTGAAGAATGCTACAGCAATCATGCCAAGAAGTATGGGCAGTAATACTACAATCGCTATTGCCATCATTACCACTTAAGCCTTGACAGCTTTGTCACGTCGAACTCTATCCTGTTGTGCCTCATGTATACGTAGAATGTTATCACAGTTATTATCTCCACTGCCGCAACGGCAAATATTGAAAACAGCATCAGCACGGCTTGCGGATTCGCAGCGGCGCCGTACGAGAAGTGGCCCACAAGGGCTATTGTGCTTGCTACGAATACCAGCTCTACCGAAAGCATTATTACGACAAGGTGCCGCTCTGTCGCTATTCCTGCCAGGCCTATGGCGAAGAGCGCAATGCTCAATGCGTATATGTATAGTAGGGGTATCATCTAGACTACCAGCCTCGCGAATTTCCTTATTATCAGGACACCGCTTATAGACACGGAGAAGAGAAGGAGGGCTATGACGTAGAATAGTGCATAGGAGCTCTGGAATGCCGATGAAGCCGAAAGCAGGAAGTTGGTGGAGTGGTTGGCATTGGCTGTGGGCAGGTAGCTTAGCATTAAGACCGCAGAACCTACAGATAGAATGAATGCAAGAACCAGGAAATTCCTTAGATTTATCAGCTTGGCCGTCTTCTCCTCTGTGGCAACCGCAACTATCAGGTATGTCGAGAATCCGCCTACAAATACTACCAGCTGCAGAAGCGCTACCAATGTCTGGCCTATCAGGAAGAAGAGAAGCGCGCTGCCGAGGAATGCGAGCGACAGTGCGATGACTGCATGCACGAGCTTCTTCTCGACGAATATGAATATTGCGGATATGAGTGTGATTGCTGCTACGATTGCAAACGCGTATATGTCCAACATTTTATCTACTCGAGTTCCTCTGGCCTGGTGACAAGGTCCCTTTTATCATAAGCCTCGTAGTCGTAGTTCTTTGTTAGCGTAAGGCATTTTGGCGGGCAAACCTCTTCGCATAGCCCGCAGAACAGGCATCGCTCATGGCCTACCTGCGGCATTATCTTGTCCCCCTTGTCAGTAAGTACGTTCACCATCGTTATGGTCTTGTTCGGACAGATTATCGCGCATGCGGAGCAGTTTATGCATGTGTCCATGTCAAGCCTGAGCTTTCCCCTGTAACTGTCCGGCAGAGACTCCCTGTGCTCCGGAAACTCCGTAGTATAACGCTTGCCGAACAGCGCTGTCTTAAGTGTCTTGGCAAGAGGCTCTATCATGATTTCACTTCACAAAAGGTATTATTACAATATATGTAATTATAAGATTTAATAATGAGAGCGGTATCAGCCAGACCCAGCCGAACCTCAGCACGCGGTCTATCCTCATCCTGAACGTTGTGGCCCTCACTATTATTATGAACACGGATATTATCAGCGCCTTTATTATAATCCATGCGAACGGAGGAAGTATGGAGGGGCCGAGCCAGCCTCCGAAGAACAATATTGAGATGATTATGCTTCCGAGGAACATTCTTGCATAATCCAGAAATAGGGCCAGCGCATAGTACGGCGCACTTACGTCAGTGAGCCATCCGGCTATCAGCTCAGAGTCAGCCTCCCTGAGATCGAATGGGGGCCTCTCGAACTCTGCCAGCATGGCTATGAAGAATACTACGAGGCCTATTGGGAGAAGGAGTGCAAAGTAATGGCTTGACGACTGCGACGCGACTATGCCTGCAAGGTTGTAGCTGCCTGACAGGGCAGCTACTGACACTACCACAAGAAGTATTGGCAGCTCGTAGCTCAGGAGTATCAGCACAGACCTCTGCGCGCTTATGTCCGCAAACTTGTTTCCGCTGGAGAAGGCTGCGGTGAAAAGCAGCAGGGGCATGAAGGAGATTATCGTAAACACTATCAGCAGGCCGAACCCTAGGTTCGCTGCCTGGAGGCCTGGAGAGTACGGAAGCAGGAGGACTATGAATATTGAGAGTGCGAGAAGGAGCGGCAACGAAGCTGCAAAGAGCATCCTGTCCGCGTTCTCCGGTATCACGTCCTCCTTGGAAAGTAGCTTTATTAGGTCTGCCATGTTCTGAAGCAGCCCCCACATTCCCACATATGTTGGGCCGTGCCTGTACTGTGCCCTTGCTATGAGCTTCCTTTCAAGCCATCCTACCATGTATCCGAATATGGAGAAGGCTATCGATATTACGATTATGTAGATTATTATGCCAACGATGTTGTGGATTATGTTTGTTGAGCTCATCCAGTAGGGTATGTTGAGCAGGTTGGCAAGGTCGTTTTGCAAATTCATCTTATCTATCCACGCATCCCATTATTATGTCAAGTGTACCGAGGATCCCGAACAGGTCTGCGAACCTCTCCCCCTTGGCCATGTGGTTTATGGCAGCGAGGTTTATGAAGCTGGGCGACCGTATGGAGAGCCTATACGGCTTCTGCGGGTCGGCAACCATGTACATCATGCACTCGCCTTTCGGCAGCTCCCTGTTAACCACTGATATCCTGTTTACAGGGTTGGGGCTCCTTAGCTTGACCTGCATACCCTTTGCGTTGCCTTCAGGAAGAGCCTTGAGCGCCGACTTGACAAGCCTCACGCTTTCTTGGATCTCTAGGATTCTTACCTTGTACCTTGAAAAATTATCCCCGTCCTGCAGGCTCTTTGGAGTGAAGTGGAGCTTTGAATATACATAATAGGCATTGCTTCTCCTTACATCGTAATTCACCCCGGATGCCCTGAGAACAGGGCCGGTAACGCCAAGCTGCTTTGCCTCATCCCTTGTGATCACCCCTATGCCCTTCATCCTCTCTGTGAATATCGGGTTCTTCTCAAGGTATGCAACATACTCAGGTATCCTCTTCTCGAGATAGTCCATCGTATTGAGCGTGTGCTCTGAGAAATCCGCAGGAAGGTCCTCCCTCAGGCCGCCAAGCCGCATGTTCACGTAAAACATCCTTGACCCGGTAGCCTCCTGGAGAAGGTCCAGGACTATGTCCCTGTCCTTGAATGCCCACATGAACGCCGTGAATGTCTGGCCTATGTCGTTGCAGAGCGTGCCAAGGCTGAGCAGGTGGCTGGCTATCCTTTGAAGTTCCAGCAGGATCACGCGTATGTACTGCGACCTTTCACTCACTTGGATGCCCATTGCAGTCTCAACGGTTGCAACATATGCCTCGTTATAAGACATCGGTGCCACATAGTCAAGCTTCTCCATGTATGGAGGTATCTGCATGTACATCCTGCTTTCTGCCAGCTTTTCTACGCCCCTGTGGAGGAATCCTATATGCGGCTCGACGTTCACTATCGTGTCGCCCTCAAGGTCAACAACCAGCCGTATGACTCCGTGCGTGCTTGGATGCACTGGCCCTACGTTTATCCTGGTAACAGTCATTTATTATCATCAATTGTCTTGTAAGGCGCATACCACGCGAAGCTCTTCCTTGAAGGAGGGTCTACGCCGTCCCATTTCTCAAGGATCAGCCTTGATGCATTCCTTCCTTTTATAGCTATGCCAAACATCTCGCAAAGCTCGCGCTCGTACCAATCCGCAGATGGATGCATGCCGATTATTGTAGGCACCCACAGATCTGCAGGGTCAAGAGTCACTTCAAGTATCTCGTCTTTTGATGTATCGAAGTTCCTGAGTATGTATATCGAATCCACATGGTCCACATAGTCCACCGCTGTTATCTTGAGCAGGTAGTCGAAGCCTTCTGACTTCATCTTCCCTATTGTCGATATGAGAGCGTCCCTGTCAACCTTCAACGTTACCACCAACTTTTTTCTGTAGTTTCATCAGGGCAGCGAAGAGGTTTTCAGGCCTTGGAGGACATCCCGCAACAAAGACGTCAACCGGCAGGACCTCGTCTATCCCCTTGATTATGTTGTAGCTCTCCCACCATGGGCCTCCGCACGTGGCGCATTCGCCGAACGCAACCACGTATCTTGGCTTTGACATCTGCTCGTAAAGCCTCTTTATCTCCGGGACCATTGACTTCGTCACCCATCCCGCAATTATCATGACGTCGCACTGCCTCGGAGTTCCCCTGAACAGCAGATACCCCTTCCTCTCCGCATCTATCCTTGAAGACCCAAAGTCCATAAGCTCTATGGCGCAGCAGGCAAGCCCGAACTGAAGGGGCCACATCGAGTTAACCCTCGCCCAGTTCACCACATCTTTTGTCACAGGCATGGAGCGCGTAAGATCAGACAGCTTGGCAAATATTGCGTTTGGCTTTACCTCCTTCTCCTTTATCGATTCGTAAACTAGCTTGTCCATCTCCTTCTTTGAGTCCATGAACTCTTCGCTGTTTGTGTCGATCTCGTTATCGGTCATCTTTGTATTCCACCATTCTTGCAATCAACAACGTGAATGCCTCAAAAACCATCCCTACGACCAGCAGGCCCAGTATCGCCAGGCTGGGCAGGAACGGCACGGATTTCGAAACCGGAGCCCAGACCATTACCACAGTCACTATTATCTCAAAAGCTATGAACATCGAGAAGTAATGGAGGTACTCGTTCATTATGCTTATCCTGTTGCCCTTGCTCTCCTCTGCGCTCTCATAAGGCGCGTCCTTGACAACGTTCCTTTTTGTCTTCCTTCTAAGGGCCCTTGACGTCAATATAAGGGAGACTGGAGTGAATACAGAAAAGATCATGAATATGAATATGGCAAGTATGGTCGAGTCCATGATTTAGATAGTGCGAGAATAATTTAATATGGTTTGCGTGGTGAAGAGAATAGATATTTACAGCATTTTAAGGCGTAACTAATGGAACTTTCATCAAAAGCAAAGGAAGCGATAGCCAGAGGCTCATTCAAGATAAGGGTCGTGAGGAACGGGATGTTCCAGCAGCTCACCTTCAGCGTGAAGAGGACGCAGTTGGGCAATGTCACATATGTAGAGCTTGCAACTGAGCGCCTTGTAGACGTATCTGAGCTCACAAAGATAGCAGATGATATAGGCCTTCCCGTAGAGGCGCAGAACGGTAGGGCATTCCCCAAGGGGACATCAGCGACAGACTTTGCGGATGTGTGAATATTTTCCACCTGTTCAGATCTCGTGACACCCGCCCACCGCTAAAGCGTGTGGGATTTCCCGCTCACGATGTTAAGCGTATCTAATCCCGAAGACGGGAGTATGTCCAAACCGGCCTGACCAAGATATGGACTTATTTATTTCCTGAAAGGCAGGATTCGCATGCCCCACTGCTAAGATGCCTGCCGCATGTAGCCCTTCCGCATATCCTGCATGACCTTTCGGCAACCTTGCCGCATATGTGGCATAATCCCTTTAGTTCCGGCATAATATCACTCCAGATCAAGCACTCCGCGGTAGAGTTCCCTTGCCTTTTCAAGGGAGAGCGGCTTCAATCCCTTTGCCTTTGCATACTTGCACTGGTACTTTATGTAAGACGAGTTGATTCGGGTGTCCGGATTTATCTGCTTGCACTTGTCTATGAACTCGGTTATTATGCCCGCAGCCTCCTCCTCGCCCATACCCTTTACGTTTGTCAGGTATGGCGCAAGTATGAGATTCACTGTCCTGTGCCTGACATCGGGCAGGGGATTTGAAAGTATCTTCTCTATCCATCTGTAGCTTCCCTCCCTCACCGCGACCTGTGTATTTATCTTGGGCAGCTTGACGCTCTTCGATTCCTCTATTATGAGCCTCGGAAGATCGCTTAGTGGTATGGGCAGCTTCTTCCTTATCTCATCTGCAACTGCATTCTCGATGAGCTTCAGTGCGCTATCCTTGCGCAGGTACACTAGGCCCTTGTCCAGCTCCTGCCTTACCAGCCCGAGCTCCTCGGACCTTGACGAAAGCATAAGGAACTTTGAAAACCCTATTATGAAGCGTTCGCCAGAATAGCTCATCTCCACCCCAAGCTCGCCCAGAAGCCTGAGTATGTTTGGCATGGTTTCTGCTTCCAGCGCGCTGCGCGCCCGCTTGGCCTCTGATGCTATGTAGCGTTCAAGATAGATCCTGTTGCCTATGGCGCTTATTATCATCCTTGAGTAGACATAGCTGAGCACGTACGTACGCTTTATCTCCGGCATGCTTATGTCTGAATGGGCGACAGAATCCTCATTAAGGTCCTGCTCGACCCTGTCCTTTCCGGCCTTTAGCAGCCTTTCTTCAATTCCCTGGCCAGCCTGGGCTATCACTGCCCTTGCCTCATTTGAGAACGGATAGTGATATGCAAAATCAAGGTTTGACCTGTCGGCGTACATCAACCCATATTCCGCAGCCAAAGATAATATAGATTGCGTCTTGCAGAATTTTATACAGGACATGCATTAAGCCAGCCTGCGAAAGGCTAATTAATTTGCGCGGCCATATATTCCTGGTTTTATGGCTGATGATGTTACTGGGCTTCCCTGGGATGACCAGACAGACGTTTTCATAAACGAGATCGATGCGGACACAACAAAGAAATACAATGTCAGCATTAGAAAATTGCTGCTTAATCCTCAGGACTTCACGAAAATGGACAACATGCCAGCAACCATAGACAAGATGAAGACTGACGTGATAGCATATTTCGATGAGCTTCTGGGAGACCTTAAGGACGAGGAGGATGAGCTCACAAAGCAGCTTGAAGACGTAGACGCGATCCATACGCAGATCAACCAGATCGTGAGTAGCAGGTCCGGCATAGCAAGAGTGCCATTCCTGACCCCCGCAGACTTCGACTTCGGGGACGTGACTCCGGAGACAATCTACATTAACAAGTACGATGGGCAGATAGACCTGCTTATCACAAAACTGATAAACTGCTCTAATTACGTGTGCGATCTCTCAACAAGCTACAGGAAGTACAGCATAGGGAGCTGGCTATTCTCAGGCAGCAGGAGCTGCCTGCTATCGATAAAGCCTCCTGAAAGCATGGTAGTCTCTATCGAGAATTCAAGGGACACGATAACGAGCAGGCTGGACGACATTTCAGACAGGTTTGCGGGAGCCTGAAGGCAGGAAGGATTCCATGAAGAAGATAATAGTCATAACCGGCACGCCGACTTCAGGGAAGACATCCATATCTGAGAGGCTGTCTGGAATGTTAAATGATTCGGAGCTCATAAAGGCGAATGACCTTGTTAAGGAAAAGAGGCTGTTTACAGGCTATTCCAAGGATGGAGAAATAATAGCTGATATGAAGAGGCTCAGGTTAGAGATAGAGAAAATTGCAGCTTCGAGCAAAGCCAATCTGGTGATATTTGAGGGACATCTGCTGTGTGACATGAAGATAAAGGGGGCAACTGTTATCGTGATAAGGGAGCATCTCAAGACCCTTCTGGAGAGGATGGAGAAGCGCGGATACAGCATGAAGAAGATAGAAAGCAACATAGTGTCTGAAGCAATAGACTACTGCGGAGTGAACTCGATGGAGAATTACGATTCCGTTTACGAGATATGGGGAGGGAAGGGCGCAGCAAATGAGATAATCAAGATAATAAACGGCAAGATTGAAAAGCCAAAGGAGATAGATGTGCTCGGAGAGCTCAATGGGATGGCACAGTACCTAGGAAAAGCCGCACTTTGACTGCATTCATATTGAAAGCTTCTTCTGCAGCTCCGAATAAAGTAGTATTGAATATTCCTCCGGTATCCTGTTCACAAGCACAGTGGATTTCTTGAGGTTGATGTCCTTATGCATGAGTATGCTGGATGGAAGCCTCTTAAGCGCCCCTCCTATTGATTTTACACCTGTCTTCTCTAGTGCATGTATCTCGGAATCGTTGATTGTGAAGCCGATGGCATTGGCGTGTTTCTTTATGAAGGCCTGGGACGCACCTTGGATGAATATGCTTGGTCCCCTGAGTAGCCTTGATTCGAGGCTTTGCTTTGGCGCTACTATGAAAAGCAGTCCTTTGCGGCCGGATATGAGCTGCGCGCTGATATATACGCTAAAGCCGTTCTGCTTCAAGTGATTTACTATCTGGTTGTTGACCTTCCTGAGCTGCGGATATATTACGTCCTCGCTCTTGGCAGGAACTTTTGATATTATCAGGAATGTATCAAGCCCGGCGATCTTCGAAATGCTTTCTGCAAAGCCCTTCGCCTGGCTGTCTGAAAATCCTGGCCCGTAGAATAACTTTATATCCGGTTTCTCGGTAAATTGCCTTGCAACAAGCACGAATTTGCTTAGTGACTCCAAAGACACCCCTGCTGCAACGTTTCTGTCAACATCCACAGGATCTACTACGATAAATTGGGAATTGAATTTCTTGACAGCCTCAGAACTGCCTGATTCCCTCTTATTCCTTGGTTCAACTACAAGCGGGAGCTTGAATTTTGCGGCTGCGCTTAGCAGATTCTGAAGCGATCCATAGTGGTATACCAGTAGCTCGCAGAGATATCCTGAAAATCCGTTCGTCTTAACCTCGGCACCGTATATTCCGTGGGCCTTGAGCAGGTATTTCAACAGCCTTACCTCGTCCCTCTGCCTCACCGTCAGGTGCGAATTTATGAATTCTGTGTGGAGAGGTGTCCTGTCAACAGTTGTTCCCATCTCTTCCACATCATCTATCTTGAATGCAGGGACTATGTCCGCCTTCATGCCCAGGTAGTCAAGATAGAGGCGGATATAGGGATGCTCTGCGTATTTTATCTCGTATTTGCCCTTCTTATGTTTCAGCACCTTCTTCCCGTATTCAAGACCCAGTTTTACCACCTTGTCCCTTTCCATATTCTTGTCAAACAGCATGAATATGTCAACGTCGCCAGTGCCCTTGAGGTTTGTGCCTCTGGCTATTGAACCGGCAACCCTGAGTTCTACTGACTTTGGCACTATCCTTGCAAGGATGTTGATAAGCTCGTTTACTTTGTACGTTATGTCTGCTGCTTCTGAGTCGCTAGGCTTTATATCTGCAAGTACCCTTTCGAATATCTTTGCGTAAGATTCCTTATCGACACCGACCATGATGAATTTTATGTTGCATAAGATATAAATAGAGCTAATTGTCTTATCATCATGAGGGCTCGTAGCGCAGTAGTAGCGCGTTTCGTTCGCAACGAAAAGGCCGCGGGTGCGAATCCCGCCGAGTCCATAAAACTTCTTAGAAAGAAGTTTTATCAAGAAGCTGAAGTAAATTTAAGCGACAAACCGGCAAGCGGGTCTGGGTGCGATTGCGGTTTCAAAGCCGAATCCCATCAAGCCTCTGGGTGCAGTCCAAAGCAGGATTTCGCACTCATAAAGTGCGAATTGGAGAGGTACTTACCTACCTTGCCGAAGCACCATCTTGTAGAGATACGAAAGATGGTCATGCAGCAGTTCAGGAAACGCTTCCAGCGGAGCCGAATACCTAAGTATGGCTCCTTGAACAAAGGGTTTACTGAACAAGAGGTGCAGAGGTTCTTCAAGGTGGTGGATAACGAGAAATTCAGGTTACTCTTCCTTTACCAATCGCAGTTAGGTCTCAGGATAGGCGAAGCTGTAAGGATCAACATTAAGGACATAAAGTTCGAGAGCAGGGAGCTAGTGGTAAAGACAGAGAAGGCCATGACTCTGGATACCTTGCTAATCCCTGCCCCGCTGTTTCAAGCGACTTTGGCCTTCATTGAGGAGCATAGCTCGGCCATAGAGAAGGCTCAAGGCTGCGTCTTCTTCAAAGAAGAAGGCAAGAGCAGGCTTGAGGAGCCTCACGTGGCCGAGAACTACGTGCGCAATATGTTCCGTTACTATGTGGAAAGTGCCGGACTCTTGGAAGTCTACGACCAGAGCGATGAGTCTAGGCCGAATAGGGCCGTTAGGAACCTGCACAGGCTGACTACTCATAGTCTCAGGCACTACGCCATTACGCACTTTGCCGAGCAGACGAATGGCAACGTATTTTTGACCAGCAAGTTCGCAAGGCATAGCAAGCCCGGAACGACCATGACCTACATAAGCACAGACCGCAAGGCACTCTACCAGAACATAGAGGGAGCGTTCGGAGTAAGCCAAGCAGTTGCCCTCAAAGCGAGGCTTTCAGGCCGTAACTAAAGACCTCCGGGCGACTAAAGACCTCAAGCCCAAAAGGTCTTTAGTAGGCTCTCGACGACAACCTAAAGACCCCCTCCGTTTTCACGAGGGACTTCTAACCATCAATAATACTGCATACCTCTTTAGTTGAGGTCTTTAGTAAGCCTCCGCCGCCTCACGCCCTTCGCCTGCTCTGTGCAGGTTCGGGCGCGCCGAACTTCGTTCGGACGGCGGCTACGGCTACCAGACCCAACGGCAAGGCTACTTCTGCCCCCGCCCATAAGCAGCCGCAGAGGTTCCTTCAAGGCTAGTATAGCCGCTGCTTGGTTGCAAGCTTAAAGCCAGTTGTGGCGACCCCCTCGTGAGCTGCGAAAGAGGAAGGGAATGTAATGACCGACCATCTTGAGCTAGTGAACGAGCTGGGGTTTTGAAAGGAGGAACGTATAAAACAAAGTTAAGCAGGCTTGCATGTGAGTGAAAGCACTATCATAATCTCTAATGCAAGTGCTAGCAATAATACAATCCAAGAAGCAAATCTCCAACTAACTATAGACTGCCATCTTATTTTGCCGTGTATCGATGCATAGCGGAAAAGTAAGGCAAGAAAAATTAATAAAATCGGTGCCAACGTAAGGATAGTCATTGAATTGCTCATCAAACAAGTTAAAGAAACTTGATTTGGAGCCGGAGGCGAATTACTGTTAAGTGCTGAGTTTATGTTCAGCACTATGCCTTGAAGTGCGATAATCAATGTTGCTAGGAAAGCCACAATCGTAATTACAATTGAAAAACGAAGCCTCTCTTCATCCTCGCTACCTTCGGTTGAAATCTCTGGTTTTTGATATAATTTCTGCCTGATGGATTTCGACATAGATTCTCCCCCTGATATTTCCTTCCTGTTTGCTAAAAACACATAAAGCAACAATATAAAGCCTCCGGCCATGTGTAACGGCGCGCTGTCGCCAGGTATGTAACCAAGTAGCAAGGCCCCAACTGCGCCTGCAATGGTGGACAAGTAGATAATCTTGAGAATATTATACACACGGATTGCAGCTAGCTCGCTCGAAACTTCCTTCTTCACTAGCCGATTCACGAATATTACTAGTCTGCTGGCTTGACTTTTCATTAGCTCCTTCAGTTTGTATTTTCTGGCCTTAATCAGATGGGTGTAATCGACAGTTAGGCCGAGGAACAAGAATAGCAACATATCAAAGGCGAGAATGGAAGTTCCTCCTGCCGGTTTGCCTGAAAATGCTAAGTTCAGGGCTGAAAGTGCATACGTAGATAATACGGAGAGCACCAGCGTCATCTTGAATGATAAGTAGCTCTTGAACCTTTTCTCAAAAC
>DAHWIK010000022.1 GCA_027345185.1 Microcaldota archaeon
AATGGGGAGCAGATAGAACCGTGGACGACAAACCTAGAAGTGGTAAACCATCAAAACTGACACCAGAAGATGACAAAGAAATCAAAGACCTTATAGACAACAAGAAACCCAAAGATTTCGGGATAAACGCTGCAACTTGGACGACCAGGGAACTGCGAGAATATTTTCTGAAGTCCCATAATAAGGATATTGCTGAAGAAACCATCAGAGTGCACCTTCGCAAGACAGGTGCAAAGTATGTTAAATCGCAGTTAAGATACAAAGAGGCAGACATGAATAAACAGGTGAAATTTGCCCAAAATTTTCTCACTCTCTCAACAGAATCCGATTTCACCAAAATAGTATTTATCGACGAGATGTCTGTATCTACATCTGCACATAACGGTTATGGATGGACGTACAATCAGAGACTTGTGGTTGATGCGCCTCAAAAAGGGGTAGAAAGGGCAAACTACTTCGGCGCGGTGGAGGTCTCAGAAGGCGAGATAATCGAGACTGTAAGGAAGAGCGCAAAGACGCCGTCATTCCTCTTGCTACTTCATAAAATAGACGATAGATATCCTAACGACAAAGTGCTTATATTGATGGATAACAGCGCAGTCCATCACGATAAACGAGTAGCACGGTTCTTCGGTAAAAAGGATCATATGAAACCTCTGTTCCTACCTCCGTATTCACCAGAAATCAATCCAGAGGAATATGTCCATAATTATTTGAGGAACAAAACACTGAACAACTGCAATTTTATGAGCATAAAACAGATAGGTATAGTGATTGCAAACTTTATCAGGCGGATGGACCAGAAAATGATAAAGAGTATTGCGCCATTGGCACCTATTGAGGCATTACTTTCGGTCAAATGACTGTTGTGGGACTTTCAAGGAAAGCTATAATGTTCGTGGCAAGGTACGGATTTGAGCCTATTGCAACCATGCTCCTTGATTATGGCGCCGACCCTTTCGCAAGAAGCAATTACGGACTGGCTGCCAACGACTTTGCAAAGGTCGCAGGCCATAGCAGCCTGCTTGGGATAATCCCAAGCGACGATGCCTTTAGGAAGGAATTGCAGCGCGGCTCTGAGGCAATTTCAAGGCTGAGAAGAGGGATTCATGAACAGCGCATAAAGGTGTTTTGATGGAGGATAACTAATGCGGGCTGCAATGCATGGAAATCTTGAAACCGTTGTGTTCTTTGTAGAAAAAGGCGCAAACATTAATGCCAGGGATAATTTTTCCTGGACGCCGCTCATGAATGCCGCAAGCGTTAATGACACTCCCGAACGGCTTGAAATGGTGAAGTTTCTTGTGGGAAAAGGTGCAGATATAAACGTAATAAACCGCAATGGAATGACCGCATATGAATTGGCGAAGAAGTTGAAGAATGAGAATATTGCAGTATTCCTATCTTGCGCTGAAACGTCGGTAATGGTGATGGCCGATGCAAGGGTCGCGCTGGGGAGATTGCGGAGAGGGTCTGCTGAAAATGGTGCAAGGAGGATCACGGTCTAAACAGCCACTGAATAATGCGTGGATATACTGCGGTGCGAAATCATTTATCAGAATATATAATAAATTATAGCCTTTCAATTAATAGAGTATATGGGATTACATGAATCATAAGTTAGAAACCAGCATACTTAGATTCCTCATCGTATCATGCATGCTGATTGGTATTTCATACGCCTCCTCGTTCCAGTTAAGTTCTGTTTATCTGAACAACACAGCAAATCCAGGGCATACCCTGCAGCCCAACCAGCCAGAAGCCCAGGGAGTCTGGTCATTTAACGTATCGTTCAACAGCACTGGGCAGAACATAAACGCAAGCATAGGGTCAGGAGCAATTAATTATACCGACTCTGCAGGTAGGCAGATAACAGCTTCTTACCCTCTGCGGATATATGGCACTCTGAGCCAACAGAAGACCTCGTATTACACAGTCAATACGTTCAGGCTTGTGCCGATACAGACAATGTCTTCTTATTATACGGTTGGCACTGTTACTCAGAGCGGAATATACCAGAACGCCACTCCTGCCCCGCAGTGCTATCCTACTGGGCTTTACTCGGAGTGGGATCTATACTTAAGCGTTCAGCCGAGCTTCGGCAGCATAGTAAATAATGTTCCTGTAGGGCGGGTATGCATATACAATGAGACTGTGGGATGGGCAGAGGTGCTTCCTGTGTCCCCTATAGTCCGGCTCTTTGCGAACATATCACTTTATGCAAACGGTCAGCATGAGGTACTGCAGTTGCCTTATAATAATACACCGGCTATCTCTAGTGACAGGCTTGCAGAGGCATGGTGGATAAACCAGACAGGCATAGCGCTTGGAGGAACAGCAGCGCCAAATGGCACAGATTATGTAGCACTCAATGACTCTAAGGGGCATTGGTATCTTCAGAATGCTGGCACATACATGAGGTGGTACACGCAGTATTACAAATTCACTCAGAGCAAAATACCAAACTTCAATCAGCATTTCAATCCGACCAGCCTAGGCATAGTTTCCAGTTCGTGCGTTGTTGTATCTGCTACACAACTTACCAACCAGTCAGTCAAAAATGCAGTTAACTGCATGAATACAACAGCTTCAGTTTACTATTCGTTGTCGAATCTTCAGGCTGCAGCGCTTATGTATTCGGTGCAGAACCTGTCTGGATATCAATATGAGATAACCAATTTTGACGGAAGCCCTGCATTTGCAATAAACCTCCCTGCAAGATTCACACCCAATCCTAGGATAAGGTTCGCTCTGAATGGTCAGTTCCTAGGGTTTTCACTTCCTGCAGGAGCCCCGCAGATACTCATAGTAAATGCATCTCCTGTCAGCATATCAGGGACAGGAACCTTGACAATGCTCGTTGAGAATTATGGAACAACCCAGGGGCTTTTCAAAGTCTCGATAAACGACTGCTCTGGAGTATCGGCTGAGCCGGGAGTGAGCTATACTGTTGGATCCGGCCAGGTAGCAAACATAACAACATCATTCACAGCTCCTAATGCAAACCTTACCCTGAACGAGCAGTGCGAAGTGCAGATAATGGGGGCAAATGGCGGAGGGAATACAAAGACAGTCGCTCTGGTCTCCCAGACCCCTAATGAATATCTGCATAATGAACTAGAAGGGGCGCAAAGCGCTTTGTGCGATAGCGACGGGATATTCACAGAATTCCTATGCCAGTATGTAGGGATAGGATAAAGGAATCAACCAATCTTGTTCTCGAGTCCCTCATTTACGAATTGGCTTATCTTAGCACTGTCTGTTATGAGCGGCGTTGATTTAAGCATCTCCTGGTAGGTCCACTGTGGACCGAATATTACCCTTAGGTCATTTATTGTGAATCCGGGATTCCTCTCCCTGCACAGCTCCAATATGTCATTCACTAATATGTCCGGGGGCGTAGGGCCCTTTGGCGCACCTGATTCAATCATGTCTCCGTTCAATGCAGTCCTGAGCACCCATATTCCCCTGTTGTCAGTGCTGTATTCGGATTCGGAGTCTATGAACTCTAAATCAAGGCATTGGCCTCCTTCGAAGATTAGCCTCATGCGCTTCCGCTCATGCTGTATCTTAAGTCCCAACCCTACACGTATGTCTGCCATTGCTCCTTCCTTGAAGAATGCACCTGATATCTTGACCCGCGCGTGAACCCCTGTCGGATCGCCGACAACATATGCCGGATTTGCAACATACGGATGCATCTCCTTTAGCTCGAATCTCTCAGCAATAGCACCCTTGTAATAAGTCTCGAAGGGGTGTATTAGGTCCATGAACACCCCTCCGTTCTTCATCTGGAATAGCCACAGCCTCCTTCTGTCAACGTTGGGGTGTTCGGGCTCAAAGAACGTGAACGATGTGGCGACTATCTTGCCGTACTCTTTTGTCATCCTCTTGAGCATCTCGACAAGCCCGATGGTAAGCAGCTTGTGTGCATAGTGAAGATGAAGGTACGATTTGTTCTGCAGGCCGTTCTTCTCTATGTAATCAAGAACGCCCTCAAACTCCTGCTTGTTGCCTCCGAAGGTCTTCTCTGTCAGCACTATCTTCCCCTTTGAAAGGGATTGCATAGTCTGCTGCGCGTGGAACTCGTTTGGATCAGAGACATGCACTATGTCCAGCCCCTCAAAGAATCCTTCGGGAATAGTCGTATTGCCATTTATCTGGTAGTAATTCGACTCTGGAACGTTTAGGTTGGCAAGCCTATCCTTTTTTGATTCAACGGCGCTAGCCCCTGCAACCTTGAGCAGCTTTATCTCGTTGGTCTTGACCATTCCGGCGTACAGCCTCTCGAACCAATGCCCCATACCTATAACTCCGAGATTATATGCCATGCAGTCTCTCCTTCTTCACTTCGTGTCCTCCAAATTCGTGCCTCAAAGACGCAATGACCCTCTTGCTGAACTTCTTTGCGTCACGGGATTCGAAACGTTCGTACAGAGATGTGGTTATTGCACTGAAAGGTATATTGTAATCTACAGCCTCCTTGACCGACCACTTGCCCTCTCCTGTGTCTTCAACATACGGGGCTATCGAATCAAGATGAGGGTCTAGCTCCAGAGCTTTTGATGCGAGCTCAATTAGGTATCCGCGTATCACGGATCCGTTGTTCCACAACTCGGTGAGTTTCTTGAGATTTATGTTCTTATATGGACCGTTCTCAACAAGGTCAAGACCCTCAGCTATAGACTGCATCATCCCGTACTCTATGGCATTGTGAACCATCTTAGTGAAGTGACCTGTCCCGCTCTCTCCTGTGTAAAGGTATCCTTTGGGAACGCTTAAGTCCTTGAATATATGCTCTGACCTATTGAACGCATTCTTGTCTCCTCCGATCATTATCGACATTCCGTTCAGCGCGCCGCTAGGCCCTCCGCTGCACCCAGCGTCCAGATATGATATTCCCATCTTTGCAAGCTCTGCGTTTAGTATTACTGCGTCTTTGTAGTAAGAGTTTGAGCCATCTATTATCGTATCACCTTTCTTGCAATGTGAAGCAAGCTCACGTATTATGCTTACGGTGATATCCCCTGATGTCAGCATGACCCAAACGGTCCTTGGTCCCTTCAAGTATGCAGCAAGTTCCTTGACTGACTTGGCCTTCCTTGCGCCTTTTGAGGCAACATCGTTTAGAGGCCCCGTGGATCTGTTGTACGCAGTAACAGAATAGCCCTTACTTAGCATCTGCAAAGCAATATTCTTCCCCATCTTTCCTAGGCCGACGATCCCTATCTCTTTTCCTGCCACTAAATCCCCAGTACAGGATTGTATCATGGATTAAAAGTTATAAATATGTGATCTTTCATCTTTTATGACATGCTAAAATCAGCGCCAAAAAAGTATGGGCCTGCAAATGAACCAGAATTGATGGGCTATCTGGCCGGTGAGCTTACCGAAAAGGCGATTAGCATGAAGCTTTCTGCTATTTTAGGCTGCAGGTATACGCTGATTAATGGGCATGCGCCTTTCACCGCACCCAACTTCGGAGAATACAGAGGTATGACCCCTAAGAATCTGGACGTAGTCCAAATAGATGCCAGGACTGGCAATGTGGCTGCCATATATGAGGTTAAGAGCACGACAACAGATAAGGTAGAGTTTAATGTGAACGGCCAGTCTGGTATATTCATGGCCCATGCCGCAGAGCTGGGAATACCTACATTCCTTGTTGTGGTGCGGATGGACCGCAGTATCAGCGAGGATGTTCTGAGAAAGGAGCTATCAACAGGCAAAGTGGTTATAAACCCAGAAGCATATCTGTCAGAAGTCAACCATCTGTTGAAAACTTCACGTGTAGAGCTATATGACTCGGCTCGGTTTATGGTTGAAGGCGGAAAGTTTCTGGTTTCTGGAGTCCCGAAGTCATTGGAGTCCTGACATTATTGAACTATCTCTACATTTCCGTCAATTAAATGAGCAAGCATAAATCCTGAGTCAGGAGTGCAAGAAAGAACCTGCCGCTGTATCTGGTCTCTGCAGTTGCTTAATATTTTTATCTTGGTTTTCCTGTTTTTAAGGATATTATTCTGTTCGGACAGGTTTGCATGATAAATAATGCCAAATTCCGATGAGCGGTCTTTTATCTGAACTGCTCCGCTGGCATCCACTCCGTTAGTTATAAGTAATTTCAACAGCTCTTCTTCTGATGCAAGTTCATTCTGGCTGCTGATCCTCTCAGAACCGGTAGCTTCGGCCGACTTTATCGTTATCTTTGGAACATTGATTCGTATTCTCTTTGCAAATATCAGGAATCCAATGGCAAATAGTATCTCTGGCACACTAACTAGGAGCTGGTATGCGAAGTTCATGCCCTCACTATCTCAAGATTCCCGTTCCTCAAGCTTATGAACCTGTATCCCCTGCTTCTCAGCTCGTTTATTGCCTCTGCAATGGTCTCTTGGGTCACTCCAAGCTCCCTTGATATCGCTGTATGGTCGAACCCGTTGCCATATTTGCAGAGCATTAGGGTTGAAACAGTAGAAATAAGTCTTGACTTGAGCTCATTTGAGTATTTTTCAAGCCTATTCCTCTGTCCAAGTAGTTCTATGACGCGTTTTGAAAGTATGATATCGGCTCTGCGGTTGAAATTGCTGGCCCTGTTCTCGTGAATTAATATATCGCTGTTTGAAAGGAGATACGTCAGGTATGGAAGCAGGCCCCGTAAATCTATCTCATAGTCCTCTGACAATGCAATGGAAACGCTCATCAGCCTGAGCACCGATTCTTTCATGAAATATGTTGGTGAAGATGTTGAATTGGTGGTCATTGTTATCCTGTCCTTCTCCAATTCAAGCACATGGAACCTGTCGGCCTGCGTTTCATACCCTATAAGGTAAGTTATCCTGGTCCCTGTGGCCACTTGCTTGATGGCTGGATAGCAGGATATCCTTGATTTTACACTTGGCATGCTGGTTTTAATTCTTGCCTCAAGTCTTATCCTGCTTGAGAAATAGATCTTTCCCTTGTTTTTCGTATTCATGCACCAATATTGCTTATTGCTATGGAGAAGGCGTCGGCTATGCTTGAGTTGCTGAATCCGATTTTCTGTAGTCTCAGCAGTATGCCGCGCCTGTCTGCACCGTTTTCAATCAGTTTCGCCACTAGGTCAGGTAGAGTTATGCAGTTTTCCTTGACCTTATCCTTTACATGAACCAATTTACCCCTTCCGCACAGTGAAGCAACCATTTCGTCGAATTCTGTCACGCTTATTCCAATCTCCATTCCAGCACCTGTTCTAATTCTTATCGTATTGGTGTCCCGTATCCCTATAACTTTGCGTATGGTGAATGCTGACCTTACACCGGATTTGTGAAGCTGAATTACAAAGCAGCTGCCAAGGTCAAGATCTTGTATGCTTTTGAGCTCCTTCTCCGACAGGTTGAAGTTTTTTGACAGAGTCTCAAGGCTTTTGATGTTTGTTGTCTTGAATATGAAGATCGTGGCCATGTTTGATAGGATGTTTGCGCTTGTGTCGTGCAGGAGCTGGGATGACGTTATCAGGCCAACGCCATATTTTCTGCCCTCCCTTATGATTGTCTCGAGCCCCTTGTTCTTTTCTATGAGCTTCCATGCCTCGTCGATCAGTATCATCAGCCTGTTCCTCTGCTTGTAGCCTCTCTTTCTCATCAGTTCTGCGGCCTTGTCGAAAATCTCTGATGCCTTTGCCACCTTTTCACTTTCTGATAGCCCATGCAGGTCTATGTGCATCACGCCTTGGCCCTCTCCAAAAAGCCCTTCCAGACCTGGTGAATTTATGACCTGAAGGCTTGATGCGGCTTCAAGGTATTCTCCTGTAAAATCGATAAGCAGCACGTTTGAGCTTGAAAACATGTACATGCGTGCGAAAAGGCTTTTTGCAAGATAGGTCTTTCCTCCACCGGTCATTCCACATATCAATATGTGCGGATTCAGCAGGTTTCTGAAATCTATGAATGCGGGCATGTTTAAATGGCTGGTATTTCCCAGCAGGGTCCCATCTTCAGAGCTTCTGGCGCTGGTTTCCAGGTCCGGCTCTGGAGATATTGGCATATATATCAAATTGGCAACGCTTTCTGAGCTTATCAGGTCTAGCAATCAAACACCGCTATAGTCCAGGAGAGCCTCCCCCCTAAGGATATCGTAATCGAGCCCAAGGGACGCTGAGAACTTGTTGGCGAGTATCTCTATGTTTTTGGCTGAATAGGCTTCAGCATCGTTCTGGTCATCCGAGGTGCTTATGGACTTTATCCTTATTACGAATTGGAAGGATTTGCCAGAGGATGCAAGGCTTGATATATCGCCGTTTATTAGGTCTATCTGGCGCTTCAGGAAGCTCGCTTTGTCATAGGACTTCTCCCCTATCCTTGAGAGGGCTATTTCCTTCATCCTCAGCTTCGCCCTGAGATTATCCAATATCTTTGTCTTGTCTGCCTCTGACAGCTCAACCGAGAACTCGAAACGCTCGTTCAGGCTGTCGAGAAGATCCTTCAATGAGTGGCTCTTCACCTCGGAGCCGGCCCTTGGCTTCAGCAGCGCTATGGATATTGCCCTGAATAATTCGCCCTCCTTGCGCGATATTGAAACCAGATTCGTGCTTATCCTGTAATTTCCGGAGAGCATGACTATCTTTGATCTTTTAATCAGGAGATTATTGATTATGTGACCTGAATGCAGCATAATGACGGCAAAAAGCAGGAGCAGGGCTGAGGCAAGCAGTATTGCAGGATTGGAAAGGATAAGAGCGGTGATAAAAATCGCCGCAGATAGCGCATATGCCATGTAGAAATTGTTCTTGTTGTCTTGATTTGCGGTTTGCATGCTAAATCATCTCGAATATGTTGAATGTCATCTCTGAGCCCAGCAAGGCTGCTGTCTCCTTTATGGATATTGATGTTATGACGACGCTGAATGCTGGGAGTATAAAGGCCGCCATGATGAAGTATGAGATGTAGTCCATTATGGCGCTGATCAGGTTGGATACCTGCCCGGAGATTGATGAAAGTAAGGAGGAGATTCCAGACATTATTGAACCGGTGTCATTTGAATTGGGATCCAAGCCTACGACATATGAGTTCAGTCCGGAAGCGGAGCTCGACAGGCTGACTATCGTCGAGTTGCTCAGGCTTGCCTGGTATGAGCTTATTATCGAGGCGTTCAGCACGTATGTCAGCGGAAACACCACATAAAGTCCGACGACTGACCCGAGCAGAAACCCTCCAATCTGCCTGGTCGGATAAAATGTCCTGAGTATGAGCCCAAGAGGCAGTATGACCGTGGTTGCTGAGGCGGCTATTGCCGTGAGTATGGATGACTGCACAAGCACGCTTATCGATACTGTCGTGAGTGTCTTTATGAAGAACTGTATCTGGTTCAGGACAGGCTGGAGGACCTGAGTCAGTGAAAAACTTACTACAATGATACTTATCTTCAGGGAGGAGAGAAGGCCCAGTACAGTATTCAGCGATAGCAAGCTTATTATCAGGCCGGTTGACTGGGACAGGATCGATGCATGTTGCACCCCATCCAGGAAATAGCCTCCTCCGGAAAGGTAGCCGCTCGCAAAGCAGATCGCAGCGTTTGAACTGAGATATGTTGGGCATTGCACGGATGTACTATTGAATGTGGCGGAATTTATTATCGATGTTATTATTCCTGATGGCAGGAAGAGCGCTGCCATTCCGCCAATCAGCAGCCCGTTGACCAGGCACTGGTTAAGCTCATCCCTTCCAAACTCCTTCAGCCTCCTGTTGCTTGTTGCATAGCCGATGCCTACCGAAATACCTCCTATCGAGATCATTATTGCAAGGACGCTGACCGCAATGGAGAATCCGTATCCGCCTGAGAGCATTTTAGATCACGTTACGTTTGCTGGTGTGCTATTTGACAGCAGGTGTGTCGATGCCAGTGCAAAGCTGTTCGCTGTAACTGAGAGGACTGCTACAACCACAGCGCCCATTATCATGTCACCCGCAGTTGTATGGAAGCTCGCGCGCTGATGCGCAGGGAAGAGTTGACCTATCGCGTAAAGCAGGCCTGCTATTATGAACAGTATTGCACTCAGTATGGGACCTATGTGGGTCAGGAGGTCCTGTACGTAGGTTAGGGTCGAGATTATGTCGAGTGTTGCGAAACTCTGGGCGCCTACAAGCCTAGGCAGCAATATGGCAGCAGCACAGATTGACAGTATCGTTTTCATCTTGGAGTAGTCGTATTTTCCCAGATCCATTCGTATCATCTTTTACTTAAGTATATGATTATATACTTAGATAAATATTTAAGGCTTGCTGTTTGGATAAGCATGCGGTTTGTGCTGGTTTTGGCCTGGCAAGCACCAGTATATTGGCCTTTATAGCAGATCTAGAAAGCAATACAACACATTGTCGAGTAAGAAGTGTAGTATTATAATCCTGTCTTGCTATAATCATCAATCGTAGCTTTGTTAGATTCGACATCTACTTGCTACGGAAATGAAGACAAGAAAGCCTTTTAAAACTATTAGTGCCATATACTTATGTCAAACGGCCATAGGAGCGGGGAAACGCCCGAACTCATTCCGAACTCGGAAGCTAAGACCGCTTACGATATGAAATACTGCGCTTATGCGTGGGAAAGCATATTGCTGTTTGGCATTATTTTTTCCTGTTGTACAACTGCCCTATCGCAGAGAGCATTGTTTCGGTATACTCATTGTCAGGTATGACCCCTCCGTAAGTGGTTATCGCTTCCTTGGCCTTGTTTGAGTAGTCCTCTGCTATTGACCTTGCGTAGTCTATTCCGCCGTACTTGTCTACAAGTTCGACCAGGAAGTTTATCTCGTCTTGTGTCTTCTGTTCCCTCCTCTTTGAATATATTGAGTCGACCTTTGCCTTTTCATCCGCAGTGGCACTTGAATAGGAGTGCAACATTATCAGGGTAAGCTTGCCCTCATACAGGTCTCCGTACCTCTTCTTACCAAACTCCTTATCGTCTGCAGTCATGTCCAGTATATCATCCACTATCTGAAACGACATTCCTGCAGGCTCACCTATAGTCTTCATCAGGTTGACTGTGCCTCCATCCCTCCCTGAGATCATCACGCCGATCTGCATGGGCCCGTATACTGAATAATAGCATGTCTTACCGTGCACTATCCTGAAATAGAGGTCCTCTGTGGCCTTGGAGAGATTCCTGACGTTGAACATGAAGTTGGTCTCAAGATACTGTCCCTCAACCGTGTATTCAAGCATCTCATAGAACTTCTCATATATCCTGTTTCCCTGGTCAATACCCATCTTGATGAGGTTGTCCTTTAGCATCCTCCACATTGCAATGTGTGCGGCGTCTCCAGCGTTTATGGCTATCTCGTTCCCATAGATCTTCTGTAACGCAGGCTTTCCTCGCCTAAGGTCAGAGTTGTCCTCTACGTCATCATGGATTAGTATCCAGTCCTCTGACAGCTGCATTGCTGCAGCAGGAAGCAATAATTTTTCTCTTGTTGCACCGAACATCTCCCCTGCAAGGAGGAGAAGCCCTGGTCTCCTGTAGTTTCCCTTCCTTTCGCTGTACTCCCTGACTATCTTGTAATGCTCTGAAGGCTCCTTGATTGGAAGATACTCCATTATCTTTGCATATATGTCGTCCCTGTATCCGTCTACGTACTCCTTGAAGTCCATTGGATTACCTTGCAGTTTTGCTGTAGTACCTGCAATATGATTTAACCGGACATTCATTACATAAAGGTTTTGTTTTGCAGTATGCTTTCCCAAGCTCTACGAACTGGGCATGGAAATCCTTGTAGAGTTCAAGGTCGTCTGGTATGGTTCCGGATATGTCGAATCTAAGCTCGTCGTACTCTATATCCGGATCGCTTCCGTATATTCTGCTCGCTATCCTCTTAGTATAAGAGTCTATTACGAACATCGGCTTGCCTGCAGCGTAAAGTATTATTGAGTCGGCAGTCTCCTTGCCTATCCCTTTTATCGAGAGCAGCTCCTCCCTCAGCTCGCCTGTGTCATTTGATAGCATCTGGTCAAGGGACGAGTAGTTTGAGAATATGTACCTTGCAAAACCCTTGAGCCTTGCAGCCTTCTGCTTGTAGAATCCTGAAGGCCGTATGAAACGCTCGAGCGAATTTACGTTAATCGTGCTGATCTTCTTCAGATTCAGGCATTTTGCTGACCTGAGGTTTGATATTGCCTTCTCTACGTTCTTCCATGAGGCCTGCTGCGTGAGTATAGCTCCAATTATTATCTCGTCCCTGGTTTCCCCTGGCCACCAGTCTAGATAGCCAAAGCGTTCCCTAAGCTTTGCATACAGTACTGGAATTGGGAGTGCTTTCATCCAAGCACCATGATCACACCTTAAGCTCTCCGCTGTTTATCTTTGCTATCGTCTCCCTTGCGCTTACACCGTCGCATGTTATGTTCATGCTCTTGCAGGTTCCCAATACCTGCTTCACCCTTGAAGATAGAGTATTTCCATAAAGCGAGGCCTTCTTTGCCTCTGCTATTTTCTTTACTTGATCAAGCGTTATGTTTCCAGCTATCTCTTCCTTTACTTTTCCTCCCTTCTCGAGCCCGAGCTCCTTGAGTATGAGAGCGCTTGTGGTAGGCGATCCGACCTCCACCTTGAACTCCTTTGTCTCCTTTGTCACTGTGACCTTTACGGGGATCTTTATCCCGGCGAATGCCTTGGTCTTCTCGTTTATCTCTGCGACTATGTTTGCAGTATTAACTCCGAGTGGCCCTAGCGCAGGACCGAACGGTGGCCCAGATGTTGCCTTTCCCCCTTCTATGAGTCCATTAACTACTACTTCTGTCATTATTTCATCCCTTTTCTGCTTTTTGAATTATCCTTGCCATGTTGGCCTTTGTTGTCACTGGTATTGGAACTGCAACATCCATAAGCTCTACGGTTATCTCGTCCTTTCCGCTGTCTATCTTTATGACCTTAGCCTTATATCCCTTGAACGGGCCTGCGAAGAACTCTATTGTGTCGCTGACCGATATCTCCTGTGTGCTCTGCTTGGAGGCAAGAACCTTGTCTAGATCAGCTTCGTCAAGAGGTTTTGCGAGCATACCTTTGACGTGGGGTTCGTTGAGTATGAGATCCCTGCACGCGATCTCGCTTGCAGCCTCGACTATCAGATATCCGCGCATGCCGAAGGGCATTATTATTGAATGGATATCGGTGTTTCCCTTTGAGACCTTGTTTTGGAGTATGTCTGCGGTAATCTTCTCCTGGCTTGCGGTTACTCTTACGATGAAGTATACCAATTTATCACTTTTTATGCTTTTTTGTCAATATCAGTCTATGCTTGGAGTCAGGGTGCGCAAAGCCGGCGCGGAAAAGATAAAAAAGTACCTCGCAAGGCAGAAACTAATGGATATTAATTACAGATTAATTAGTTCTAACGAATTTATATACTTTCCCATCAGCAACCCAGACTCTCGGAACAGGCGCTTTCTGTCGATCCAAAAGGCGGAAATTGTAGATATGAAATTCGATAAAACTTCCGTGCAGCCAAGCTACAGGGAGAGACTCAGGAAGGCGCTTGGGAAGGGGTACGATGATACAGTAAAGAGCTATGATGTTATTGGGGATATGGCGTTGATAGACGCTAATAATGCAGTAACCGCGAGGAAGACGGCCAAGGTCATAATGGGCCTGAACAAGAATGTGAAGACAGTGCTGTCAAAAGGAGGACCTGTAAGCGGAAGATACAGGATAAGGAAATACAAGTATGTTGCAGGGAAGAGGAAGTACGACACCGTTTACAATGAGAATGGATGTTCATTCAAGATTGATGTACGCAAGTCATTCATATCTACAAGGCTTGCTTATGAGAGGAATAGGGTGTCAGAACTCGCCAAGGACGGCGAAAATGTGGCAGTAATGTTCGCCGGAGCCGGACCGTTTGCAATAGAGATCGCCAAGAGGCATAAAAATGCAAGGGTTCTTGCAATTGAGCTCAACAGGCAGGCCTACAAGTACATGCTTGAGAACATAAAACTGAACAGGGAGAAGAACGTCGATGCGCAGCTGGGGGATGTGAATATGCTTGCACCAAAGTATCCGAAATTTGCTGACAGGATAATCATGCCACTTCCAAAGAGCTCTTATGAATTCCTTGGTTCTGTGCTGAAGATGGCAAAAAACGGATGCATGGTGCATTATTACGCGTTTGGAAAGAGCGACTCGGCGTTTGAGGATATAATATCTGAGCTGAAGGGGTTCTTCAGGAAGAATGGCAGGAGGATAAAGATAATCTTCAAGAGGGTTGTCAAGACATACTCGGCCGGCGAGATAGAAGTAGTTATAGACTTCAGGATTCACTGACTAATTCAGAAGATTATTTGTATATCGAGTGGTACACATTGTTAGTGTCGTCCGTTATGACTATGCACTCTCCTTCGCATTCGACAAGGCATGCTTGGCAGAGTATGCATGATGGACCGTTGACTGCCACGGACAGACCTCCACTTCCAGCTTCGTGCTTCTCGGCGAAGTGCTTGTGGCCGTCCTGCACGTTTGCCCATTTTGCAGTGGTCTCAGGAGTGTGCATACCCTTCCATTTGAATTCTTCTGGCGCATGGTCGTTGTTTACATCAGGCGAATTGAGGTCCTTCATTTCGAATACTGCTACTGGGCAGACATCGAAGCAGTGTGAGCACCCTGTGCATTTTGTTTTTTCTACATACACATCCATTATCAGCACCAGACTACTATTCTTTAGGATATTATATAAATATTGCTGTGGCTTTTGGCGATCCGCGATTAGTTTATACTATGAAATCAATGGTTTCCCCGTGTTTCGTCTTTTCAAGAGTCTTTGAAAGGGTCTCGCGCTCCTGCCCGTTCTTGAAATATCTGCCCGCACCCGCATATGCGTTTAGCGATGGCAGGAGCCGTTCCAGGCCACACCAGGCATTATGCCATATCTTATGAGTGTCTGTGACGTGGGGATGCTGAAGGACATATTCTGGTTGTGCCTCTCTTATTAGCTCCTTGAAATCCGACTTGATGCCCCTGCGCCACTCTCCTGCCCTTTCAAAGCCGCGATTGTTGAATATGTTCAGGTCATGGCATCCGAGTATCGCCACTTTGCCGAAATCCGAGTCAAGGAAGTGCGAGCTTAGATCTGAGACCCTTGTCAGCGAGCCTTCCTGACCAGAAGTAGGATAGGATTTTCCAGTCCGGCGGTATTCACCAGTGGATAGATCCACGAATGCGACCAATTCTGTATGCGCCTGTGAGATGTGGGTCTGGGACGTGGACACCTGTGATTTCGATTAATCCGCTCCGAATGAGATGTAGGTCGTGTGCTGCCTCAATGCCCTGACTAAATCGTCAGTTAGAAGATTGTCCACTGCACATGCGGCAACGCTTATCAGATCTTTCATTGTCTTTGCATGTAGATCCTTGTTCTCCTTAGGCCCCATTGCAGCGAATCTTTCAGGCATATCGAAGGCGACAAAGCCTCCGCAGGTTATAAGAAATTTTGTCCTCACATCTCTTGGATAGCTTTCGGCTGCAGAATAAAGGACATCCCTAGCTGCACCAATATCGCCGCTCCAAGGTCTGCATATGATTATCCTTCCTATTGGGGTTTATCATCATATCTGACATAGACGCCAGACCCACTGGAATTAATTTTAGTGTTTTGTTTCTGCGTCAGGGACTTGCCACGTATCAAATAGGTATTTTACTAAAATGGCCCCATATTTAAAGACTAACCTTAGTTGCGCCTGAGCAGGCCTTTATGCAACCTTGAGAGTGCATCCCTTCCTCTTATTATCGCTTCGGAAGGATCCTTTCTGTCTATCTTCTCCTCAAGTTCAGCTATTTTTGACCCTGCAGCATTATCATTTGAAAGAATGTAGCGCCTGTCCTGCGCGTATGGATCGTTTATTCTTACCTTCCTCCAATCCATATACAGATTCTGCACTGATTTTACCTTTTCGATCAGTTCCTTTGCCCAATCCTTGGCTCCGGCCTTCTCCAACTCCTGTGCAGCTACAAATAAGTACGTTGCAGCCCTATCGAACCTGCCTTGATCTCCCTGCAGCACCAGCAGAAGACCCTTTAATTCGCGGTCTAATATCACCTTGAGCGCGTGATCGTCTATCTTTGGTGTCGAAAACCTTGATATGTGGGAATCTATGTAGTTGTTTACCTGCTCTATGTCAGAGGTGCTTAGGCTTGACAGGCCTCTAATCAGCCTTGCGTCCTCCTTCAGTTCGAAATGGATGTCTCCATTACCGCCATAGGTGCTCTTCATTATGGCATAGCTCTCCTCGGCCTTCTTTATGAGCGCATTTGCCCACTTGATATTCTGCGTGTTTAGCTCTCTTGAGAATAGAACTGAATCGGCTGCACCTACATACCAATGCCGCTGCATACCTGACCTGTTGAGATTTTCGAAGTACGACGCAAATGTCAGGTGCCATATAACGTTAACCATGGACCTTTCGTCTGTGAAGTCGACCCTATGGCTATAGAATGCCTTCCTTGCATATACTTTGGCTGCAGACGCTGCCGCTATTCTCCTTTCTTCTGGAACGTCTGGGATGTTCCATGGCTGGCGGCTCCTGTATGCGTCGTCTATCTCCTTGAGTGCGCTATCTATTACCTTTTCGATGACTAGCCTTGGGACTGTTATTGGCTTAGTAGAGGGATATGGGCATACGGTGGCCTTGAGCAAAGCTGCTGATGTCGCTGATGCATTTGCTTTTTGCATTGACATGAGACTACCTAGCAGTAGCTACGGGCTTTGCGCGCCGGATATGCGCGTTTAGCCGAATAGGCTTGCTAATCCTCCTGCTGCCTGCTCTTCGCTTACCTTCTCTTCTACAGCTTCCTGCTTCTTGGCTGCTGGGGCTGCGCCTGCCGCTTGGGCCGGTGCAGCTACCTGGACATTCTGGGCGTTCTTTATAACGTCCTTTATGTTTACCTCCTTGAGCGAGTTTGCCACTGTCTTTGCCATCGCCTCGTCAGGCGCAAGGCCTGCTGCCTTCACAACGTCTGCAAGGCTCTTCTCGCTTATCTCTTTTCCTGCCGCGTCCAAGAGAAGTGCTGCGTATATGTACTCCATCGTTTCACCATTTATTCAGTATGATTTTACTTTGCCTGTTCCTCAGCCTTAGGCTCCTCTGCCTTTGACGCCCCGAGCCTGACCATTCCGTTAAGGCTTAGCGCCTCCCTGACCGCCCTTGCTATGAGCTTATCCGTTATGCCTGGCTCGTATATCTCCGCTTCTAATCCTAGACCAAGCGCTGAGAGGTATGCCCTCCTTATGAATGTGCCAGCATTATACCTTGTCACTAATCCGATCTGCGTCGCAAGCGCATTTGCCTGCAGGAAATTGCGCGTTGCCTCGTTTGTCACGAACTGCGTATCCACTGCTAGAGTCACCTCGTTGAAAAGCAGGTCTCCTTGAACCACTGCCTTGAGCTTAGTGCCTGCCTCGAATGGCATCACATCTAGCATCTTTAGCGCCTTTGATATGGCAGTGCTTATCTTCTCACCCTTCTTGACAAGCGTCTTGCTCTTCGATATCACGACCTTTCCCTTGACGATCTGCACGTCTATTCCAGCGGCCTTCATGTCGGTGACTGCCTGACCTGGGGCGATGCTGGTCTCCCCTGACTCTATATCTATGTCGCTGGGCGAGACCTGGTTCGGCTTTGCTATTAGCCTCATCTTGTTTGCCGATATTATTGCGTTGAGCTCGCTAGGCTCCTTGTTTGACAGGAGAATTGCGAAGTTTCCGGTAGTGTACGGCGCAAGCTTTGCAAGCCTTGGATCACTCTCAAGCAACCTTGTTGCAAGGCTTCTCCTCATTACAAGGAACTTGACCTCTGGTTTCATCTTGTTCCTTACTCGCTGCACCAAGGTGTCAGGCACCGATTCAAGAGACATTACGCCTACTGTCTTGTAGCTCTTGAGCTCCTTGGCAATCTTCTTGACGTACTCTACCTTTTCGGCTTTTAACATCATGAATATCACACTACCCTGAGCGGCTTGCTCATTGTAAGCTTAACATAAGCGGACCTTATGTGGCTCCCCCCAACCTTCTTCGTGACGGTGTTCAGCACTTCCCTTACATTATCATATATCTTAGCTGGCTCCATCTCCTCATTGCCGACTATGCAGTGGACTGTTGGGAGGTTCTTTCCCCTGTTCTTTATGCTAATCCTCTTGTTGAGCTCAATTGCAAGGTTAGCCATGCTTGCGTTGCTTCCAACGAGCGGCTTTGGCATCTTGTTCCTTGGACCTAGAAATTGGCCCAGATTCTTTGCAACGAGCGGCATTAGATTAGGCTGGGCCATCAGTTCGTAATCAAGCAGCGAGTTGAGCCTTGCCGGATCCTTTGATATCTTCTCTATCTCAGCGCCGTCTATGACCTCTACGCCATTCTTCCTAGCCTCCTCAAGCACGGCGCGGTCTGTTGCGAAAACACCTATCTTCATGGTCTTTCCCTTTCCGTTCGGCAGTATTATCTCGATATTGACCCTGTTGTCCTGCTTGGAGAAGTCTATGCCCTTGAAATTTATAGCAAGTTCCACAGTCTGCTTGAACTTCCTCTGGCCCTTATTCTCGGCTATGAACTTGTTGAATGCCTCTAAGTCTTCTACCATAATTATCCCTCCTGCATAATGCAGTAGTTGCGGGAAAATACGCTGTGATTTACATTATTCCTTATCAATATAAAAGCTTTCCTGTTCACATTGCCAACTTTTTAATATGATTGCGGTTGTATTACAGTGATTCAATGTCAAATCATGCCGGACTGGCAACTAGGGTAAAGGACGTGGAGGCACTGAGAGATCTTGATGTTTTAGTCAGATCCGCGGTTGTGGGAAACGATCTCTATATCAGGCATATTAATCCGGTTGGAACATATGGCGGATTTGTGGCCAAGACTGCAAAAGTCACTGCGGATTCCTTTGTTGGGATACGGGCCTTGGTTCTTGGCAGGGCTGTCGTAATAGAAGGCTCTAACCTCACTGGAAAATCAACTGTGAAAGACTACGCAAAGGTGATAAATTCAACTCTTGCTGGAAGTCCTGAGGTCAAGGAGGACGCCAAGGTGATAAAGTCGCAGGTGTTGATGGAATGCGTTGTTGCTGGAAATTCGGTAGTAGTGGATTCAACAATATCCTTCAATGCATATGTCGCCGGATCGCTGGTTGAGAAGTCGCATATAGGAGAAGGCCGTTTCCTTGTGGATATTTCTGTGAAGAATAACATATTTGAAGGATACGTAAGGAAAGGATCTGGTGGAAAATCCTTGGTATATGGAGACTTGTGGACGCCGCTCAGGAGAATTGAGTGAGAAACCCAGGCTCTTGCAGGTATTCTGGATGTTATTTTTGTCTGGGCAGGGATTTGCCAAATTATATACGATTTTCGTAATTGATTTGCGTTTCGCACAGAATATTTAAATATAACTACAAACGAGATATTTTCTATTACCGTGGTGTGATCTGGGGATTTGAGGATGGTAGATGTTAAGATGGTTACTGCAAGAAGGGATGTGGTTGCTGCTGAAAGGTCGGTAGTCAACGGACCGCCAGCCACTAGAAGCGAGGATGCAAGCATGGTGATGCACGGTACTGTCGTGAAGGATCCTTACAGATGGTTGAATAATTCTGATAGCCCTGAAGTCAGGAGATGGGTGGTTGAGCAGAACAATAACTCGCGCAGATACTTTGACAGCTCTGAAGTGAGAGACCACATACACAGAAGGCTGGAGGAGCTTGAGAGCGGCCCTGAAGTCGGAACGCCGATACCCATGGCCACAAAACTACCTTCTGGAAAACTCAGGTATTTCATGTTCAGGCGGCTTGAAGGAGACGAATACAAGGTTTTGTATTATATGGATGGCCTTGACGGAAAGCCCAAGGTGGCAATAGACCCGAGCAAGCTTAGCAGGGATGGCAAGGACTCCATGATAGACTGGTTCCCGTACGATGATGGAAGCAAGATTGCATTTACAGTATCGCATCGCGGAAGCGACGTGACGACCATCAAGGTAATTGACCTTGGAACTGGAAAGATCCTAAAGGATAAGATAGAGAAGGTCACTTTTGCGTCGGTTGAGTGGACTAATGATGGTGATGGATTCTATTACAGCCTGTGGCCAGACCTAAAGAACTATCCTGATGCAAAGAGGTTCAACCACGTCTACTACCATAAACTGGGAACCTCGCAGGAAAGAGACAAGGGCATATTCGGCAAGGGACTGGGCGCTGACAAGAGCTGCTATGTAGATATGGATGCAGCAGGAAGGAACCTATTCATCTACGTATCGGACAATGTGAATAACGATCTCTATTACAAAAAACTCAGCAAGAATGCAAATCCTGAAATAAGAGTGCTCATAAAAGACAAGGAGGCGTCGTTCTCAGTAGTTGACATAGTAGGCAATACTGCGTACGTGCTGACAAATTATGATGCCCAGAACTATAGAGTCATAAGCTTTAACCTTGACAGCCCAGCTGAAAAGAACTGGAAGACTGTAATAAAGGAGTCAGACATGCCAATTGAGAGCCTGATAAGTCATGGAAGCAGGATTACTGTAAAATACCTTAGGGACGGATACTCTGAGATAAGTGTCTTCTCCTTGACAGGAAGGCGGCTAGCCGATATCGATCTCCCTATAGAAGGCTCGGCGACACTGCCCTTTGCAGGTTGGGGCAATACAGGCTATTTTCACATGGGATCGCTGGTTTCTTCAGAGGCAGATTACAAGTTGAATTACGCCCATTACACTATAGAGAAATTACAACGGTCTAACATCATTGAGCCAAACAGGATAGACATGAGCAAGTACGAGATGAAGCAGGTGTGGTGCAAATCTAAGGACGGGACAGATTTTCCAATGTTCATGGTCAGTAAAAAAGGGGTCAAGAGGAACGGCAACAACCCAGTTCTGCTCTATGGATACGGAGGATTCAACCTTGCCAGCGAGCCGGACTTCAATCGTTCGATAATACCCTTTCTCGAGGACGGCGGAGTCTATGTCATAGCGAACATCAGGGGAGGCGGGGAGTATGGGACGGGTTGGTACGAGGCTGGAATTGGCAAGAACAAGCAGAACTCCTATGACGATTTCATATCTGCGGCTGAATGGCTAATAAAAAACAACTACACAAACAGCAACAGGCTCGGTATAACTGGTCGAAGCAACGGCGGTCTCCTTACTGCTGCAGTAGTGGCGCAGAGGCCTGACCTATTCAAAGCAGTGGTGTCAGAGATGCCCTTGACAGACATTATCAGTGCAGACAGGTTCGACATAGGACCGCTCTGCAAAAAGGAGTACGGAGACCCGGCTATTCCAGAGGAATTTGTGTATATGATAAAATATTCTCCGTATCACAACATAAAGCCAGGAATCCAGTATCCTTCTGTTTTGGTGATCGGAGGCGAGAACGACACGCGATGCGATCCGTTGCACGCTAGAAAGTTCGCTGCGATAGTGCAGAATTCCACTACATCCAGCAATCCGGTGCTTCTTCTCATGCAGAGAGACATAGGCCACGGCGGATCCACAATGCCTGTGAGAAAGAGCCAGCAGCTTGAATGGACCACAGACTGGCTCACCTTCATATACGAGGAACTGGGAATGGTAGCAGAAGTGAATAAAAGACAGTTAGAGGAGCTTAAGCGCGCCGGTTAGAATATCCAGATCCTTTCCCTTCCACGGACCTATGCCTAATGCAGTCATGGTCCCTCTGGGGAGCTGTGTCAACCCGGCATCAGAGACAAGGGCGCAGGGAATTCCCTTGTACTTGAAGGCTTCTGCAAGCCGCTTCATCTTCTCCTCGTCGTCTATCTTAAGGATTATCTTCTTCTCACCTTCTTTGATCCACCGTTCAGCTACATCCTTGTGCACCTTCACTGTCTCTAGATAGCTCATGAGCGATGCGTGAGCTCCCTGGGCTACTGTCTTTCCAGTGCCCATGTCAAGGTCCTTCCTTATTATTATCACTTGCTTGAGTTCTTCTTCGTCCATCATGACACCTTTGCCGCGGTTCTCGGAATTCCGCGCATAAGCTTGCATAGCAGTGGTGCATTTTCATTTATTATCCTTCTTGCAATATCTTCAGGATCTATGAGTCTAGAATGCAACACTTTCATATCATCTTGAGCTTCTGCTTCGCGCGCTCTATCTCCTTCTGGGCCTTGTGCATATGCTCTGCTACTATGTCGAGGTTCTCCAGAAGGCCATCCTCTAGGTCTGTCTTTGCCTTCCTTGCAATCCTCTTAGCTACAACGCCGCGCAGTGTCTTCTCATGCGTCTTGAGCTGCCTTGAAATAGTCTCCAGCATGTGATAGTCCTTCAGGACTTCTCCGCTTCCGGTTCTCTTTTTCGTCATTCAAATCAACTTTTCAGGAGGTTTTGGACATAAATATATCTCCTGCAAGCTATTTATTGGTTACATGGCCTAATAGATAAGGGGCTAGCATGTCATCTCCTAATGCGGACAATGGAGCCGGCCTTGTAAACGGTTTGATTTCTGGTTTTTACAAAACAGCCACTGGACTTGCACCGGACAGGATAGCTGAGCGTGAGTTCGGAGTGGGTAATTTTGACGTTAAGATCTCTCAGAGGCACATGTCCTTCAGGAACGAGCACGACCTCAGGGGCTACCTATCGGCAAACGCCATACCTTATGTATCGTCTTCATCTGCATACTACAAATTCCCCACAGGAAGGCCCATGGAGAGGAAGGGCTGGATGGGGTCTGAACTCGTTTTTGACCTTGACGTTACAGACATGGATTTGCCATGCCAGATCAAGCATGGAAAGTCGTGGGTGTGCAGCGTCTGTCTTGAAGAGATAAAGAAGGAAACGATAAAGCTTGTATATGATTTCCTTGTGGCTGATTTCGGGTTCTCTGAAAAGGAGATCGACGTGAATTTCAGCGGAAACCGTGGGTATCACGTCCATGTGAAGAACAAGGACGTGCTTATGCTTGATGCTGCAGCAAGGAAACAGGTAACAGAATACATATCGGGCGTGGGAATAGACTTTGACAAGTTCTTCATGCAGACCAGCAATATCTGGGACAAGGAAACCTACAATATGAAGAAGATGAAAATGGTAACCGGCCCAAATCCCAAGGAGAAGGGGTGGGGAGGGAAGATAGCCAGAAACTTCATCTCTAGTCTGGATGCAGGCCCTAGCGCGCTTGAGCGGATGGACATTGACGCAGAAACTGCGAAGAAGCTCTACAGGAACAAGATCCTGATAGAAAGGGGCATCGGCGCAGGAAGCTGGGATTTCGGGCGTGGAATCAGCGTGAAGAAGATGGTGGAGATGTGCCGTAAGATGGTGCAGAACCAGGCGATAGTGCAGAGCGACAGGATAGATCGGAACGTCACAAACGACCCGACGCACCTCCTAAGGCTGCCAAACTCGATACATGGAGGTACGGGCCTGATCGCTAGGAAGCTTGCAGCCCCCAAGGAGCTATACAGGTTCGATCCGCTGAGTGAAGGCATAGCATTCAGGAAGGGATTCGTTAAGATAAATGCCAATACTGGCTATGAGCTCAGGATGGCAGGGCAGAAGTTCGGTCCGTACGCAGGTGAGATAAAGGTGCCCACATACGTTGGAGTATACCTTTATCTGCGCGGACTTGCCAAGATAATAAACTTTATTTAGTTTTGCTTTGAATATAATGTTACAATGATTTATTCATGGTGAATTTATGGGCGCTTACAAGCAGATAAACGAGACATTGCAAAAGGAATACAAGGAACGAGGCGTAGTACTGAAGTCGAGGCTCGTCGACTGGAGATCGGCTCCGCCAATAGTCAGGGTTAACCGTCCCACAAACCTAGCGAGGGCAAGGGAGCTTGGATACAAGGCGAAACAGGGAGTGATATTGGCAAGAATAAGGATAAACAAGGGACTCAGCAAGAGGGAGAAGGCAAGGAAGGGAAGGAAGCCCTCAAAGAACGGAAGGTTCTTCGCCATGACAAAATCATTGCAGGCAATAGCAGAGGAGAGGGCTTCAAGGAAGTTCATAAACTGCGAGGTAGTAAACTCATACTACGTGGGGGAGGACGGATCGCACAAGTTCTTCGAGGCCATACTTGTTGACAAGGAGCATCCTGTGATAAAGAGCGACAGGCTCTACTCTGACGTAATCAGCAGAAAGTCAAGGGCATTTCGGGGACTGACTAGGGCCGGAAGGGAGCACCGGGACGCCATACAGGGAAGATAAGGTGTGCAGTTGCCAAAATCAGAAATATACATAGAGCTAGACGGCCCAAAGGACTATTTAGAGATACTCGATGGGGAGAAGTTTAGGAACAGCAAGGTGCAGATAAATGTCGATGGAAAGAAGCTCAGGATAAAGATAGACTCCGAAAACCCTAAGGCTCTCATATCGGCAATCGGAAACGTGGCAAAACAGATACGTATAATAGAGCAGACTGCAGAACTTTTCAAGGATAAATAGCTAGCTGTTGCTCTGGCTTATGTCTGATTTTTTAACTTTCTTGTCTATCCTTTAATTGTGTAAGAATGCGCATAATAAGATTGAACGGAGTTACCAACTTCCTGAAACTTGAGCCGGACAACATAGACGACCTCTACCTTCTTGCAATGATAATATCGAAGAATGACGTGGTCGAGGCGCACAGCACCCGCAGGTTCAGGGCCCACGAAGGCGACAAGGGAGAGCAGAAGGACGTTACCATAAGGGTGAATGTTGAGAGGAGCGAGATAGACAAAAATGCAGGCATGCTGAGGGTTTCTGGAAAGATAGTATACGGGCACCCTGAGGAATATGTGACTATGGGGAGCTACCACACGCTCAACATAGCCGCAAGGGACATAATAGATGTACAGAAGCCCGAGTGGAAGGGCTATATAATTAAGCGGCTAAAGCAGGCAGTTGCCGATTCTAAGAAGCCGAGGCTGGGAGTCATAGTGCTTGATGATGAGAAGGCGCTTGTCTCCTACATAAAAGGCTATGGGATTGAGCCCGTGTCAGAGCTTTACAGCCGGCTGAGCAAGAGGATGAAGATGAAGGACTTTGAGGCCAGGAAGGAGGAGTACTTCGGGGAGGTTGTAGCTGCTGTGGCGAATATGTCAGTTGATATAGTTGTTATAGCTGGACCGGGCTTTACAAAGGACGACATAAAGAAGTACATAGAAGATAAGGGAAAGGAGATAAAGAAGCAACTAGTCTACGCCTCAGCAAGCGATGCGGAAAGGTCTGGAATACGAGAGGTCATGCAGAGCACTGCAGTCACAAAGGTCCTGGAAAACGAACATGTCAAGAGGGAATTCGGATACATAAACAGGCTGCTGCTCGAGGTGCGCGCCGGAGTGGCTTCCTATGGTACGGATAGGCTGCTCGACTCGCTGGACAGGAAGGCAGTTTCCGCAGTGCTTGTCAATGACGACATAATAAACGATGAAAGGGTCAAGCTGGTGCTCGACAAGGCGGACAAGATGGGCATAAAGATAGAGATATTCAATTCGGATGACGATGCAGGACGGCAGCTGAAGAACTTCTCAGGCATAGCCGCAGTATAACTTTGCAGGGATAGACGTTGGGAGATTTGCAGTAAATTGCTACCAATATTTTGATACCGTTTGTGGGATTTTGTATCTTTACATTTATATAGCCCTACTGCTTCAAAGTAGATATCAGCTCGGAGATGTCCGTAAACTTTATGATGCAACTGCCGACTTTTATCCTTGATTTTAATCCTTCATTGAATACCACAAAGCCGCGCTTTGGGGCATATGTCGCTATGAACGAGTGCATGCTCCTCTCAACCTGACTTCCGTTTGCCTTTACTTTCACTTCGATAGGTATTATTTCACTTCCTTTCTGGACTACGAAATCTACCTCGGCCCTGCCCTTTGTCTGCCAGTATCTTACATTCGCTCCTGATTTTATCAGCTCTGTGAGGACATAGTTCTCAAACAGCTTCCCTTTTATTTCAGGGCTTATACTGAATTCGTTGGCTATGGCATTCCTCAATCCGGTGTCAATAAAATAAATTTTGGGCTGTTTCAAAACCTCTTTGAGCTTATTCCTGTAAAATGGTTGTATGCGAACTATCAAATAACTCTTTTCCATTGCATCCATGTATTTTTTAACTGATTGGAAAGACATTCCTAGATCATTGCATATATTGCCGTATATAACAACATTGCCGATGTAATGTGAAAGGTATGCGGATAATCTTTCCAGTGAACTTATGTCTTCTATTTGGAAAGTCCTGGCCATATCTTTAAGTGTAATTGTTTCGGCAAGGCCCCTTAGAAGAAGTTCCTTGTCCTGTCTTTCTGGTTCAAGGACAACTTTTGGATATCCCCCATATACCATATGCTCCTCAACGGCTCTAAGTTGTATTTTTTCTGTAACCTCTCTGATATTTTTTGTTGCAAGGAACTCTCCTAATGAAAATGGGTAGATTCTTATTACCTCGGCCCTACCTACAAGCCATGAAAGAACCTCTTTACCCAGAGTCAATTGCGATGAGGACGTTACCCAGAGCCTCTTGCCAGAGTCAGCCAAATACTTTAGCTTCATTCCAGGATCTTTACCGTATTGGACTTCATCCAGTATGGTAACCGCTTCTCCACGAACATATTGATTCTCAAATCCCTTTATGTCTCTATCGAAAAGATCCTTTACATCTGGATCGTCAAAGGAAATGTACTGCGCTCCTACCTTTTTTGATTGCTCCTTTAGGAAAGTGGTCTTTCCGGCCTGTCGAGGCCCTACCACCACCACTATATTATTAAGCCTTGCAGCAGAATTGAATTGCTTGGTTATATCGCGGCTTATGTACATAATTCTAATTGTGGTTCTATATTTATATACTTTTCTACTTTTATTAACTTATAATTTAAGATTAGTACAACTAAAATTAACTTCAAATTTAGAATTAGTTTGGTATGTCTGTGCTTCTACTCTGTTGCACCAATTCCGATTATGGCGTCAGACGCGGCTCGGGAACGGCTAGGAGACAGCTTCCTACGGAACCGAAATGCTGCTCGCATCGTTGGACAGGAAGGCAGTTTCCGCAGTGCTTGTCAATGATGACATAATAAACGATGAACGAGTCAAGCATGTGCTCGACAAGGCAGACAAGATGGGCATAAAGATAGAGATATTCAATTCGGATGACGATGCAGGACGGCAGCTGAAGAACTTCTCAGGCATAGCCGCAGTATAAGGTCAGGCTACAGATCCGAAGCTTACTGAAGGCATTATCCCGCTTGGCGGGTAGTCGCGGGTGAGAAGCCACTGGAGATTTGCTATTGTAGATGCTGCTGTGGATGAATATATGTAGAAACCTAAATATCCAGAAGTTAATGCTGTTGTTGAAACAGTTTCGGTAGTTCCGTCAAATGTTGCCGATAATCCACTTGGAGTTTGAATAAAACTATCAATTGAGGTATATTGAGATACATAGTTTAAATTACCATCAGCAATTGTTGTGCTACCTTCAATAATGCCTGGAGCTTCATTAGCAAGATTAAGTATTCTTGCCCAATAATTTGTTCCGACACCTCCCGTATTTTGGCTTGTTGATGTGCTGCTATCCAAGACTAAGCCCCATTGCTCGTTACTATTTGTGTCTGTGCTGACGCCATAATAAGTTTCGTCAGCTTCAAGTATTACAGGGGATGAAGTCTGTGAGGTTGTAAGGATATAAAAAGGTGTGCCTGTTGTGGTTGCTGCTACGCTTAATCCATTATTTTGTGTAAGTGTCACTCCAGATATAGTAGAAATACGGCTATCTAATGTAGTTCCAGCAAAATTATAATAATTACTGAACACGCTCGCACCGTTGTCGTATTCTGCATATGTTGAGCTGAGCTGCGGGGCTTCGCCAGTAGGACCAGAAGCAGACATCACGCTTGATGACATGAAGTTCATGTACAACGTAAGTGTGTTGCTTCCATAAGTGCCAGATATGCTTACCGGTATGCTAAGCCATACATTTGTAGTAGTAGATGCGTTGTACGCGCCGCTCTCGATCCATGCCTGGACAGGCACCCCGCCCTGATATGCTGGAGAGCCTATTGTGAATTCAATGTTTGACCACTGAGAATTTATATAGGCAGCATAAGTGCTGGTAGGTACGGTAATCAGCTCCTGAAAGCCAGAAGGCAGTTGATTCTGAGTTGGATTGGTTATTGTTATGGGGACATATGCTTGTCCAAGCGGCGGATTAAGTGGTGGTGGAGGAGTATAGGTATTGCTGCCTGTGCCGAAGCTCACTGAAGGCATCACCCCGTTTGGAGGGTAGGCGCGGGTGCGGACGTATTGGAAGGTAGTAGAACCTGCAATATCATCAATAAATAAGTCTATATATGCACTTCCGATTGTTGGCTGGGTGCTGGTGCCTCCCTGTTGAGTAGTTATATAATTCCAAAATGCTTCGTTGCTTCCAGTAGCTTGCCAACTTCCGCTCACTATTCCGGGGGTTGTTATTGCTGTACCCACATAGCCGGTGGGTACACCGTTGCTGATAGTTCTTATCTTTAATTTGCCACCATTATAACCAAATCCAACGGTATTGATATTGCCCCATCCATCAGAACCCGATGTGCCTAATGATACTGCCCACTGAATATTCTGGTCTGCGCCTCCACCTGATGTAGTTTGCAATGCTTCTACTATCTGCCCAACAGGATTATAGGTAGAGGTTGAATAGACGTGTTCATAGTAGCCTGCACCTCCTGTTGTTATAGTTAGGGTTATGCCATTTGAAACGGTGTAGGAGCCACCTGTGCCAGCAAGTTGATTGTTAAATGTCGAGGGCAATGTTGTTCCAGCGAAGCTCCAGTACTTCGTAAATACGCTCGCCCCGTTGTCATACTGGGCGTATGTGCTGCTGAGCTGCGGAGCCTCTCCTGTGGGGCCTGATGCAGACATGACGTTTGCAGCCATCATGTCCATGTATATCGTGAGGCTGCCCTGCGCAGGCAGGCCGTTAGGGAGGTTGACCCAGACATTGGTCGCTGAAGCAGTATTGCTGGGGTTGCTCTCCACCCAAGCCTGCAGTATTGTTCCAGTTGCCGACTTTCCAGTTGTAAATTCCACATTTGACCATTGTGAGTTTATGTACTGCGAGTATGTGCTGGATGGCACTGTTATGAGCTGCTGGAAGGGCGCAGGAGTGGCGCTTGCCTGCGAGTTGGTCAGCGTTATCGGCACATAGTAAAGTACCATCGTGTTGGTTGGGGTGAGAGCGCCCACTGTAGATGTCGTTTGGGCGTATGCCCTAGCGCGCATCCAGTTTATGTTTTCGTTCCACGGATAGCTTGATAAAGTGTCGCCAATCAAACCGAGATACAAGTTTGTGGATGAGGAGAGGGGATTGACAGAGGGAGTGCCAGAATATCCTCCCGAGTATAGCTGCGGAGATATGTATCCAGTGTATGATGAAGCATCACTGCCAAAATAAGTAGTGCTGCCATAATTCCAATTTGTGTTTGCAGTACCCTGCGGATTAAGATTGACACTGTGAGTTCCTCCTGAAAGATAGTCATTAGTGAAATAGGTGGAGCCGAAACCCATATCTACAGATTGGGCATTGGTAATGCTGGTCGCTGTCGGATTGTTTACAATAGAAACATAACCCATATCCGAAGGGTTGTTCAAGTTCTGTGCATTGGTTTCTGCAATAATGGCCTCATTGGGCATTGCAGTAGCAAAAGACATTCCGTACCAAGAAACTGAACCGTATCCTGCAATGTTTATCGCAGATACGGTGCCAGACGCCGAACCAGGATAGGGAACACCTGTTGATTGTGATATTGTTATCCCGGAAGGTGCATTAAAGTTTGATAGGGAGGTGTCCCCATTGAAGTAAGATAAAAATACCAACGCGCCGTTGTCGTATTGGCCGTACGTTGGGCTGAGCTGCGGGGCCTCACCCGTATAGCTTGTGGTTGAAGACATAATGTTTGATGGCATAAAGTTCATGTACACAGTTACCGAACTGCTTGCAGGTATGGCTTTGGTCAGTTTGAGCCATACTACGGTAGATGTGGCGGTGTTGGATGCGCCGCTCTCAACCCAAGCGTATATAGGGGTGCCTCCCGAGTATGCCGGTGAGTTGTAGGTGAACTCAACGTTCTGCCAACCGGAGTTTATCTCGTTTGCGCCATCATATGAAAAGCTCGGTATTGTTACCATAGCCTGGTACGGCGTTGGTGTCGGCGAGGTTCCGGAATTTGATATTGTTATAGGAACGTAGTATGCAGGTACTGTTGTGGTTGACATGGAAGTCGGCGGAGGGCTTGCCGAGACTGTTGTTGCTGGCTGCTGGTTTGCATATATTATGAATGTGCCCGTATAGTGCTCGGTCAGGAAACCACACTGGGCTGAAAATTTGCTTACTCCTGAGTTGCATGACTGAACGAATACGACGAATTGCCCCACGACCTCCTTCCCCACATGCACTGCGCCGTTGGGTATTGCTGCAGAGCATAGGGTGTTTCCCCCGGGGAAGACTATTGTATTTCCTGCAGGATAGGCGGTGTCATTGGTGCATGTGCCGTAGATCGGCGGACCGCTTACACCGCTTATAATCACATTCACACCGATCACATTGGCTGGCGAGCTTCCTGAATTTGACAGGTATATGAAGACGTTTGCGGTGTTGGTAATGGTGTTGGAATAGTATTGTATGTTGTAGCAGTCTATGCTTCCGTATGCGTTGCATGTAGATGGCTCTATCTGGGATGTCGGGGTGGCGAAATAGAATATTGTGATAAGCACTATTGCAGCCAAGGCTATCATGAATCCATAAGTGGTAAGCATCTCGAGCGCTGATTGAAGCCTTTTATTGCTATTCATCCAATTAGCCACTATATAATGGACGGGATTAAATTTAATTAAGTTGCGTGTATGTACAACTTTGTCGGATTGCGAAGCAAAAAGAGGCTTGGTCAGGTATTCCTTGTTAACGAAAAGGTGGCGAGCATTGAGGCAGCACACGCCACTGGAAAGACTGTCCTTGAGATAGGACCTGGACCTGGAATCCTTACACGCGCGCTGTGCAATGAGGCAAGGAAGGTCATTGCAGTTGAAAAGGACTTCAGGATCTACAGCATGCTTAAGCATGAACGGATAGCAAGGAACCTTGTGCTTATAAACAAGGACTTCCTTGATGCCACAGACTCTGAGATAGGCCTGAACAAGATAGACATAGTCATAGCGAACATACCGTATTACCTGTCAAGCAGCGTCATAGGATGGCTTTCAGAGAAGCACATGCAGGCCGTGCTATGCCTGCAGAAGGAGTTCGTCGAGCATATGCTTGCACCTCCCAACACGCGCAGCTACTCAAAGCTTAGCGTTATCACGGCCCTGCTTTTCAGGGTCACAAAGATAATAAGCGTGCCTAAGGGAAACTTCAGGCCCATGCCCAAAGTCGACTCTGTAGTAATATATATTAAGCCCATAAGGGAACCGCTGGCTGAAAGGGAAGCAGAGCTTATAGGGCTGATCATGCAGCACAAAAAGAAGACTGTCAGGAACGCCATAATTGACTCCAGGTCTCGATTTAATTTTGGCAGGGATGAGCTGGCCAGGATTGCGGAGAAGGTATCGCATAGCGAGCAGCGGGTGTTCAAGCTGGAGCCTGCGGAGATATTCAAGATCGCAAAAGAGCTTGAATCATTTCTAGATAACTACAATAAATATTAGTCCTAGTTTCAAGATTGCTTGATTGCACCTATCACATATTCCCCTATTGCTTTAAAATCAGGTACGGTCTTCATCAGGACCGATAATTCGCTGTCCCACACATCTTTCAGCGATTTGACATTTCTTACGAATTCGGACTTCGAGAATTTTTTATTATGATATTCCAGCTTTTTATTTATATATTCGGCATTGATTGATGCGCCCTTATGCAAGAGAAAGTAGAGGTCATACAGGTCTCTTGCCTTTTGCCTAGTAAGAATGGTGCGCATTTTCTCGGCAAGCATCTCGTCAAGGGACATGACGTTTGAAAAATACGGACTTATGTCTTTGAATATTGGGGTGATGAGCAAAACGTCCGGCTTCTTGATTATTTCCTCCCTGGTGCTTATCTCAACCAGTATTGTTTGTGTGGATTGGGGCCTCACGAATAGAGGGCCTTCGATTTTGAGCTTGTACGTTACGCAGATGTCCTTTATCTCTTTTTTATATTCAGACCTGTAGAAACTATTTATACCATTAAGACCACGCTCTATGCGTTCAAATACGCCGCTGCCGGCCTCCTTAATCTGATCTGAATTGGCGGTAAAGTCCAAGTCCTCTGAGAATCTGTTCAGAGCGTATGCCTTCTGGAGAGCAGTACCTCCCTTGAAAACAAGTTCGCTTGATACATTGGCATATATTTGGAACAAAACTATGTGCTGCAGGTAGTCCTTCTCTACCTGATATCTGTTGTACTGACCCACATACTCCAATATCTCGTCTCTTCTAAGCATGTTTTACCCTCCATTTTGTATTTATTTTTTTTCCTGGTGAAATAACTGCGTATCGCGATGACCGGTGTGTGATGAGGCTACTTGCATCAAAGCCGGAAGATTCAAGCAAAAAACCAAGCTTGTTTATCAGGATCTTGGAATCCATGTTTATAGCATAGCTCTTAAGCTTTTCGATATCTGCATCTTCGATATTCTTGAAAGCCTCGGCAACATAAGAGTAATCCAAACCTTCATACAAGGAGTCTATGATGGCCTTCTCTGGGCATGCTACGTTGGCGCCATCGTCATTTTTATAACCGAAAACACGGTTCCTAGAAAATTTTATGAATTTTATTGAATATCCGTCAAAATTGATCACTTTGTGCTGCCTCGTGGCTACCACGTATACGACATTGGGCATCTGCGTGACAAGGTTATAATAACGGAGTGCGGATAGAAGACTTACGTATGACGGGTATATTATATTTGATGCAATGACGTAGATGCTTGCCTCCTTGAGGCAGTACTTGCCGCGCTCTATGCGCTTAAACATCTTATTTTTTGATAATAACAGGGAGAGGTATTTTCTTGGTTTGCCAGTAATTTTGGCAATATCTTTTAGAGTGAACACGCTTTTGTTATAATTTTGCAGTATCTCTGCAATTTCCAAGCCCCTCATGAACATATTTGTAACAAATATATATTTAAATCTATACTCTTATATAGATTTAAATATACAAAAGTATAAATTAAGCAACAGCTGGCCTGGATGTGCGCTTGTCTGGATTGGACCGGACAAAAATTTCAAATGGCGTTTGGGATCAATTTACTGAAATGAGTACTTGGGTTCGCCAGCCTCCTTGAGGATTATGCCGTTCTTGACGTTTTTCAGGAATTTCTCCTCGGCCTCCTTTGATCCCTCCTTTCCAAGAAGCGCCCTGTAGTGCATTGGCGCGATCTTCTCTGCCTTAATTGATTTTGACGCAGATATAACTTCGTCAACGTCCATAACGTACGTGCCTCCCATTGGAAGTAGGGCAAGGCCCGTAACTATTTTGCCCATCTCTTTTATAAGGTCGGTGTCGCCTGCATGATATACCTTAGTGCCATTTATGTCAAGCACATAGCCCACCCACCCGTTCTCCTTTGGATGATAGTGTATCCTGTTCTCCACGATATTGTATGCTGGGACGGTATCGAAATCGACTCCGTTGAAGGAATAGTGCTTGTTCGGTTCGACGCCCACAATATCACCAACAGGAACTTTGTCAACGCTGTCTTTTGGGACGAATATCCTTGTCTTTTGCCCTGCTATTAGCTTTATATCTACGGCGCTGAGATGGTCGAAATGCGGGTGCGTTATCAGTATGACGTCTGCATGTTCCTTTGTGTCTCTTACATTGAATGGATCTATGTAGACGTTCTTTCCATTGAGAGTAAGGAGAAAGCTTGCGTGACCTAGCCATTTTACAAAACTCAAATCCATAGTTATGAATTGGCATTATGTCTTTTTATCCTTTTCCAGTTTTTGGTTTTATCTTTGTTATGGCGGCTTTTCCAAGGCTGACCTTTAAGACATCGCATATTATGAAGAATACAAATGCTGTTGCCAATATGAAAGCTATGAGGCCAGGATTTACTGCGTGTGTGAGGATTCCGAGATATGATATCGTAAGCGCAACTATAACGCTTGCAGTAGAAGAAACAATTAATGGCAGGCTTGGCGCAGATTTAAAGAACCAGCTTTTTTCCCTGGCACTGAACACGGTAAACTGTTCGCTCACATTCAGCATTAGGAACCCTGCAGTCTCCAACTCCGGCACAGTTGCGTGGAAGATCCCAAGACCTACTGGAACAAGCAATACGGCTTCCACAACCAAAGGCATGGCGAATACCGCTGCTGATTTGAATATTCCTCTTATGTTCCATAAGTCGGGATTTATCGAATAGTGGGCGTTGTCTGTTGCAATGGCAAGATTGACTATGTCGTTGGTAAAGATAAGCATTATCAGAAGCAGAGCGGTTATTGGTATGAACCCGTATGCTATGAAAATTATAAATATAAATGAGAGTATCTGCATTACCCTTGCGACCTTGACTGTAGTGTATGTAAGCATTCTCTGGAAAATCATCCTGCTTTCCTTTACCGCGTCGACTATCACCCGTATTCCGCTCTGAGTAAGCACCATCGTTGCCGAATTTTTTGCTACGTCTGTGGCATTTTCTACAGCTATTCCAACCTCTGCCTGCTTCAGCGCCGGTGCATCATTCACGCCGTCGCCGGTCATTCCGACAACATAGCCATTATCCTGAAGCGCCTTTACAAGGTTGTACTTGTCTTCTGGGTATACTCCTGCGAATCCGTCTGCAGCAATGGCCTCTTTTATGCCTTCCTTACCGTTGACTAGGTTTATTTTGCCCATATCAACTATCTTGCTTCCGATGCCAACCTCTTTGGCTATTTCGGTTGCAACTGGAACATTGTCACCGGTTATCATCTTTATTGATATTCCAAGACTGAGCAGATCGCTTATAAGGCTTGCAGAGTCTTTTCTTGGCCGGTCATAAAGAGCTATTATACCTTTTACTTCCCATTTTCCTTTCTGGTTGGTCGCAGCAACTGCCAGTGTCCTATATCCGTTTTTGGAGAACCTCGATACTGATGTGTTTAGTTTCCTTAGCTCCTCGCTGCTCGGATGACATATGCCAAATATGACTGCTGGTGCACCTTTGGCCACTTTGTAAGTGGATTTTCCTTGCATGATAACTGCCTCTGTCCTTTTTATGGAAGGATCAAATGGCGTAAAGCGCACCTGCGCGCCTAAGCCAATGTGCATTGACTTGGCATGGTCAAGTATCGCATTGTCTATGGGGTCATTGTCCTCATGCCTTGACGCCTCGGCGGCGTATCTGATTACATCATTGGCTTTGCATCCAGTTCCCAGAATATCCTTGACGGTTATGTTGTTCTCCGTTATAGTGCCAGTCTTGTCCATGCACAATAGATCCATTATGGCAATCTCTTCTATTGCAGAAAGTTTTGTTACAAGCACGAATTTTTTGGCGAGCTTTTCAGTGCCCAGGGCAAACGATACTGTAAATGCTGCTGGAAGGGCCACTGGAACTGATGCAACGAACACCACAAGGAGAAAGACGACCAGGTTGCCCAAAGGCATGTGGATCGATGCAATTCCGTATAGGAAGAGCGCGATTATTACTGCAATGTCAATGCCTATCAGATACTTTACAACACCGAATATCTCAGACTGGAGATGGGATTTCGACTTTGCATACTGCACGAGCTTTGCGGTCTTGCCGTACAGGGAGCTGTATCCTGTTGCATATACAAGACAGGTAGCCTCGCCTTTCCTTATTATCGTGCCGCTGTATATGACGTCTCCGATTTTCTTTATGGACGGAAGTGACTCTCCGGTAACAACTGATTGATCTGCTTCGATCTCACTTCCAGATATTACCTTTGAATCTGCAGGGACTATGTCTCCTGCGCGAACCCGTATTATATCACCTCGGACCAGCATCCTTGAGGGGATTAGCTTCCACTCGGATGACCTGAGCACCTTGGAATTGATTGAAAGCCGACTCTTCAACAGCTCAATTGATCTGTCAGCCTTGTACTCCTCTGCAAAGCTCACTATGGCATTGAAAACAAGGAGGGCGGATATTACATACATATCCTGAAGATTGCCAATCAGGTAAGTTATGATTATTATAAGCCACAATATCATCGGTATAGGACCATAGAACTTGCTGATGAACTTCAGGATATTGCTCTTCTTTCTTTCCTTTATCTCATTATTTCCGTATTTGCTTATTCGCCTTGCGGCTTCTGCTTCGGATATTCCAGATAGTGATGACTCAGTATGCTTGAGGGCGTATTCTATTGTATAATCTTCAAACGGGTCCTTAGGCATTCAAAACTCCCCAGTATGAGTTTATATATTGGGCCGAATTGCTTTATATACTGTGTATGAAGATTAGGTGGCTTGATTGCTTAATGGTATTTAAACTTTAATGGATAGAGTAATCCATGTTCATTTTGGGAGGTACGGCAAGCAATGGAATAGACATCCATATAGCTAGGTCACTTGGAGCGGATCTGGGCAAAGTCGAGACAACAAAATTTCCTGATGGTGAGATAAAGGTCAGGGTGCCGGAGATAAATGACAACAGGATAGCGATTGTACAATCGACATACTATCCGCAGGAGAAGAATCTCTTCGAGCTCCTGTTGGCTGCATACGCGCTGAAGGAGAAGAATGCGCAGGTGACTGCAGTAATACCGTATCTGGCATATGCGAGGCAGAACAGGAGCTTCTATCCTGGTGAAGCGACAAGCGTGAACCTAGTACTTGATATGCTAAGATGCGCAGGGGTAAGCTCGCTTGTAACTGTGAATCCCCACAGGAGCGGGCCGTTGATGTATTTTGGCGGAAAGATAGGCATAACAAATGCTGAGATCACATTGGCTGGCTGGGTAAAGGAACATCTCTCCAGCCCGCTGGTGCTTGCACCTGACAAGGGAAGTCTGGATATGGCCAAGGGCGCGTCATCGGTAATGAAATGCGACTACACATACATTGAAAAGCACAGAGACACTTATGGCACTGTAAGCATAGAGAAGGCTCATGGAGGAGACTTCAGGGGAAAGGACGTGGTCATATTCGATGACATAATAAGCACCGGAAGCACCATAGAGCAGGCCACAAGATACGCCTATTCAGAGGGTGCGGCTACAGTCTCAGCAGCCGGAATACACCTGGTCATGGCTGGAGGGGCAGTTGAGAAGCTTAAGAATGCAGGGGTGCAAAGGATATTCGGCACAAATACCATACCATGCGAAAAGGCGGAGATAGTGGACGTCTCTGAGGACATAGCAGAGAGCATACGTAAGCTTTCAAGAGAGATTGGCTCCTGAGCTGCTATTCACTTCTGCGTGAATATGAACTCTTTCTGCTCTTTTTTATCCAGTATGCAATATCCGAAGCGTTCGAACTGGATTATTTCGTGCTCGTTTAGCTTGTTAACGTAGTCTTCGGCATACCCTTTCACTGTCTTGAGGCTGTCGTGATTGAACTGGCCCTTGTCGTCAACAGGGTTCTCTGGGATGAGTACAGTGCATTCTGTGTAGTTTGCTGCTGGCACCCATTGGATGACCTTGTTCCTGGAGGATCCTTCGGATTTATACGATGTTATAGCTTCGGATTTCTTAGATGCTATTTTTATGTCCATTAAGTCCTTCAGCCTGATTGTTTCCTCCTCATTCATGCTCTGCGCATCATCTTTTGCTATGAAGAATGTGTCACTCACAGAGTATTCCCTGAATCCGAAGTCCTTTGATGGATGCAGCCTGATCTTGACATCTGCTGGATCTGCGCCCTTTACTGTAACTTTCACCGGATCGCTTACGAAGAAGAGGTGCTTTGATGCTGGATCTATGATCTTCTTGTTCTCGGCAAGGAGCGCGTCTATGCTTACAATTCCGTCAGTCTTTGTCATGCCTAACTTGAGCACGAAATTTCTTATCGCATCCGGGGTTATGCCCCTCTTGCGCAGCGCTACTATAGTCACGAGCCTTGGATCGTCGAAACCCTTTATATTTCCCTCCTTTATCAGGGCATTCAACTCCCTTTTGTGAGTGATGTTGTCCTTTATCACCAGTCTCGAGAATGAATGTATTCTTGGTACGCGGAGGTTGAGTTTTTCAAGTATGATCTTTCCGAGGTCGTCACGAAGTTCAAACTCCTTGCTGCGCAGAACATCGGTGACTCCGTGGATTGAATCCATTATCGGGGTGTTTAGGTCGTATGTTGGCCATACCCTGTATTTTTTTCCCTGCCTGTAATGGGCTGCATCTTTCACCCTGAGAAGCGTAGGATCCCTTAGCGCCGTGTTGTCAGCTGACATGTCCCCCTTGAAGCGTATTATTATCTCATTTTCCCCATATCTTCCATTCAGCATCTCGCCGAACTCCTTTGCGTTTGAACTGGGATCGGCATACCTGTGTTCGCACTCCCTCTTGTTGAACCTGTCCTCCTTTATCTTTTCCGCTGTGCATTTGCATGCATAGGCGTCACCGTTCAGCAGCAGGACCCTTGCACAATCATATATCTTGTCCATGTAGTCGCTTGCGTAGTATTCTTCGTCGAATTTTATGCGGAGCCACTTAAGTACGTCGTGGAATTTGTCGACGAACTCCTGCTTGTCTTTCTCCGGATTCGTATCGTCGAAATAAAGGAACAGCTTGCCACTGTACTTTTCCGCGAATTTGCTTTCCAGGAAGACAGCCTTCGCATGGCCTATGTGCATGTATCCATTTGGAGCCGGAGGATACCTTGTGACAAAGCCTCCTGCAGCAGCTCCCTCAAGCTCCATATTAGGCTTTGCTGTCTTCTCAAGCTTTATCCTCTGCTCGCTCTCGAATTCGGAGGCGTATTTAGAGTATTCTGATTGCATTGCCCCCTTTTCTAGGGAATTGACCTCTGCTACTATCTTCGCCACTTCGCGCGCGAGCAATTTTATGTCAGATTTGTGCTCGGGGTAGAGAGATATTACTTTGTTTAGTACAGCACCTTCGTGTGCCTTGCCGTAATCTACAGCGTTTTTGAGCGCATACTTCCTTATGGCACCGATTACTTCGCTGTTTATTGACATATGATCTACTTTACCACTACGATGTTGATTGGCCCATACACAGTCTCATTTGCGGTGATCAGCGTTGATAGCTTAACCCTAACTGGCTTGCCTACCGTATAATTAATCGGCAATAATATTGAGGCATTGCTGTCAACCTTGGGCACCTGCACGCCCACCTTCTGAGTCCCTACCGTCAGGTTGATTATGCCTGGAAGCTTGACAAGGATTGTTGCCAGCACGGAGGTGCAGTTGTATATTGTCGAATTAAGCTTGCTGCTTACGAATGAGTATACCTGGTATGCACTCATGTTGCCAGGTTCCACTGATATGTCCCTACCAGAGCTGTAGAAGTTGAATACGGAGTTGTTGTTTTCAAGAACAGTCAGGTTCTCCGAAATCGCGTTGTTTGCAAGGCTCCTTATTGCAGGGCTCTTGCATGTGAGATTGAAGTAGAGCGAGGATCCGTATCCCACAACCTTTGCCTCTGCAAAACCCTGCGCGAAGTAGGTTGATGGTATTGTCGTGGTTGCAGACTGCTGTGAATTGTAGTTTGTCAGTGATATGTAGGAGCTTATGAATATCAGGCCTATGAAGAATGCAAGAGCAAGTTGTGCGAGCGCCTTTTTTTCCATGGTAATCACAAGCTTTTTAACGATTAGTGACATCCCCCAACGACTGAAGGTCGTTGGCTTCCAATGGTGCTTTTTGATTGGTCATCTTGAAACACCAAGTGTAGTTCCTGATTCAACGATCCTGCTTGCAGACTCCTTTTGAGGCGCAGAGGCAGAATCTCCGGAGGCGTGACTTCCCCCTTGTCCAGAGGTAGCTCTTTTGAGTATGTTCTTTGAGGCATTCAAGTCCCTGTCAATATTCAATCCGCATTTTCCGCAGTTGAATGTCCTTTCTGACAAAGGCATTTCCTGAACGTTTCCGCATTCACTGCACGTCTTCGACGTATTCTGGGGGTTCACTCCCACTGCCACGCAACCAGCACTCTCAGCCTTGTATTGCAGCATTTGGGCGAAATTTCCCCAAGAGGATTCGCTGATGGACTTCGCAAGATGGCGATTCCTCACCATGTTTGCGATCCTGAGTTCCTCGTATGCAATGAATGAGTATGAATGGACAAGATAGTATGAGAGTTTATGCAGATTGTCTTCCCTGATTCGTGAAATATGCTCCGAATATCTGGCGAACCTGAATGCTGACTTCTTTCGATTCTTTGAGCCTTTTTTCCTCCTTGAAATCGACTTCTGTAATCTACGGAGTGTTTTGCGTTCTTTATTTGAGACGTCCTTATTTTGAAGGACTTTGCCGTCAGAAAGAGCTGCGTAGTTTGTGATCCCCAAGTCTATTCCAACGGCTTCCTTTCCGTTCGTGAATGGGACTATGTCTTCCTTTTCAACTGAGATTGTGACATACCATTCCCCTGATTTGGTCTTCTTTACAGAGAGGGTTTTTATTTTCCCTTCAATTTCCCTGTGGTTCACGAAGTTTATCATGCCTACTTTTGATAGGCCAATTCTCTTCCTCTCTATTTTGAAGCCTGACTGGGGATATGTCAATGACGATACGAAATTCCTGAAACGCGGGAATCCGACTTTTACTTTCTTTCCCCCGCGTTTTTCCTTTGCCCTCCTGAAAAAGTTTTTGTACGCTTTTGAGAGCCTGTCAGGAACATTCTGCAATACCTGAGAATAGACTCCATTGTATTCTGAATGTTCTTTCTTGAATTTTGTAACCCATTTAACCATGTCATATTTTGTGAAGGTCTTTCCAGTATCCCTGAAATGCTCCTTTGCCTTTTCGAGGAGATGATTGTAGAGTTCTTTGCAGAGAAGCATCTGTCGGTTTAGAATAGCCTTTTGCTCCTTTGAAGGATATGCCCTGAATTTATATGTCTTTTTCAAGATGACCATTTTTATTACGCCGTTAAAATTTATATGTATTTTGTTGTCGCATTCGCTTTCGTCTATAAGAACTCGTCCGTAAAGACGAGTTCTCATACCAACATCCCACCTCTGAAGGAGGCGGGTTTTCCCGCTATGATTTTATAAATATGCATATAAATTATTATTATGTGATGCCATGAGCTTTAATGATGGAGATTTTGTCAAGGTGGAGTATACTGCGCGGAGAGCTTCGGACAATTCGCTTGTATTCACGACAGTCGAGAAGGTTGCGAAGGACGAGAATGCCTACAACAGCGAGACAAAGTATGGCCCGCAGCTGGTAGTAATTGGGAAGCAGAGCGCGCTCAGGGGAGTGGAGAGTGCTGTGAAGGGCATGAATGTTGGAGAGAGCAAGAAAGCCACATTGACACCTGCAGACGCCTTTGGTGACAGGAACGAGCAGCTGGTCAACGTCATGAGGATATCAGAATTCAGGGAGAAGGACATAAACCCCTATCCTGGAATGCAGGTGAACATAGACGGCAGTATTGCCACGGTAAAGAGCGTTAATTCTGGGAGGGTCGTAGTAGACCTGAACCACCCGCTCGCAGGAGAGACCCTTCTGTATGACATAAAGGTTACAGAGAAGCTTGAGAGCGATTCGGACAAGGTAAAGGCACTTGCGGACCATTATTCTCTGAAGCCTGATTCTGTTGCAGTAACTGCAGGAGTAGCTCGAGTTGGCTTCGGCGAGAAGGTTGAGAAGAACACAGAGTACCTTGTAAACAAGGCAGCATTCGCTGAAGGGGTGTTGAAGTACCTAGACAGGGTGCAGAAAGTCGTATTCGAAGAAGAATATGTAAGAAAGGCCGAAAAAGCCGATAAGGAAGCTGTGGAGAAGGCTTAATCGTTTATGTTAAGTGCGTAGACACCATTAACTTTTATTCCCAGCTTCTTTGCAACGTCTGATTTCTCGACGTTGAGCACCACTACCTGACCAAGCCATTTGGTGGTAAGATTCTGCTGGCCGCAAAGCGGGCATGTGTTTCCCTGTGCTATTATCAGTTTATCGGTTCTGCACGCGTATTCTGCCATCCATATCATCTATTTCCTTTGCTTCGGCCTTGGTCTTCCTTCGCCGCGCTTGTACTCTCTCTTTGGCTCCTTTGTCCATTCTGGCTTGCCAAGACCGTCAGGTCTCATTGTAAGCGCTATCTTTGCATCCTTTATGCCTCCCTTGAGGCTTATCGAAGAGACCTTTGCAAAGACCTTGTCCCCCTTCTTCAGGCTTCTTCCAGTGTTCTTCGATACGAACGCACTTGATTTCTTGTCATAGCTTATGAAGTCACTTGTTATCTGTGACAGATGCACTAGGCCGTCAAGCGGTCCCAACCTTACGAAGCATCCGAAGTCCGCAAGCTCTGATACCTCTCCGGCAACTATTTCGTCTATGTCAAGGTTGAATACGAGGGCGTCGAACTTTGCCTCGTGCCTTGTTGATGGGTCTCCAGGCATTATCATTCCGTCGCTTACGTCCCTTACGTTGAATACTGCCACGATTATGCCCAGCTCCTTGTCAAGGGTTCTCTCGTACTTCTTCCTCAGAGCCTCTAACGCCGTCTTATTGACATCCTGGCCGAAGTTTGCAGGCGATATGCTTATCGTGTCCTCTATAGTGTGTATATAGTACAAATTGTGCACCACTAAGAATATTAGATAAAATTATTATCAAAAGCAAGATATATTAGCATTTCTGTTTAGCGACACCTGTAGTCCGTTGAAAATGTTTTCCATTCCTCGTCAGACGTATCCTAAAATTCCACAAATATGAAAGACATGTAAATTCTGAGATTTATTGCCTACTGAAGCGTGTAACCCCAATAGGCGACAACCGTGAATATAATAAAGAAGATAAGGAATAAAATTGGTGAGGTTTGGGCCGCGGCAAGTTTGATTGCGTGCGGACTGGGACATAAATACGAAAACGGTAGATTGGTGGGCAGACAGATTACAGCAATTTCGATTGAAAACCTTCTTGGTTGTAGCGACAAAGAATTACCAGATAGACTAGAAGATAATGGACTACTGCAGAATTTAGGATACAAAAAGAAACCAGAATCATCAATTTTCTCTCGTGTGAGGAAAGATGTAGGTTCCGCCGCAATAATGGAAGTGAATCAATTCATTATTCAACGGCTGTACAGGAACAGGACGGTGCGACTCCTTGCAATTGATAGCAAGTTCATACAAACAGTCTCAAAGGAGGATTTGCAGGCACTATTTGGATATTTTACCACTCCGAAAAGAGACCAGACAAAAGACATAGAATTGCGCTGGTAAAATCCTTTTGGCGGATTGATTCAGAGAAGAGGGTTAGAATGAAATATCATTTTGGCGGAGTTAAGATCTAAATATCAGATTTTCCATCTGTGTCTCCGGAGGGAAGCGTGCGTGAATGAGCTTCGTTTCTGGTATTCCCTGCACCTATCCTCCTTTTGATCTGCTGATTCTTCCTCCTTCTTTTTGTTTCCCTGTACAGGATGTACAGCAGTATGAGCAGCAACAGCAAAAGCAGAAGTATTGGCCATATGCCGTGAGATACTGCAGCTGAAACTAGCCCGGAC
>DAHWIK010000045.1 GCA_027345185.1 Microcaldota archaeon
TAAGATATCCAGACATAGAACCAACCAACAATCTTTCAGAGCAGGGACTGCGAGAGTCGGTCATCTACAGGAAAATCATAGGTGCATTCAGATCAAAGGAAGGACCAACATACTACGAGAGACTTGCATCTCTGTTCGCAATGTGGCAAATGCGCGGTCTTGATGCACAGGTGGAACTCAGGGGAATATTGCTCTCGAATTTATGCCAGAGCTAAACAAGTACAAATGTCATAAAAGGCTATATTGGAGAGGACTATGACGGCATACTGCAATGTGATTTCTTCAAGTCGTATCAAGGATTCATATATGCGAAAATGGCAGGATGCTGGGAACATCTCAGACGAGATGCAGAAGAACTTGCAGAGGAATGTGGTAAGGAGGGCAAGGTAATATTTGATGAGATTCAGAATATGTATGGGGTCATCGTTGCAGTCAAAGATGCAGGTAAAGAAGGCACAAGAAGTGCAGAATTGAGGATTTCGGGGATGGTCGGAAGACTGGAAACACTTTTGGAGAGGAAATGGCGTAGGAAAAGAGTTGCAAAATTCGTGGAACGGTTAGTGGACTTCCAGGATTGGTTATTTACGTGTATGAGGTACAAAGAGGCAGAGCCAACGAACAACAGCTCTGAAAGAGATGTGAGGAAGCTGGTACTTGCAAGGAAGATATCCGGATGCCACAGAAGTGGTATGGGCGTGCATGCAAGGGAGATAATGATGTCGTTAGTATTAACAGAGATGCACAGAGGGAATAATCCAGTCCAGTTTATCATGAATGGGATAATGCAGCATAATCTCAACTAAATTTCGAGGGCAGAACGTCAGCCACTATACAGTTACAACAATTTTATCGAGAGGAACATAATTCAGGACTATACACAAAGCTCTGTAATCAACAAAGTTTATATATCAGGCCAATTCTAGAGATCTTGGACAGGCTAAGGAGAGACACATTGGGTAAAACAGATGTCCTTTTCAATCAAAACCTTAAATCCTAAGAACCTTGAGCTAAAATTAGCCATGCGAATGCGGCAGCATCATGCCGAGATGCAGGACCATACCGCGACCCCTAACCAGCTCAAGGAGGCGCTGGAGAAGTTCTGCCAGGAAAGGGGTTTTCAAAAGGGAAATGCGGGAAGTCCTGATCATCTTTCAGCTGCAATCATAACAGAGTCAAATGAGCTTTTCAGCAATTTCAAGACCCTATCGGATAGAAGACAGAGGAGGATGCTGAGGAATCCGTACACCGGAGTCGAAGCAAACAAGGAGCTTGCAGATGTGCTCTGGTTCTCCCTTCTTCTCTCAGCAAGGCATGGTGTAGACTTATCAAAGGCCATTGCCCTTACGGGATCTGATCCAATGCATTTTTATGCATATTCATTAAACGACGAGACTTCAACTATCGGGCAGCTTAAGGAGTATGTAAAATCAAATTTCGACAGGCCCACACAGAAGCTCACCCCAAGAGAGATCGCGATAGAGCTTATGGGTGAGTCATGCGCGCTATTCGAGCAGTTCAGGTTCAGGTCTACTGACCAGATGATTGAATCGTTTAAGGATCCAAATAAAAGGCCTGAGATAGACAGGCGGCTTGGTAGGATCTTCGGGCTTACGGTTCTATTCGCTGCAAACAATGGCATAGATTTGAGCTGGGTCTTGCTAAAGAAGCTCGCTGAGAACGAGGAGAGGTATCCTGCGGACAAGTTAAAGGGAGGAAGTTACAAGAAGTACAACGAGATATTATAACTGCCACAGGCAGATGCCTTAATCATTCCTGCGCCAGCCTCCTCAAAGAATCCACAGCTCTCTTTATCTCATCAGCAGTCATCACCGGAGCGAGATTAGGGCTTTCATATATGTGGTAATACATATCATCGTCCCTTCCAGCGTATCTGTCAGATTTTGATCTGGGGATCAGGTTTATATGAAGCCTGTCAACAGGCATGTTGTCGTATCCTCCAGTCTGCATTGATGTTATGTACGATCTGGTCTCGTCCCCGTACACATCGATAAGCAGGTTCATTATCTTGGCATATGTTCTTGCGAAATCCATTCTCTCCTTACCACTCAGCTCAAGGAAGTCAGATATGTCTCTTTTAGGGATTAGCAGCACCTGACCCTCTATGACAGGTTTTGGATGGAAGAGTGCTACAAAATGCTCAGACTCATAAAAGATATTGGCACGCAGATCCTCGCTCAGCTCCGTGTAGCTGCCCACTCCCGCCGAAGCCCTAGTCGCAGGCACTGGGTTCATCAATCCGCGCCTGAGCATCCTCAGGTCGTTTTCAATGTCGTCAATGAACGGCCTGTTTAGGTTCTCAAGGGATTTTGAGTATATGCGCTCATGTTCCGTGCCTCCGTTCTTCGCCGGAACCTGCTTTCTTGGTATGAGGTGGACATGGAAGTGATCTACTGTCCTTCCTGAAGCATCTCCGCTGCGTATCTTGAGATCATAGGCCCTATCGCCGTTTGCATAAGTATCCAAGATTACCGGAAGCACCTCACCTATCATATCGAAGAGCTCCTTCACCTCCACTGCCTTGAGATCTAGCAGGCCCCTTATGTGCCTGTGCGTTACTATGAGGGAATGGCCTTCGGTAAGAGCCTTGCTGTTATAAAGGGTCGTAAAATGACGCCCTTCATGCACGCCCTGCTTCCTGATGATATCCTTCATGCAGAACGGATCCCTGCCCGTCTTAGCTACGGCTGAGGAGGCCATATTATTCACCAAGCACAGCTGGTTCAAGATTTTTAGCAGCACCAGCTGAGGACATCAGAAAGTACATAGGATATAATGCAGCACCTGATTTATATATCTTACTGGACTTTTTGGTAAAGTATTATAAAGCAGACCAGATTCCATCAGGCCTGTTAACCAAAGACCTTCTTGCTCTTGATGTCCGTGCTTGCATCCTCCATGTCCTTTATCGTGTCTACGCCCTTGAAATAGGCGTCCGGGAACTTAAGCCCCATTAGCTTTCCTGATTTCGAGAGTTCAACAAATGTCGTTCCCTCAAGGTTTCCAGACTCTGGAAGGTGCTTGAATATCTCCTTGGACATCAGGTATACCCCGGAGTTCATCCAGTACTCTGGAAGTACGGGCTTCTCATCAAATTTGACTATTCTGTCCCCTTCAAGTCTGGTTATCCCATATGTGCTCCTAAGAGGCACGAGCGCTATCGATGCCAGGCTTCCATCAAGCCTCATCTTGCTTACCTCTATGTTGGTTATGTTGTCACCGTTGAGCATCAGGAACTGCTGCTCGTTCTTGAGAAGGTGATGAGCGTTCCTGAGCGCGCCTCCTGTTCCAAGCTGAGTCTTCTCCTCAGAATATGCAACCTCTATACCAAGTGCGCCCTTTCTAGAATCAAAGTAGTCCATAACTTTTTCCTTTAGGTAACCTACAAGCATCACAAAAGAGGTGATTCCGTGGGACTTGAGCCATCTAACCTGCCAATCGACTATCGGCCTTCCAGCTACTTCAACAAGTGGCTTTGGTATGGTGTCAGTGAGAGGCCTAAGCCTCTTTCCGTATCCCCCAGCAAGTATCACTGCCTTCATAACATCAACGTCGTTTCTCTCTGATAATGAATTCTGAAACTATCTTTATAAATTCCTTTGGTCTGCTCATGTAGCATGCATGGCCCGCGCCCTTTATTATGACAACATCAGAGCCTCTTATGGACTTGATGGCATCCTTGTTCTTGTATGCAGGGGAGATGTCATCCTCACTTCCCCATATTGCAATCACCTTGGTCTCTATCTTGCTCAATGCAATGTTCTTCACGCTTACCGGTGCAACAAGCATCAGGCCTGACAGCCTACTGCTTCCTGCCTCTGCGAACCTGAGCGCTATATGGCAGCTGGCACTTGATCCGAGGAGGAAGACATCTCCATTCAGCGTACCTATCATAGCCTCGAGCACAGACACAATCTCGGTCTCATTAAGCACAAGCTTGTTTGCGCTCCGCGGGTAGCCTGGAACATCAATTCCAATGAAGCTTAATCCTAGTTCATTGAGCGCCTTGACAAGCCCTACCTCTTCCCATACCAAGGAGTTGAAGCTATACCCGTGCATGAGCACAGCGGTGCCCTCCCTTCCTTCGGAATAGTAATATGTCAGTTTTATTCCCTTGTGGTCAAAGGTCCGCGTCTCCATGCCTCTCCCTTAGCATTAAAAATACATATTGCAATACTTAAATAGTGCTTACATGGACATAGCGACAAAGCTTGAACTGATAAAGTCCGAGCCGCTGGAGGAGGTAATAACCGAACCGGACCTCAGGGCTCTACTCGAGACTAACTCAAGGCCGAAGCACTACATAGGACTGGAGATAAGCGGCATGCCGCACATTGGGCACATACTCGTTGCTGGGAAGAAGATAAACGACCTCAATAAGGCAGGAGTGCAGACTCAGGTGCTTCTTGCAGACTGGCACACAATCGCAAACAACAAGCTGGGTGGCGACTGGGAGAGGATAATCGAGGCTTCCAAGTTCTACAGGGAGTTGTTCAATGAGGTATGTCCTAGCACCAAGGTGGTGCTAGGATCAGATCTTTACAAGGACAATGATGACTACTGGAAGCTAGTAGTCCAGATAGCTAGAAGGACAACGATAGCCAGGGCAACCAGGACGCTTATCATACAGGGAAGGGGAGAGAAGGACACGATCCATGTATCACAATACCTTTATCCGATGATGCAAGCAGCGGACATATCTGCCTTGGATGTCGACATACCCCATGCAGGTATGGACCAGAGAAGGGTGCATGTACTCGCAAAGGAGGTATTCGAGGATCTGAAGATGAAGAAGATAGTCCCCATACACCACCATCTTCTTCCAAGCCTGCTTGAGCCTCCAAAGATAAATGAGAGCGCGCAGAAGGAGGAGATAGTTGCTGCGATGAAGATGAGTAAGTCAAAGCCAGGATCTGCAATACCTATACTCGCCGACCAGAAGGAGGTAAATTCAATACTAAAGACCGCATGGTGCCCGGAGGGAGTTGCCGAAGAGAATCCTGTGCTTCAGCTGTGCAAGTACATCATACTTCCAACAAGCGGCGAGTTAAAGGTTGAAAGGGATTCGAAGTACGGTGGAGACGTAAGCTACTCCTCATATAGGCAGCTGGAGTCTGATTTCGCAGGAAGGAAGCTACACCCAGCAGACCTTAAGAACTCAGTTTCAAACGCGCTGTTTTCAATAATGAAGCCTGTAGCACAGAAATTCGAGCACAAAAAGGCCGAGATACTGGAGCTCTTCAAACAATAGTTTATTAAAGTCAAGCTCTTATAACCCAGTTATAGAAAAACTAGAAGATGCGGAACATGATAAATATATACCTGACTATAGCCCTGTCCTTCGTAATGGGCTTCAGCGTCTTTATATCAATGCCTCTGATCTTCTACAAAAAGTTCAGCCTTAGGCATATGCTCTTCTTTAATGCGGCTGCAATAGGAATACTGATATTTTTGTTGGTTGACATATATGGCGATGTTGCCGCAATCTTCGGCAACGACACCATTGCAAACCCGATTGAACTGATTTTTATTGCAGCTTTTATAGTATCATTTTTATTCTTCATCGTGCCAAAGGGGAGCAGGGATCCTGAAGAGAATCCAAAAAGGACTTCAATGCTTGCTGCAATAGGGATAGGCCTACAGAATCTCACAGAGGGTCTTGTCTTCGGATCGGCAAGTGCAGCAGGCCTTGTGCCGATCTATGCCTTGTCTGCAATAGGGTTCACTCTGCAGAACGTAACCGAAGGCTTTCCAATGGCCGCTCCGCTGATGGGGTCAAAGGCCAAGATGGAGAAAAAGTTCATTTCAGGCGTATTTCTGATAGGCGGAATCCCAACAATTATAGGTACGCTTATAGGCCTTGTATTCTTCTCAAACCTCTTCATAGTGCTGTTCGATGCACTTGCAAGTGCGGCAATACTTTATGTGGTTCTTGTGCTTTTCCACGTCAATATACTCAAGAGCAAATTAGAGGATAGGAAGGAAATGCAGCATTTGATGTGGTTGACCTATCTTGGGATACTTGTAGGATTTGTATTGGCCTACGTAGTGAACTACACTGTTCTTGCTTAGAGCCGCTTCTATTTTGTTGAAATCTATGCAAAACAATCAACCGGGTATGGCGGCAAATCCACAGTATTCTTTTTATTTCTTTTCTAATACTATATAGTTGGCGATACCGGTATGCCTGAAATACTATCACAAGACGACGAAGAGCTACTCAAGTTTATTGAATCTGCAAAACCCAAGATATATGTTGTTGGCGCAGGCGGCAGCGGTTCTAACACTGCTACAAGGATGTCCGAACTGAATATAGAGGGTGCTTCTGTAATAGCCATGAACACAGATGCGCCTCACCTTGCAAGGACGAAGTCGCATAGGAAGGTGCTGCTAGGAAAGAAGACTACGAGGGGTCTCGGGGCAGGAAGCGATCCTAAGGTAGGAGAAGAGTCTGCTCTGGAGAGCAAGGAGGACATAAAGCACATACTAAGCGATGCACAGCTCGTTTTTGTGACATGCGGCCTGGGCGGAGGAACAGGAACGGGATCGGCACCAATAATAGCCCACGAGTCAAAGGAGCTCGGCGCACTGACTGTAGGGGTAGTTACATTGCCGTTCTCAAGCGAGGGAAAGCCGAGGATGAGGAATGCACTCGAGGGGCTTTCAAGGCTAAAGAGGGCAACAGACACAACGATAATAATACCGAACGACAAGCTGCTCATAGTAGCGCCTGACCTGCCTCTCAACATGGCGTTCAAGATAAGTGATGAGATACTAGCAAACGCGACAAAGGGGATAATAGAGATGGTCACGAAGCCCGGAATGGTCAACCTAGACTTCGCAGACCTGAGGAGCGTGCTCAAGGATTCGGGATATGCAGTGATAGGCATGGGAGAGGCGAACTCCGCGCAGACAAACGATAGGGCAACCATTGCCATAGAGAATACGCTGAGGAGCCCTCTGCTTGACGTCAACATAACCACCGCAAAGAAGGCGCTCGTAAACATTGTGGGAGGAGAGGATCTTACCCTAAGGGAGGCGGAAAGCATCTTCCAGAACGTTTCAAGCAGGATAAGTCCTGACGCGCTGCTGAAATGGGGGGCAAGGATAGAGCCAAAAATGCAGAAGAGCACGCTGAAGGTGATGGTCGTGCTTAGCGGTGTAGAGTTCCCGGATTATACGGATGAGGGAATAAAACAGAAGGTAAACGAGAACCAGGACGTCGACCTTGACAAGATATTCGAGGAATAGTATGAAGTTCGACCCAATAGGGAGTATCAAGACGTTCGTTTCGGATTCAAAGCACGTGATGAGCGTAAGTTACAAGCCTGACATGGAGACCTTCAAGAGGACACTTAAGGTAGTGCTTGTGGGAACAATACTGCTCGGTATACTAGGTTTCATAATCTACCTTATAATAAACAATATTATACTTGCGACTCCTTAACATCAAGTGCAGAAGCTCGATGTTTTCATGAAAATAAAGATAGACTATACTAGGTCGGCCCAGGGCAATGCGGACCAATATTTCAGGCTCTCAAAGAAGCTCAAGAAGAAGTCCGAAGGCGCGGTAATTGCTATAGCAGATCTAGAGCAGAAGAGGAGCGCAATGGCGTCTAAGCCTGTCAAGGAGCTCAAGATAAGGAGGCTTGTCGAGAAGAAGTGGTATGAGAAGTTCAACTGGTTCAACACGAGCAACTCCATGCTGGCAATAGGCGGCAGGAGCGCTCTGCAGAACGAGCTCATAAATTCAAGGTACTTCGAGAGCAATGATCTATTCTTCCATGCGGACGTATTCGGGGCCTCGCTTGTAGTGCTCAAGGACGGGACCAACGCCTCGCGTGAGGTGAGGGAGGAGGCTGCGCAGTTCGCAGCATGCTATTCCAAGGCATGGGAGGGTGGTACAGCATCTGTGAATGTCTATTCATTGAAGAGGGATCAGGTCTCTAAATCAAAGGAGAAGGGATCTCTAGGAACTGGCAGCTTCCTTATGGAGGGCGAGAGGGAATGGTTCAAGGGAGTTGCACTAGAACTATGCGCATATATGGGCAAGGGGTCTGAGCAGCGCCTTGTTGTGGTTCCCACATCCACATGCATGGCCCTTGGATTGAAGAGGTATCTCCTGCTCAAGCCAGGAAACTTAAAGAAATCCGACGCGGCCAAAGCGATAGCAGCAAAGTTGAAGTTCGATGATATAGATTACATAATGCAGCACCTGCCTCCCGGAGGATTCTCTATAAAGGAGGTATGATCAGGTAATAAAATGTTCTTTGGAAGAAATGAAACTGCTGAGAAATTGCCATCCGACTCACTTGAAGCCATGCTCGATTCGCTATTCAATAAGAGGATGGGCCCGCTTGAAGGAAGGGCGTCTGCCATAGTCAGGGAGCTGCACGTTGCAAAGGAGCATTTCTATTCGGCATGCAAGGAATTCGAGAAGCTCGATGCAGAGCCTTACACCGAGGACCTCTGGATGCCCAACATAAACTCAATAAAGAGCCAGAAGAGCCAGTATGCAGCGGCATTGAGGGAGATAGCAAATAGTCTGGACCTGGAGTCAGATGGTTCATTGAACATATACAGCAGGTACGCGCTGATACTCTCTAATGTGGAGAGCATGACCAGTAACGCACTAAGGACTAACGCAAAATTCAAGCAGGCATTCTACTGTTATTCCAATCATCTTGGCAACTTCAAGAAGGCCTCTGCGCAGATTGAGAGGCTTACTGAAATGCTGAGGAATGAGATAGGCAGGAGGGCTGCAGAATTCGAGCAGTACAGCAACTTAAAGGAGAGCATAATGAACCTTAAGCTGAAAGGCGATGAGCTCGCTGCATTAAGCGGTAGCATAGCTGCCCTAAAATCAAACCTGAAATCCAGTGATAGTGTCGGCCTGGATAGAGTCGAATCAGAAACAAGGAAGAAGCTATCTGAGAAGTCCTTGGAGCTCTCTGACGTTGGAAGAGAGATATCTAGGCTCACAAGCAGTATAAATCTGCTCACTGCTTCTCTCGAGCGCCCATCCAAAAAACTGGACCACCTCAACATAAGGAAGAAGTCTCTCCACGCATTCGTTGCCGATCCAGTCGACACAATAAAGAACGAGGCCGAATACAAGGACTTCATAGAGCTGGTTCAGGAGCTCAAGAAGAATGTCGACTCAGGAGCTATAGACACAAAGAACAGGCAGGATCTCCAGAATTCAATAGCCACACTTCTAAATTCCGATATCTACCTAATGATAAGCTCTCTGAAGACAACCGAGCGCAAGAAGGCCGACATAACAGCAGAGCAGAGAGAACTTGATAGGGTGCTTGATGGAATAATCTCAGTGAGAGAGGGCACTACAAGCTCACTCCATCAGATAGAGAGGATGGAGAGTGATTACGCCAATATCTCGAGATCAAGAGAGTCGTTGAAGTCGGATATAGAAAAGGGATTCTCAGCCAATTACGGAAAGCGGATCTCCATAATGCTCTAGCCTACAGGCAGCTGCATATTCCAAATTTTTGTACTTATAAACTGCTGTAGCCATCAGCCAAGAGAGAACAAAGAGTGACTCCCTAATTTGCCTACTCTTTCTTTTCCTTTGCTCTTCTAATTGACTTGCTTATGAAACCCTCTGCCCTGCGTGCATCATCCCAACCCTCAACCTTCGCCCATTTTCCAGGCTCTATGCTTTTATAATATGAGAAGAAGTGGCCAATCAATGCCTTTGTATGTTCATTTAAGTTACCTACATCCTTCACCTCTGCATAGTATGGATCTATCTTTTCAACAGGCACTGCCATTATCTTAGTGTCGATTCCCTCCTCATCCTTCATCAGAAGGACCCCGACAGGTCTGACAACCACGGTTGTACCAGGAGCAAACGACTCGGTGCTTATCACCATTATGTCAAGTGGATCACCATCCTCTCCGAGTGTTCCGGGAACGAATCCGTAATTGTATGGATATACCATTGAAGTATGCAGGATCCTGTCGACTCTTATGACCCCCGTCTTCTCGTCATATTCGTATTTTATGTGGCTACCTTTTGGTATCTCTATATATGCAACAACCTTCTTCGGCGCATCGGCTCCAGCATCAAACTTCAACATATTACACACCAATATCGTATTCCCAACAAAGAGATTTAAAGCTTCTTAAACTAATACTAATATGCCGACCAAATATGTAGTTGTCCTAGGCTCCCTCATGAGTGGGCTGGGAAAGGGAGTTGTGACTGCATCGATATTGAGAATACTCAACTTTTACGATTACAATGCTATTCCTATAAAGTTCGATGGATACTTAAACTTCGACTGCGGAACTATGAATCCATATCAGCATGGCGAAGTATTCGTTCTTGATGACAAGAGCGAGGTCGACATGGACTTCGGCATATACGAGCGATTCCTAGGCAAGAGCCTGACAGGAGACCTATCGATAACCGGAGGCAAGCTATTCGGCACAATAATATCAAAGGAGAGGCATGGGGGCTATCTTGGCGAGACCGTGCAGATAATACCCCACCTTACCGACCAGATAATAAAAAATGTAGAGTCAATAGCAGATGTAAAGAAGCCCGACGTGATTGTGATAGAGGTAGGCGGCACAGTCGGAGACATAGAGAACAGCTATTTCATAGAGGCCATGCGCCAGCTATCCCTCAAGCACGAGGTGGTCTTCATAAACTTAACCTATCTCCCTACTCTCGATGTAGTTGGGGAGCAGAAGACAAAGCCTGCACAGATAGGTTTCAGGCTGCTGCTTCAGGATGGAATAAGGTCCAACTTCATAATATGCAGGACCGTATCAACGCTGCTGGAAGGCACAAAGGAGAAGCTCGCGCTATTTGCAAACCTAGGCAAGGACAGGATAATAGACGATCAGGACCAGCCAACAATATACAACCTTCCGCTTCACTTCATGGAACTAGGATTCGACAAGCTCCTGATAAGGGAACTTGGGCTTAGGCATAGTGCTCCAAACGCAGTGAAGATGAGGCTCTGGAAGAATAATGTGAAGAGGGTCGTCTCTCCAAGAGGAGAGGTGAACATTGCCTTGGTAGGAAAGTACACTAATCTCAAGGACTCGTACGCAAGCGTAAAGGAGTCAATAATACACGCAGCTTCGAAGAATGACGTAAAGCCGAATATAACCTGGGTTGAATCATCCGATTTCGAGGGACCTAATAAGGATTACTCCATGTTCAAGAAGATAGACGGGATAATAGTTACAGGAGGATTCGGAAACAGAGGCACAGAAGGGATGATAAACATAATAGAGCATGCAAGGAAGAACAAGATCCCATATCTGGGGCTCTGCCTGGGCATGCAGCTAATGGCAGTCGAATATGCGCGGAACGTAGCTGGCCTATCAGGTGCAAACTCAGCCGAGTTTGACCCTAATGCAAAGAACAAGATAATAGTACTTCTTGATTCACAGAAGCAGATTACAGACAAGGGAGGCACAATGAGGCTGGGAGCCCAGGAATGCCTGCTCGTGGACAAGAACTCGATAGCACATGCTGCATACAAGGCAGACCTGATAAGCGAGAGGCATAGGCACAGGTACGAATTCAACAACGAATACGCAGACATACTGAAAAAGAAAGGGCTGAAGATCACCGGAGTAACAAAGGACCGGAAGCTGGTCGAATTTATTGAGTGGAGCTCTGGTTTTGGCATAGGTACGCAGTCTCATCCGGAACTCAAGTCTCGCTTCGAGGCTCCAGCACCCCTATTCTTAAGCTTCATTGCAGCTGCAAATAAGAACCACGCAAAGGGCTAATGCTTGCCAATGCCCAATAGAAAAAATTAACACAAAAAATGCAAATTTTGTGTCAAATAGCAATTCTCATACGTGAGAAAATATGCAAGTAATCTCGTAGTACAGATTGTTAAAAGGAGGCAATATTGCAGAAACATGAAATAAGGAGTCTAAGCCCATTATTCAATACAATTATGAAAAGAACGACTTGAAGAGGAGCATTCCCTGCCTGAATCCGGCTTTCGAGGTTCCGTGCTGTCTTAATCCAAACGAATATGGTATCTGGTCTACAAGTATATCTCCATTCTTTGTGCATTTTAGGAAGTCATAGAGTATCTTGTAGCCGCCTAGAACAAACCTGTCCCTGTTTGCATTGTATGTCTTTGCGAATAATGACCGGTTCACCCCGAAAAACCCTGAGAAGATGTCATCGCACTTGCTTCTTCCGGTCATAACTAATATTGCATACCCAATCACTATCAATACCATTGATATCATCTTCCTGTGCAGCTCCCATCCCTTTACGTCTGCCCTTATCGCCACAACAAGATCTTTTCCTTTCTCCAGCTTTGGCGCCATGAACTTTATCACGTCTATCGGATGTTGAAGATCAGCATCCATTACTATCACAAACTTTGTCCGGCTCTCCAATATCCCGTCAACCGCGCTTGCGGTCAGGCCTCTTTCACGGTGCGACTTAGCCCTGTCGAAGAATCTTACTCCTCTGTTCCCATTTGCTATCTCCATTACCTTTTCTTTGGTGCCGTCCTTTGACCCATCGTCAACCACTATGACGCTTATTCCTCTGTAAGCCTTGATCAGATTTCGTATAATGATGCCTATGGTCTCCTCCTCGTTGAGTGTCGGAAGCACAACTGTGAAGTCTTTATAGTCCATGCCCTAGTTCACGCTCTTATCAGAAGCTTGTACAGGTATTCTGAATAACTGAAAAAGTTATCAAATAATATGCTGATCTTGCCAAGCTTTCCAGCCGCATGCCTCATGCCTATTATGTCTCTTTCGTCTATTGCCCTGAAGATGATCATCAGAGCCGGATATAACAACATCGAAATCACTATGCCCGACGCAAGCTCTACGATGTACTTTGCAGCCGTTATGTTAAACTGTATGGCATTGTTTAAGGCAGCATAAATTATCAGCAGTATAAGACCCAGCACTATATTCGCGATGTACAGCTTGAGCAGTTTTTTGTATTCAAGTTTAAGTCCGAACGCGTTGTGTGCATAACGTGCAAAGAAAACCGCCTCTATAGCATTTCCAAGGAAGAATATTGCGAATATCGCACCTATGACCCTTGAATATGGAACAAGTATCAAAAGGAATATCAGCTGCGCAACCGCAGATATAAGGTTTACCATCATCACGCTTTTCGTATGCCCTCCGGATATGAGCAACTCGCTTATGTAGGTGCCGAACAGGCCTATCATGCTGCCCAGTGCTATCAAGGTAAGGTACAACGGTGCAGTGGTAAATCTGCTTCCGACCAGCAGGTATATCCCTGGAACAGCCATAACTCCAACAAATATGGTTATGGGCAGCATTGGTATCAATGCAAGATGTATTATCTTGTTGTATGTGCTGTTCACTACATCGCCTACCTCCATGGCCTTGGCTGTTGTGAATATCGGCAGCAGTCCGCTTCCAAAGGTTCCGTAAAGCATTGCCAGAAGCGCCAGGCCCTTGGATGCAGCACCATAGTTTCCAAGCTCTACAGTACTCACGAAAAGTCCAAGGAACAGGATTGAGAAGTTTTGCATACCTGTATTAAGGAAATTTGTGGCTGCAAGAGGCCAGACGATACCGAACACCTGCTTGATGTCGGAAAAAGAGGGTATGTATATCCTGAATCCAAACTTGTCAGCAACAACCCTGTATACGAAATATCCTCCAAGTACCGCGCCGAACAGGTACCCTATGAGCATTCCTGCAACTGCTCCTACCACCCCGAAAGCCAAGGTGAGTATTATGCTTAACAGCAGCTGTAGGAGGTCGACAAGAACATTTACTATGGAGACTAGGCCAGTCCTTGAAAATCCTATCAATGCGCTTACAGCAAGAGTGTTGGCCACGCTGAATATTATGCTCCCTGCGGCAACCATGAGTATTAACGGGCTTATATGTATATTGCCGAATGCTCCGGCAACATATCCGCTTATGGCCATTCCAAATACGGTGAGTGCAAGACTGACGCCCCCGGCTATAAGGTATCCGCTTGAAAGCACCTTGATTATGCTCTCGCCATCCTTCTTGTAAGCCAACCTTGCAAGCATGGTGCTGAAATAAGCTCCGACTCCAAATGCCAGGAAGCCATTGATCAACGAGGAGAATCCGAATGCGAAGGTATAGACTCCATAATCCGCAGGCCCAAGAAGCCTGGCGACTATTATGAAGGTCAGGGCGGTGAAGACAACCCCAAAGCCCTGTCCTACGAAAAGAGGGTACAGTATTTTTGCGGCTCTGACAGCCACTCCCTCTTCTTCAATAACGTCTTCCATCCTTGAACCACAAACAATTATAAAAATAAAGCTTTATATTATCCCATACCTAAGTTAAATGTTAAATCTAAACCAGCATTGGGCGTGTCTAATTGAAACAAAGAATAACGAACTACATGATGACAAAGAGGCATTATTTCAAGCCCTTCCTGATATATCTTGTGATATCTCTTGTCATGTTCTGGCAGGTCACAATAAACCTGTTCGGATATGTTATCAACGGCCACGGGGACGTTTACCAAAGCCTCTTCAACCTGTGGTGGGTGCCGTATGCTATATTTACGCTCCATCAGAATCCATACTTTACCAGCCTGCTTTACTATCCAATAGGCGCAAGCCTCGTAACGCAGACACTTACCCCTCTTGCAGGAATAATCACCGCACCGCTACAGCTGATAAGCAGCGCATTCGCATACAATGTCCTGTTCTTCAGCAGCTTCGCGCTATCAGGAATATTCATGTTTGCTCTAGCCAACTATTTTGTCAAGAACAAGTACGCGGCTTTCGTGGCAGGATTGATCTTCGCTTTCAGCCCCATGCACATAGCACAGTCGTACGGTCATCTTGACTGGACGATAATAGAATGGGTGCCTCTGTTTCTGTATCTTTATGTGAGGACTATAAACGAGCATAAGGTAAGGTACGCCCTGTTCGCAGCACTGAGTTTCGTATTCCTAACTTTCATGGGAGACATAGAGCAGGGCATCATGGTCTTCTTCGCAACTGTTCTATTCACAATACTTTATCTGATCCTCGAGTCTTCGAAGGTGCTCAATAAAAGGTCACTGATAAATCTGGGACTGTTCATTGTCTTCGCACTCCTGCTTGCCGCGCCATTTCTTGTGTCAATGCTTCCGTATCTTTCGGGAGCATCATTCTCCTTGGCCCAGCAGAACTCCGGCATAGTAAGCAACATGATGTGGAGCAACAACCTTCTTTCGTTCTTCCTGCCAAGCTACTACAATGGGATATTCCATTCAATCTCGCTTTCATACGCGCAGTCAATATACGCCTTGACATATCAGGGCAATGTCTACCAGATGAACGTGGGCGAAAGGGTATCATACATAGGATACACAGTTCTTGCGCTCGTCATTATCGGATTGTACTTCGACTACAAGAAGAACAGGCTTAAGAACGTAGCCATATGGTTCACACTCGGAATGATATTTGCATGGCTCTCGCTTGGCCCCTACCTGCAGATTGGCAGTACAGTCAGCGGAATACCAACGATATACTCGATATACCGGCTGGTGCCTATACTCAGCATAATAAGGGAGCCCGGAAGGTTCGACATGATAGTTACACTCTGCTTGGCTGTGCTTGCGGCTTTTGGATTCCAGCAGCTAACACAGGACAAGGACAAGAAGACTGCATTCAAGATGCTGGTGGTCGTCTCTGCACTCATATTAATAGAATATAATGGCACGCCTCTTTCTGCGTCGTTCGCAAACCAGACGATAACTGCAACTCAGATACCTATTGCTTACAGCCAGATTGGAAAGATACCTGGCAACTTCTCGGTTCTCGTGCTTCCAGTGCTTCCAAACAACTCAGATGCTCCAGCCCAGTACATCGGCCAGGCCACATACTACGTCTCCGCATTGAAGAAGCCGATAGTTGGAGGATATACCAGCAGGGAGAACTCAACCGAATCCCTGTCTGTCTCTGCAATACCGCTTGTGCAGACAGCACAGTATCTGGAGCTAGGATACGGGTTGGCATATCCGTCGGTGCTTTCGGAGAATCCAAGCAACCTCACCTTCCTGTGGCTTGCTAACTACAACACTGCATTCGTGTCAGTCCAGCTCTCGGCTTATAACAAAACTTCGCAGCAGGCGCTCGTGGATTACCTGGTCAGCCTCTTCGGCCAACCGCTCTATCTAAACACTACAACGCAGACCGCAGTCTTCTCAACAGAGAAGGCGGTATCAACTTATGCTGGAAAGAACCTGGTAGCATACACCATAGGCAACTGGACCATGGGATACGAACTTGTGTGCAGCAATCCGTATAGCCAATGCAACCAGACACTTGCCAACATGTGGTGGGGCCCGAATCCCAGGGCTGTCGTTCTTTTCTCACCTAAGGCGCAGAACATAGTGATGTCATTCAGTTCAATATCGGTATCAAACGAGACACTGCTCGGTACATATCTCGGGACAACGCTGATCAAGAGGTTCCCAGTTTATGAGAGGGCCGCGCAATACTCGGTAAACATGACAGTGCCTGAAGGATACAGCGAGGTAGCCTTCTATTCGTCTGCGGCGCCCACGTCACCGGGCCAGTTCGCGACCTTCGGGCTCGACAACATAACATTCACAGCCAAATGATTTTATCTCGTAAAGCGGCAATTTCGTAGATAACCTTTAAATACATAATTCAAACGAATAGACTATTGCGACCACTAATTGGGTTAAAGGAAGTGGGTAGGGTAAATAGATGGGAATCGAAGATGTAGTCGTAGGTGAAACCTACGACATGCGAATCGCGGCGAAGGATCCGCGTGGAGAAGGAATTGGTAGAATAAATGATGTGGTGGTTTTCATGAGAAACACCAAGGCAAGGTTGGGAAAGACCTACAAGGTAAGGATAACCAACACGCATAAGTCATTTGCTTATGCAGAGCCGATAGATAATAGCAAGTC
>DAHWIK010000017.1 GCA_027345185.1 Microcaldota archaeon
CTTCTTTTCTCAGTTCCACTGCTCTGAATCTGTAATGTTCAAGAACTTGATGAGGTATCTGGTATCCGGTCAATTTATGCATATTCTATTGTCAATAACAAAGTATATAAATGTAAATTAAACAGCGCAATTATCTATAGATCCGAGGCGTGCCTGAAGGCTGGCGAGAAGGTTTCGATAACCATAGGCAAAAGAACCTTGAGCCTGGTTTACACTGACGGCATATTTGGAGTGAAAGACGGAGAGCTCTGCCTGGCTCCAGGCTCTTCCGGTCCCAAGGGCGACAATTTTCTCGAGATATCGAAGAGGTCCGGAAACGCATGGAAGGAGTTTGGAGAGCCGCGGATAGAATCTTCGGTATTAATAGATAGAGTGCGAACGGGCATCAGGCTAAGACTTTAGGAAACGCTACTTAAATCTGGCCTTTATACAAAGCTGGAGAATAAAGAAGTATGCAATATCTAGGAGAGTGACATCTCGATCTGCACTGTGTCAGGTACTGGAATCCTCATCACCTGTCTGAGTGCCTGGTCGCTGCCGTCTATCTCGACAATCAGTTTGTGTATTCTCATCTCCCATCTCTCATAGGTGTGCGATCCGTCTCCGCAGGGAGTCTTCCTGACTGTCACCTTGTATCTTCTTGTAGGAAGAGGAACAGGGCCCCTGAACTTTATGTTTATTGCCCTGGCAATCTCGACTATCTGGTTTGCTATGCTGTGCGCGTCCTTTACGTTCCTGCTTATTATCTTTATTCGTGCTACAGGCAACAAATCACTGCTTCTTCACAACGTCAAGAACTACTCCTGCAGCAACTGTCTGCCCCATGTCTCTTATGGCGAACCTGCCTAGAGGTGCGAAGTCGCTGAACTTCTCAATGCATGTAGGCTTTAGCGGCTTTATCTTGACTATTGCAACGTCCCCATTCTTTATGAACTCGGGATTCTTCTGCAGCGTCTGGCCTGTTTTTGGATCCTTCTTCTCGGATATCTCAGTTATGGTGCATGCCACTTGCGCCGTGTGCACGTGAAACACCGGGGTGTATCCTGGAGCTATTGCAGTAGGATGATTTATTACCACTATCTGTGCAGTGAACTCTGCAGCTACTGTTGGAGGGCTGTCCGAAGGGCCTACTACGTCTCCCTTCTTTACATCCTTCTTGTCTACTCCCTTTATGTTGAAGCCCACATTGTCTCCAGGCTCTGCCTTCTGAAGCTGCTGGTGGTGCATCTCTATTGACTTCACCTCCGTCTTGACGCCTGCAGGCATTATTATTATAGAGTCTCCGACCTTCATCACTCCTGTTTCTACCCTTCCTACTGGGACTGTTCCGAACCCGGATATGCTGTAAGCATCCTGGACTGGAAGCCTCAGCGGCTTGTTGACAGGCTTTTCCGGAACTGTAAGAGTGTCCAATGCCGCTAGAAGCGTAGGGCCGTCATACCATGGCAGCTTGTCTGACTTTGCGGCCACATTGGCTCCTTCGAGAGCAGAATATGGGACAAAAAGCACCTTTGTCACATCGTAACCAACTGTCTTGAGCAACTCAGATACCTTGTTCTTTGCCTCGTCAAACTTTGCCCTGTCGAAGTTGACAGCATCAATCTTGTTCAATCCGACTATCAACTGCCTTATTCCGAGGACTCTTGCTAGGTATGCATGCTCTCTTGTCTGCGACTGCACTCCGTCTGGAGTTGAGACTACTAGCACTGCAGCATCTGCTTGGCTTGCTCCTGTGATCATGTTCTTTACGAAGTCCCTGTGCCCAGGCGCATCGATTATTGTGAAGTAGTACTTTGGAGTCTGAAAGTCTCTGTGCATGATGTCTATTGTGATTCCCCTTTCACGCTCCTCCTTGAGCTGGTCCATAACGAAAGCGAACTCGAAGGTAGGCCTGTTGTACTTCGCTACCTCTTCCTTGAGCTTCTTCATGTCCTGCTCTGTCACTGCCTTAGTCTCGTAGAGCAGCCTTCCTACAGTTGTTGACTTTCCGTGGTCTATGTGACCTATGAAGATCAAATTCATGTGCGGTTTTTCGCTTGCCATTTAATTCACCAAGTATAAAATGATTAAGACTTAGACTTATTGATAAGTAAGCCTAACAGATATAAAATCTGTCGTTGATAATCGCTATAACTATAATCACTCAGGTATTTAAGGCTTTCTGTCTTGCTAAGCCGCACATCAATGAGAAAACTTGAAAGCGGCAACTCTTGCCCTTCTCATCAGGTAGCCCGGATACTTAATTATTAAAAGAAACAGGAATATTGTGGCAATCACTGCCACCATCACGAAGTCAACATAGTCGCTGATGAGCAGGGCCGAGCTTGAGAAGGGGACATTGTTTATCACAAGATATGTGGATATGGCTATCAGGAAGTCTGTGCCTACTGAGATATAGGCGACCCTGTTCAGAAGCTTCTGCATCCTCTTTATCCTGCTCAACTCTCCGTAGTACATGTACCAATCGCCAGTCTAGACGTTCGTATGAATATATTTAAAAAATCGATTGACAAAGCCATGCTACTGGAAGTTAATAACTGGGAGATAGTGCCACTAATTCGACTAACCGGAACGAGGATGACATAATAGCTTATGACCTGGACAGAACATGTGCTAGCCAAATTAAGGATGAAAAATAAAAATCAGCCACCAACTATGTCGCTGTGGCTGATGTAGTTGCATATGCGCCGGCCTTTCCAACAACGTTTATAGTGTACTGCGTTCCGCTCTTTGGCGTTGTCTGGAAGGTTCCGTTGTTGTACGTGACCACTCCGCTATAAGCCAGCGTTGCAGTACTTCCCGGAGCTACAGTGATACCGCTTTGCACCGACGAGCTTCCGGACACCGGCACCAGCGATCCGCTTGAGCTTGCAGAGAAGGTCTGCATCCCATATCCTAACCACTACTATGTTAATTCCTCCGACCTAGCGGCAAGGGCCGCATGGCCAGAATAATGTTCTCGGTTAATCATTTATCACCGTGTGTTTATTTAAATCTGTGTTACTTTTTATTACCAATCAAACTACTATTCACCATCCATTGTGGTATGCTGACTTACGTGTTGTGAGGGGGTGCGATAGACTTTTCAACGCCTTCTATGTGGCAAGTTTCGGAAAACGTCACCCTCCTCACCTCTTTCATCGGTCATGGTATTCTTCATCCCTCTTGAGCATCCAATAAATGATTCTGAGTAACCTCTTCATGCTGCCCACCTTCGCTTTCTTCTTCCCAATTCTATTTTTGCTATCTTCGTACCAGTATGTAACCGCCGAACTTTTGCTGTATCTCATGTGGATGTGTGTGCATTGCAATAGTATGGTCTTTAGGAATGTGTTGCCTTTCGTTATGTGACCTTTCCATTCCTTGTCACCTGACTAGTATATTCGTGGAACTACGCCAGCAAATGAGAACAGCCTAAACTCATCTGGGAATCTGTTTATGTCGCCTATCTCCGATGCGATTACAAGTGATCCGTAGGGGCCAAATCCTGGGATCGTGTTTATGAGTCTTGCATAATGACTGACCAGGGATTCCCCATTCTCTACAAAATCACGGATTCTTTCGTTATATTTTTCGATTACTGCGTCTGTATTTTCCAATTGCTTTATCAAAAATTCTAACCGCGGTTCTTCCTTCAATTTTCGCAGAGCCTTCTTGCAAATGCCTTGGCCTTTGAGCTCTATTCCAAGGCAGAATGCGTGGTACTTTATCTTGTTAACTATTGCAACTCTCTGCTTTACAACCAGTGACCTGTCTCTGCACAGATCCCTCGCATCCCTCACCTCTTTAGACGGCAGATAAGACTTCGGAAGGTAGTTTTTTTTACAGGTCCATAATAACATGCGCGTCTGTCTTGTCCGTCTTCTTTACGGATTGAGCGATGAGTCTTATCTTTGCAGGATGCGCAACAGTTATGTCGTATCCTTCGAACATGTTTGCAATCCAATTGGTTGTACTGCTAGCCTCAACTATTATCTTCGGATCTTTTACGCTGCCGAAGAAAGTAGAGAATCCATCCTTTGATGTCTCTGCATATCCCTCCTTTACCACTTTGTCATTGTCTTCCATGACAATGTAACTCATTCTTTTCCCAAGGTCTATTGCTATTTCCATGTTTGCACCTGCTTATACATCACGCCGCAACATTATCTGACTTGTTGCGGCGTCAGGTGCCAGGAGGAGGAATTAAGCATGTCGGACTTCTCTGTTTGCCGGATGGTGGCTAAAATCACGCATCCAGAAGAAGGAAGAACTGCTGGCTTTTGCTGGATCTGTGCCGAAGTAGCTCCAGCCAGATTCGGACTGGCGTCAACGGGTTCAGAGCCCGTTATCCTTGACCACTAGACGATGGAGCTTTGACTCAGCTTTATAGAGATGCGCATTTTAATAAATGTATTTGCGTATCATATATGGTTTTGTGGCTGGTTACAGAGAGCACGTTCAACTTTCAGTAGAAGTGACAGATATTATAATAGCTGATGCTGCGCTTACAGTTGCCTTCGCGTTGGTGTTCGCAGGCGGAATTGGCAGTCTTACGCTCTCGAAATTTTTATACTACATTCCGATAGCATTCGTAGCAGTGTCATTGTCATTCATACTCCATGAGTACATGCACAAGGTAGTAGCGCAGAAATTTGGTGCAATAGCAGCATTCAGGAGGTGGGACTCTGGAATAGCAATAACGCTTCTTTCGTCGCTTTTTGGATTCCTGATAGGCCTGCCTGGAGCAACGATGATATACACGAACAGTTTCACGCGCGAGGAAGAGGGGTACGTGTCACTTGCCGGTCCGCTTACGAATTTTGCTGTATTCCTGGCTATATTTGCATTGGGTACTGTGGCCAGCAGCTATTTCGTGCTAAGCCACTACATACAGGTCATGATATCCACTACCCTGTTCATATGCGTGTGGCTTGCTTTCTTCAACATGCTGCCCATATATCCACTTGACGGTAGCAAGGTGCTCAGGTGGAACAGGGGAGTATACGCAGTGACAATGGTGGTCATATTTGCATTCCTGTACTTCGTCGCCGGACCTGCAATACTTCCAGACCTGGTGTTTGTGCTGATAATAGCGCTTGTCATGTCCTTTGCATACAGGGGAATAATGAGATTCTGATTAGGATGAGATGTCTATGCTAGGTCTCAGTGGCGCAGCGTTTGCTGCCCTCTGTGAGGCTGATTTCGACTCCAGCTCAACTGTGACAGGATACTTGATCGAATCGGAAAGGTAGGCTTTTGCTTCATTGAGCAGCTTGTACTCATCATCCTGGGTGGAGCTGACGCTCCTAATGGCATTTATCCTCTTTGCGAGCTGCTGCACGTACTTTATAGCCTTATCCTTGCTTGACTGGTCTATCCCTAATGCGGTCAGGCCTTCATCACTGTTTAGCCTGTCCATTACGGCGCCTACGTTCCTGTCCTTGCTAAGCCCATTATTCAGCTGCCTCTTCCAGTCGTCTGCGACTATGAGCCTGATAGACTTTGGTTCCTTCCCTCCCTTCCTCATCAATGCGACAACCTGCTTCGAGTCTGCGATTATGCCTTCAAGTAGATCCTCCTCCCCTTCTATCTTGTCGCTTATCATGGACTCATCAACCGAAGGCCACTTCTCCGTTGAGGCAAAAGTGTCGTTTCCTATTGCATGCCATATCTCCTCTGACACATGCGGTGTTATAGGAGACATCATAAGCACTATGCTTGATATATAGTCCCTTACGACAAGGCCGTTCGGCTCGCCTCTTGATAGGTATTTCCTGAGCTCAAGCACCGAATCGTATAACACGCTAGTGCTCAGGCCCCTGAGCTCTAGCTTCTCTATCTGGGCTGTCGCAGTCTTTATCTTCCTGTTCAGCTTGGAGTACATCCAGTAGTCGATGTGCCTGAGCTCCCCGCTCTCCATCTCTCCTATCTTTGATGCTATGTCATAAAGGTACCTGAAGCGCTCGTCGACCCCTTTTGCTGCGACCTCGCTGAATTCAGAGTCGCTGAAGAGGTCTGCGCTAGCTATGACCAGCGCTCTTATCACGTCGGTCCCGTACTTCTCGACTCCGTCCACAAGCGGCACTATGTTCCCTATGCTCTTGCTCATCTTCTCCCCTTCGCTGAGAACGTTGCCGTTCACCACTATCTGCTTCGGCCAGTTCTCCTTCGGGAATATTGCCGCATGGTTGAAGATGTACATTGTCAGATGGTTGAAGATAAGGTCTGCGCCCGAGTGCCTTGAAGTGGCCCGGTACCAGTAGTCGAACGACTCCCTGCACCTCTTGATCACCTGGAAGTCTATCCCAGTCGATGATGAGACGCTGCCCAGGTCTCCCTTGTGAAGGAAGATATAGTCGAAAAGATCTGGTGTTAGCCTCTTAGTCTCTATCTCCTTAAGCACATTTGAGACAGTGTAGAACGACATGTATATGGTCGAGTCCGAGAGCGACTCTATTATCTTCTCCTTGTCCAGCGGGAACCTGGTACCTAATCCCTGCGCCCTTGCGACCGCACGCAGGTCGATCCAGTCTATCGCGGCTGACAGGGCCTTCCTTGATTTCTCCGGAAGCACTGTCAATCCTGTAAACGCCTCCTTTGCCAGATTCTTCCACTCGGGATTGCCGTAATTAAGGAACCACTGGTCGTCGACCACCTTGACAACCACATTGTATCCGCACCTGCACACGACAGGGGCGTTTGCGAGTATGTAGAGCTCTATTGCCTTGCCGCCAGACACCAGCTCCTTTGTTATCTTGTCCCTGGCTTCGGGCTCGCTCATTCCCTTGTATCCATCAACTATCATCTTTCCGTAATGCGACTCCTCCTTGTACTGGAGTTTCGTGGCTGATTCGAGCGCAACATCCTCAGCTGCGCCTGACTTGAACATCTCTATGTACCTCAGCGCAGGAACGTCCAGGTCTTCTTGGGATATTACCACGCCTTCGGATCCCGGCTTTGGCTTCTTCGGTATCTCGAGCACCAGTATCGGATTTATGTCAAGTGCCTTTCCCTCCTTCTTCAATTTGTCTATTGCGGCGTAATCGAAAGGCGCATGTGCTGGCACGCTCATAACCACTCCCGTCCCCATGTCCTCCTTGACAAAGAATCCGTTGAAGACAGGAAGCTGCGCGCCGGTAAGCGGATTCAGGCATCTCTTTGATAGGATCTCCGAGCCCCTGAACTCCTCTCCGACCTGTTCTATGTTGATCTGGTACTTCAATTCTGCTGATGCGCTTTTCGATATGTAGTAAATTCCGTTTCCATTGATCTTGCATTTTATGTAAACGGAGTCCTGGTTTACAAAGAGATTTGTTACCCCGAATACCGTCTCCGGTCGATATGTGGTGCAGATAAGGTACGCGTCTTCGCCGTCCACCTTGAACTTTATTGAGGTCTCCTTTTCTATGTCAGGCTCTGTGTCGTGCTTTGTGTCGTGCATGCCCACGGCCTGGTTCTCGTTCGGGCACCATCCTACCGGATGCTTTCCCCTTATGATGTACCCCTTGCTGTTAAGGATTCCGAACTGCCATTCTATGAACTTGCTGAAGAACGGATCTGTTGATACGAATTTCCTTCTCCAGTCTATGCTAAGCCCGGCCTTGTGCATGCCGAACTCTATCTCGTTGACGAAATAATTGGCTATGTAGACCGGATCGGTCATCTTAGTGATCTCTTGATCAGGTATGTGAAAGAGCTTCAGCTCGGACACTAGCTCTTTGTCGTTGTTACGCAGTCGCTTTGCAAATGCAAGTATTGGAGTGCCGGTAGCATGGAACCCCATCGGGAATAGGACGCTGTATCCCTTCATTCTCTTGTATCTTGCGAGAACATCTGCGGTTCCGTATGTGCGCACATGACCTATGTGGAGCGGGGCGTTTACGTAAGGAAAGGCAACGGTGACAAAATATGGCTCCTTGCCGCTGACATCGCTCTCGAAGATCTTGGCGTCCTGCCATGCCTTCTGCCATTTCCTGTCTATCTCCTTGTAGTCCATAGAACACCCACTAGCGATTAAACATTGTCAAAACACAATATAAAGCTTGTTCTGCTAACGGATCCGGATTCCTTCAGCGCAGCAACTTCAGCTTTGAGAACAGCCTGCCATAAAAACTTGCAATTTCCGATTTCGAGTATGTCGCTAAGTTCTTCTTGTTGAATATGTACCTCTTTGGATCCGTGCTGTTCGTTATCTCTATTATCTTTTTTGGTATGTCCTTTTCATCAGACACCACACACATCTCCCTTACCTCTTTTGGAATCGGGGTGTAGCTTGGAAGAAGCACAGGAGTCCCTAGGGCGACGCTCTCTATCGCCATTATTCCAAGGCCTTCGCGCTCGGACATGTGAAGCGTTAGGGATGCGCGCCTTATCCTTTCGTAAAGCTCTATGTTGCTGCTGTAAAAGTCCCTGATCGAAACCTTTCCGCGAAGCCCCAAATCGGATATCATGCGCTCCAGAGTCTTCCTCTCCGGGCCCTTGCCTATTATCATCCCCCTTATTGATGAGTCCTTGAGGTATGCGGACTTGAATGCGATCAGCCACCTGTCGATGCGCTTCTCTTTTATCATCCTGCCTGAGAAGAGCACGAGCTTTGAGCGCCTTGACTTCTCCTTTCTCACCCTTTCTATGGCCTTATCATCAAGATTTGGAGCGAAGATAGATATCCTCGACCTGCTTATCCCAAACTTTACAAGGTTCTCCGTTGTAGTGCTCGATATTGTTATGTATGAATCTGCGCCCTTTATTACCCTTTTTGAGTATGCAAACGCGACCCTTCCCATCGCCCTCCCTATGTACCGTTCCCAGTAGTCTCTGTTCCACACCTCCGCAACCTCAACTATCAGCCTTGCGCCAGTGCGATTGCAATACCGCTTGATAACTGGAAGATGCAGTATTGGAAAGGCGTTTGTTATCACAACGTCAAAGTCGTAATCGGACAGCTTCCTCAGAGATGCTGCGTATGATAGCGCCTCCCGTATTGATCTTCTTCCATGCCTGTATATTCTTGACTGGTCAGTCGGATGCAGGGCATGGTAGTGTATGCCGTTGTATGTGAAGTCGCTGCCCTTCATTCCCTCCCACTTCGTTGTGAAGAAATGCACCTCGTGCTTCTTTGCGAGCTCCTCTGCCTCGTTGTAGTTCATTGATTCTATTCCGCCTACGTGCCATGGATACGGGACATCATAGACGAATGCTATCCTCATCTCTTCCCACCTGCCGCGTTTTTGTTCTCCACAAAATAGTTGCCTATGAACATGTACCTTGAGTTCGTCTTCTTAAGCGTATAGATTGCGTCCTCAGGAGATGCAACTATGGGCATCCCGTGTATATTGAAGCTGGTGTTCAGCACAACTCCGTATCCTGTCCTCCTCTTCACGTTCCTTAGGAGCTCCTGGTAGTTCCTGTTTTCATCACCAACCATCTGCGGCCTCGCAGTCATGTCGATGTGGACTACGGATTTCATGACCTCCATTGCGGAGTCCTTTACCTTGTATCCCATTGTCATGAACTTGTCCGTGCCCTTTATGTCGCTAAGAAGCCTGCCAGAATCCTCTTCGAGCATTGAAGGCGCAAAAGGCTGATACCACTCCCTCTGCTTGACGTAGGTGTTGAGCTTGTCCTTGACCTTGTCTGAACTTGAGTTGCCAAGTATGCTTCTGTTTCCAAGCGCCCTTGGTCCGTATTCCATCCTTCCCTGGAACCAGAGTATGTAATCGTTAGCCTCTATTATCTCTGCAGCATGCTTCGCCTTTCCGCTCTCCGGCTGGAATGACAGGCCCTTCTCCTTCTTCAGCTGCGACCTTATCTGATCGTCGGAGTACTCCTCTCCCAGATACGAGTCCCTGAAGCAGTACGCTGACCTTCCGTTTATAAGGTAGTTTGCCTGCATTGCGGCACCAAGGGCTATGCCTCCGTCGCCCATGTGCGGGAAGATGTACCAGCTCTTCAGCTTGCCTAGCGCCCTTATCTTCATGTTTGCCTTTATGTTTGACATCACGCCGCCTGCAAAGGAGACGTCAGGTATTCCGTATTCATCTATGGCGTTTGAGACAAATTCTGTAACAACATTCTCAAGTAGCTGCTGCGCCATGTACGCGAACTGCTCCCTAGGCATGCCCCACGCTATCCTGCTCAGCTCATTGTACTGGCGTACTGGTCCATACCTTGCATGCATGCCCAATCCTTCAACGCTGAAGAAGTGCTTTAGCTTGTTATCTGAGAAGGAGAATGGAAAAGAATAATCAGCCATGGCCATTATCTTTCCTTCATCCTCAAGCTCCCTCATTCCGATTATGTTGGTTACCTGCTCGTAGAATATGCCTATCGAATCGCTTCCGGGAATCTGGCTTTTTCTCTCCAGTTCCCCGTTCTCCAAAGTACTTACTGATCCGGAGAGGCCGTCGCCTATTCCGTCAAGGGTTATCACCAGCTGGTCCTTCATGCCTGATGTAAATGCGGCCGTTGCAGCATGCGCCTGGTGATGGTCTATTGACATGATCTGGAAGTCACTGAATCCGATTCTCTTGAGCTCCTTGGATACCTCATACTTGCTTATCGCGCCGCAGAGAGGCAGTGAACCGATAGAGGTCATCGCGTATTTTGTATAATGCATAAGCCCCTCAGCCCTTGGCTTTGGCATCTTCCTTCTCCTGAACCGGTAGTAGGATTCCTTCTGCATAGGGAATATCCTTGAGGCAGTCTTTGATATGTCAGTTGTGGGAAACGCGACTACATCAACCTCGTCGGCATTTATTCCTGCGTGGTGCAAAGCTGCATTTATTGAGTTGTACGGAAACCTTACCTCTAGCTTCCTCTTTGTGTATCTCTCCTCATTTGAGGCGAAAATTATCCTGTCGTGGTCTATCAGGGCCGCACCAGAATCGTGCCCGTCCCAGATTCCTAAGATGTACATTTGATTCACTTATGATTAAGACTCTCTTTTACTAGAGCACCGCATATATCCTTTTCAAGTAATACTGTGATTTCCCTTGGCATTATTTCCACTTTATATTTCGTGTGATAAAACATCTAAATAACTTCTTATGAGACTAGCAACGTTCAAATCCGTTCAAAGCGGTTGCATCTTGCCATATTTATCGCTATTTATGGGCATCTTCTTGCAAATGACTTTTTAGGATTGGGTCTATAATTTTGTACTTTCCATCAGAATCCTTTTCTATTATGCTAAACTTGATTAGTGATGAAATTAGCTTGTCAAGTACAGAATCAGGGATTCTGCCAGACCTTGCCATAGTATAAGCTTTAATTTCACTCCATGAACAGATCCCATTTGATATGGCAGTCATTATGGCAAGGTATCTTTTCTTTGATCCTTTTACAAGCGTGTCAACTTCGGCCATGGATATCTTTGATCCTTCTGAGAACACTTCTGCTAGGGCTGCTTTGTGTGATAGCCGTCTCACAGTGCGATAATATCCATAGTAAGTCAACCAGCCAATAAGTCCGCCTACACTATCAAAAACTTGCACTAGTTGTTCTTCTGTTATATCTTCATTCTGCTCCTTGAAGCCCCGCATCAAAAATTCTCTGCTCTCTCCAGAATTAAGTTTCTTAAGAGTTATCTCGTTTTTCAGCCTTCCGTATAATGGCGCCTTGACGTCGTCGTAATTTAGCACTTCCTTAAGAAGGCCAACTTCACTTCCGGATACTATGAATATTATATTCTTAAGATTATCCATACTCCATGCAATAACACCATCATATGCAACTCTTTTTGAGAAGCGCAGATATTGTGCTTCATCAAGTATAAATAGGAACCTCGCCCTTTTCTCAGAACACCACCTATTTATATTTGAAAGCAGACTGGTTATGTCATAACCCTGGAAAACGGATAAAATTCTTATCTGTTCTTCAGCGCTTATGCCCAATTCATTTAGAAGCTCAGTAAACCCTTCCATGAGACTCTCATATATTGCTTCTGACGGAACGGATTTTCTATGCACAAAGTATATCTTTCTTACATCTAGAAAGACGCTAAGAAACTCCTTTTCATAAATGAAGCTTTTCAAAAGGCTCGTCTTTCCTATACGCCTTATCCCATAGACAACTATCAGCCTTTCGCCTCTCTCCGTAGCACTTAGTAGTTCAGCAAGTTCCTTTTTCCTGTCAAATAAATCAGCAGTCTTTTCTTTTGGATTCAAATCAAATAGCATGGAACCACATTGTAAGTTATTACTAATACTTTTACTTGTACAATTGTATTAGTTACTAATACCTAAATATTAATAAAGATATTAGTATATAGCAATATTAGCAATATGGTGTTTGCTAGACAAGCAGGCTGCCTATGTTGCCAACCAGTGTCTGGTATGCCTCACATGCAGTCCATGCGTGCGGCTCCTTGCCCTCCTTGATCAGCTTCCTCGCCTCCTCTGCACCTGCATTGTGCCAGATCCTTGACAGGTCGTAGTCTACATCGCGTATGTTGCCTATCTTCCTGCCCCACATTATTGAAGGAAATACATTACCGTAGCTGTCCATGAACAGCGACGCATCAAGGCTCCTTCCCTTCATCGGCGTTCTGCCGGTCTTTATGTAATAGTCAAGCTTCTTCAGGAATGCGTTCTCTATTACTGGTATTACACCTATCTCGAACTTCCTTGCCTTGATGAAGCTTTCCAGCTCAGTTGAAAAACCGCTTGCGTCAGGCTTAAGGTTCATCTCAGAATTCTTGTAGTATATCTCAGATGTCTGCGCCATATTGACGTGGAAGTTGTTTGCAGTGACCCATGGGAGCTCTTTCTGCACCCCACGAACCGTATTCATAAGCTGCCCTTCGTTGAACTTGCCCATCGTGTAGCCAAACACAAAGAATAGATTTTGATACCTTGCCTGCAGATTCCTGAGTCTCTTCGCCAGCCCCATTGCCCTGTCGAAATTCCCTGGTATTCCGCGGATCCTGTCGTGCAGTTCGCGGTATCCGTCAAGACTTATCGTTATGGAAACCTTGGGTATGCCGAGCTTAAGTATCGCCTCTATCTTGCCCACAACAGTATCCTGATTGCACAGCGAATTCGTCGGCATTGTGAGGACGTAGAGATCCTTTGAGCTGTCCCTGAATATCCTGACTATGTCAACTATGTCGCTCCTGAGGAACGGCTCCCCTCCTGTTATCTCTATCCACTTGAAGCAGCTGTTTCTCTGCGCGAACTCGCCTATCTCCCTTATATCAAGCTCGCCACTGGGCTTTATCTGCCAGATATTGCACATGACGCAGCGGCTCTGGCATGCGTAGGTTATTGAAAATGTCAGCTTGTACGGCCTGTCCAGGTGGGTCACGTTGCTTTTCAGGGCTGTTAGTCCAAGGCTGACCAGCTTAGTCGAATTCATTTCTACCCCACTATCTGTATTCGCACTTAATATTATATAAGTATTATATAAGTTGCTTTTTATTGTATAGTGAGGTACATGTCGAAACACAGATCTTGCCGCACTGGATTAGCTGGTCAGTCTGCACTTGAATTCATATTCAATTACGCATGGGCGTTCATAATAATTGCAATAGTGCTTGGCGTATTCATATACTTCCTTGGACTTCCCAGCACGATAATACCGACACAGTGCTACTTCGGAACAGGGATAACGTGCAGAGGAATGATAATAAGCTCCAACGCTATCTCGCCGCAATACACCTCAATAAACATGATATTCGTAAACGCCCAGCCTTACGACCTTGAGCTCCCAACAAATGTGTTATTCAGCATGTCGCAGTATGGATTGATACACGGATCATGCACTCCGCAGAATGCGATAGAGGGGGGCGCAATACTCTGCGGAGGCACTACAAGCGAGTACATATCCAATACAACCCTGCTTAAGGGCACCGTGGCAGTCTATACGGAGATATGCCTCACTGGAACAGAGAACAACTGCCATAGCGAGAGGCCAACTACATATGTTGGAAACTTCAGCGAATATGTTGGCCAGCATACGAGCAATCTTCCGGCTAATGTGCTGCTGTCCGCATCTGCTACAAGCATAAGCTCAGGTACGCAGATTGCACTTACAGCATACGTGACCATGCTCGGCATACCTTTGGAGGGAGGGTTGGTCGCATTTTCGACGAATGCGTTGCGTTCGTGCTCATCGTGTTCACAGTATGCAACTGCAACTCCCGAATACGCACTTGCAAACACAGCAGGTGACGCAACTTCGTACTTCAATGCGGTTGCAGAAGGGAGCTACCTTGTCACGGCCTCGTTTGCAGGAGTCTCTAACAGCATAATAATAAGCACAACAGGGACTCCGCAGCTGCCTCCGGGAAGCGCCTGCTCCAATCCGCCTTGCTCTGTTCCTACCACAAGCAGTTCAACGACAACAGTGACTACAACGACTGTGCTGCCAACATGCTATTTGCTTACCCTTACTGACGGAGGAGGCGGATCAGGCGTATCTGCCTCTCCGTCAAATTCCATAGGATGTTCTTCAGGAGATTATATCTCAGGCACAGCAATAACCCTTACAGCGACTCCAACTTCAGGATACGCATTTTCCGGCTGGACCGGAACATTATCCTCATCATCCAACCCATGGTCATACACGATGCCCGCCGGCAGTGCATCAGAGACTGCAAACTACGCTTCTTCGTGCACCGGAACAAATACCCTTACCGTTACTAGCTACTTATCCTTAACTGTTCCAGCTTCTGCTACTGTCAGTTATACTATGTATGGTGGAGGCGGAGGCGGAGGTGGCAATGGAGGAGGATCTACTCCTTACGGAACTAGCGGAACATCTGGCTCAAGTTCTTCAGGTTCATTTAGTGTTGGTTCTGGTGGCAGTTTAGTTATTTATGCAGGCGGGGGAGGGGGAGGCGGTGGCGGCGAATCTGACTGTAGCGGGGCATGTTCTGGAGGTGGCGGCGGAGGCAGCGGTTATTACGGTGGTGGTGGTGGAAGCAGCGGCTCGGACTCAGGAGGAAACGGAGGAGGCGGTGGTGGCGGAAGTTCTGCATTAGTCTACAATGGTGGATTAGTTCAATACGCGTCAGGAGGTGCAGGCGGTGATGGTGGAGGTAGTTCACCTTCGGGTAGTCCGTATCCTGTTGCTGGAGGGGGAGGAACTTCTGGGGGAGTAGGCGGAGTTGGTTATAGCACTAGTGGTGGTTCTGGTGCATTTGAACAAGGCGGCGCAGGAGATAGTGGTGCCTATGGTAAAGGTGGTTCTGGAGGTAGTGGGTCAAATTTCGGCGTAGGAGGTGCAGGGCAGCAATATGGCGGAGGCGGAGGTGGCGGAGGAGGTTATGGCGGTAGTGGTGGTGGAGGTGGTTATAACGCAGGAGGTTCTGACGGAACTGCTGGTGGCGGATCCAGTGGGACTGGGGGTTCAGCAGGAGCGACTTCAGACGGGGGAGGTAGTGGCGGAAGTGGCGGCAGCGTAACCCTTAGCTGGCCAGGGTCATCATGTCCGATCTAAAATGTTGCGATTTTTGCAGGCTGATGCTCTGTAGAAATACTTTCATGCAGTTTTCGGCGATATCAGACTAGTGGCTAGGTAGGAAAAAGCGCAGAAAACCTGCCATCGACAAAAACAACGCACTACTGCTGGCCTTCATGTATCTGCATATGTTGCATGCAATGTCCTTAAATCTCTGCTCGATCAGAATCCGCTTAGAAGCGGTAGCTGCGCAGATATCTTTGATGCCGAGTCTGACAGCGCCTTCTTCTCGTCTTCTGATAGCTGAAGAACCTCTATCTTTTCTGCGCCCCTGCTTCCGAGCACTACCGGGACCCCGAGGAAGGTACCGCTGACACCGTATTCGCCTTCAAGGTAGACAGAGCATGGAATTACCTTTTTTCTATCATTGAGTATTGAGTCTACAATGCTTACAGCTGATGAAGCCGGCGCGTAGTATGCACTTGAGCCTTCAAGCTTTATTATCTCAGCCCCGCCGTCCCTTGCCCTTTCGACTATCTTCTGAAGCTTGTCCTTCTCTATGAGCTTTGATACAGTGAATCCGTTGACAGTAGTGGCAGATAGAATCGCTACCATCGAGTCGCCATGGCTGCCAAGTATCACGGTGTGTACCTCCTTTGGTGCAACCTTCAGCTCCTCTGCTATGAAGGTGGTGAACCTTGACGAATCAAGGGCGCCAGCCATGCCTATGACCCTGCTTTTCTCGAAGCCGGTCTTCTGCTTCACTAGGTATGCCATTGCGTCCAGCGGATTGCTCACCACTATCACTATGCTGTTGGGCGCATGCTGCTTTATCTGAACAGCTATCCCAGACACTACCTGGGCGTTTGTCTTGAGAAGGTCGTCGCGCGACATTCCCTCCTTCCTTGGCACTCCGGCAGTTACAACAACTATGTCACTCCCTTCGATCTTGCCGTAGTCCCCCGTACCAATGATACTTGATTCAGATCCCTCTACTGGAATGCTCTCCTTTATGTCAAGAGCCACACCCTGCGCAATCCCTTCCGTCCTGTTGACAAGCACTACATCCGCAAGACCTTTTAGCACCAGCAAATGTGCTACAGTAGACCCGACCTTGCCGGCCCCTATTACGCTTACCTTTCTTCGCATGAAAACCAACGATAGATATTGCGCGCTGTATTTTGGTGGCATCCTCTCCCAACTAAAGGTTGGGAGTTTCCAGAGTGACTATGATTAGTAGTCATGATGCCGCCCGTATAGTTCCTGCTTCGTCGACAACTGCCTCCCTTATGAAAGTACTTACATCTTCTCCGCAGGCGTGACTTCCCCTCTGCCCGAGGGTAGCTCTGTTGAATATATTTATCAATACGTTAATGCCCCTATCTTTTGATACGCTGCACTTCTTGCATAGGAATGTCCTCTGCGCTATGGATATTTCCTGCACATTCTTACACTCAGTGCATGACATTGGAATATGTTGAGGCTTCACTACAACTGCCACGCAACCGGCGCTTTCGGCATTGTATTGCAGAAGTTGGATAAAATTGCAACGTGAAGATTCATTTATGGACTTTGCAAATCTATGGTTCTTTACCATATTCAGTAGTTCCGCATGAACATTAAAATACGTTTCTATAGATTCAGTAGTCAGACATGTTTAATTCCTCCTCCTGGCATCTGACGCCGCAACAAGCCAGATAATGTTGCGGCGTGATGTATAAGCAGGTGCAAACATGGAAATAGCAATAGATTTGGGAAAGTGGAAGAGCTACGTTGTTATGGAAGACAACGGCAAAATTGTAAAGGAAGGTTACGCAGATACGACAAAAAACGGATTCTCTACATTCTTTGGCAAGGTGAATAATCCGAAGATTATAGTAGAGGCGAGCAGTACGACTA
>DAHWIK010000024.1 GCA_027345185.1 Microcaldota archaeon
TTGTACTTCGTACGGAGAGTGTCAACATCCTCTTCCAACATGCCTGGTCGCATGTTTTTGTTGGAAGAGAAGGATTATCAGGATTTGTGGCACTTTTATAATACTGGAAGTTGTATTACTTTATGGGATTGCTATAAATGAGCTGTTAGGTAGTATTAAAATCGATATATAGGGCGGCGAGGAAAGGGTGGTTATGGAATACCATTTTCCCCATTATTGGAAAGTCCTCAGAAGACCCAATAGACATTGTTCTGTTCAAAGGCCGGAGCGTAGAAAATTCATCAGTAATCAATTAAAGTTGGGGTATGTGGGAGATTAGGCGGCGCAGAATGCGGCAAACCTATTCGAATGCCGGATTTGTCGGCAATATGGCTGTAGAAATACTAATACCATATCAGAATAGTAATGACCCACAAATTCTATAAAAATGGTGAATGTCTGTAGTAGGCTTTGCTTGCACATTATTAGGAAGGTACAATGCTAAAGAGATTTTCTACAGAGCCGAAAATACCTGTAATTTCAATCTTCTGTTTCGCTTACCACTATATTTTCAGTGATCTTTCGCACTCTCTTGAAGGAGACGCTGTTCTTGATAAAGTCTGCCCTCAGGTTACTGCTCCTTATCAGGTTGTCAGGGTTGTTCAGCAGAAGGTGTGAGACCTTCCCGTCATCCATATTAAGCATGACTCCCTTTACCTCTCCAAGGATCCTCCCGCCAAGAGTCAAGATCTTCTTGTTATAAAGTTCAGATATATTCACTGACATGGCATCACTCTATCCTTATCCTACTAACCTTCTTGGAAGCAAAAATTCTTATTATATACTCCTGCAGCAGCTTTACCGATCCCTTGAGATCCCCATGTATCTGGTCAAGTTCATCCTTCTCGAAAAGCTCCTTCCTGCAGTCAACTAGCGCCAAAAGGTAGTCATCGGTAAGCGAATAATGCAGGCTGCTGCATGATTTGCAAACGAAGAGCGGAATAACCGGAACGTCAGTTATCTCAGAAGGAGCCTTTGAGTCCAGGGATCTCTTCAACCCAAAACTTCCACAGCGTCTACATTTTGCATTTAATACCACACCATTATAATTTCCTGATAATACTGCCCTCCTGTCATTTGCATTTAGATATTCTAGAAGAGCTTTTTCATAGTCTGTGCTATTGCTGTAGATCTGGTTAACTACCTCAGAACGCTCATCAAACTCCGTTATCAAGGTGCCTTTAGAAGTCTTTTCTGCAAGGCAGAATCTTGTCTTTTCATTTTTTGGATATGGGCTGGTGATTATTCTGCCGTCATCACTTATATAAAATGTTAAAGTCATCAGCGCCGACCTTTTATTACATAATCACGTATGTCCCTCTTCGTTACTTTGCCGCTCCTCTTCTCCTTTGCATTCCTAACAGCAAAATCAGATATGTACTCCGCTTCAACTTCAAGTATTTTTGCTATTTCGTCTGCACCGCCATTAGTCACGCTTACGCCAAAATGCTTCTTAACCAATTTCTTTATGGAGTCCCTGGATATTTTGCCCACTTAAATCAGCACTCAAGATCGTCATCATAAATCAGACAAGTTCTCGATCATCACCATTATATTGTGTAGATAAAAGTATAAAAACAGTAAACCCTGCCTGTCACTCAACTTTGCTGAAAAGTATCTTCGGAGACCCAATTTCAAATCTTTTTGTCAAAGTTTTTGCAGCCTCAAATTTTGAGGGCTTCTCCTTGAAGTAGGACAGCAACTTCTCAGATGTGGATGGCATGTACGGATACGATAGTATTCCGAGTATCCTGCATATATTGGCACATACGAATAGTACCTCTTTTGCCGCTCTTTCATCCTCCTTAACAAGCTTCCAAGGCTCATTATCTTGGAAGTACTTGTTGCCCTTGCTTGATACCTCAAGTATCTTAAGCAGCGCAAAGTTCAGCTGGCTCCTGTCAAGCATCCTCTTTGCGTCATCGACAAGGCTGTGGATATCCGTCATCAGTAGCGCTCCCTCTGCAAGTTTCTGCTCATCAAGCTTTCCTCCAAATTTGGTATGAATGAACGACAAAGTCCTGTTTACGAAGTTGCCCACGTTTCCCACAAGCTCGTTGTTGATTACCTCTTTGAGGGTCTTCTCTGAGAAATCTCCGTCCTGGAATGTAGATATCTCCTTCATCAGATAATACCTGATCGGATCCGCGCCATACTTGTCTATCATTGCAACAGGATCAATGACATTGCCGATGCTCTTGCTCATCTTCTGTCCGTTGACAGTTACATAGCCGTGGACGAATATCGATTTCGGAAGAGCGAATTTGGCCGAGGTCAACATTGCCAGCCAGTACACTGCATGAAACCTCACTATGCCTTTGCCTATGACGTGCATGTCCGCAGGCCACAGCTTCTTGAACTTCTGTCCGTCAGAGGGCAGCCCAGCACCGGTCAGGTAGCTTCCGAGCGCATCAAACCAGACGTACATTATCTGGGTGTCATCTTCCGGTACGGGTATTCCCCAGCCATGCGATCTCTTTACTGAACGCGATATGCTGAAGTCCTCAAGCCCAGATTTCACGAAATTAAGAATCTCCGAAAGGCGGGTTTCGGGAATTATCTTTACCTCGCCGCTTTCAAGTAGTCGAATCAGCCTATCCTGATATTTCGAGAGCCTGAAAAAGTAGTTTTCTTCCTCTACCAGCTCTGGCTTTGTCCTATGTTCTGGGCACAGGCCATCCACAAGTTCATTCTCTGTGTAAAACAGCTCGCAGCCAATGCAGTATAGCCCGCGGTATTTTTTCTTGTATATGTCTCCGTTCACGCTGCAGGCGTTCCACAGTATTGCAGCAACCTTAGCGTGGTCCTTGTCTACCGATGTCCTGACAAACACGTTGTAAGATAGCCCCGCCTTGTCATCAAGCTCCTTGAAAAGGGACGAATTTACTGCGCAAAAATCACTAGTTCTCATGCCGAGCTTCTCTGATGCAAGCACATTCTTAAGGCTGTTTTCGTCTGTTCCAGTGGTCAGATATACTGAATTTCCCTCAATTTTTTTATATCTGGCAATTACATCGGCCTGCACCACCTCCAAAGCATGGCCGATGTGGGGTTTTGCATTAACATACGGTATAGACGTTGTAATATAGAATTTAGTCAACCAAACACGCCCGAAAGCCCACTTCCACTATTCTATTATTTAGAGATAATTTTTATATTGTTCGCAGTGAGGATATAAGGGTCTACTCACAGTGATACTCATGGATAGTTTGGATGCTGTAGCCTCAAGCCAGATTGAGGATAAATTCACCGAATTCTTCAACTCATACTACATAGACCAGATAAACGACATGTACATAAGCTATCCGAGGAGAAGGAGCGTGATGATAGATCTTAAGGACCTCGAAAGATACGACGTGGACCTGGCCACGGAGCTCTCAAACAACCCAGATATGATAATACCCATATCAAACGCGGCGCTTGCAAAGCTAAATCCAAATCCCGAACTCAAGGAAGCAGTGTACGCACGATTTTTCGGATCAGAAGCGCACATGCCCCTAATACAAGACGTCGGATCTGAGCACATAAACAAGCTCCTTACGCTTGACTCGCTTGTAGTCAAGAGGTCGGAGATAATACCACGGGTGCATATCGCAAAATTCAAGTGCAGCTTCTGCGGTAGCACCATAGAAACAAAGGTGGAGCGCGATGAAGCTCCGGAGATATGCCCGCAGTGTAAAAGGCGGGCGCTCAAGCAGGTAAACAGTGAATCAAAATTCATCAACATGCAGAGGCTTGCAGTGCAAGACCCTCTTGAAAGGCTGAGAGGAAGCACGCCAACATGGCATCTCGAAGTTGTTATAGACGACGACCTTGTCAACACCATCATACCTGGAGATAGGGTGTCAATAACCGGAGTGCTCAGGATAAGGCCAAGAAGGACGCCAAAAGGCAAGGAATCAAGAACAGACTTCACTCCGTTCTTGGATACGCTGTCCCTTAAATCCAAGCAGAAGGAATTCGCCGAACTGGACATATCAAACGAGGAGGAGCAGGCAATACTAGAAATGTCAAAGGACCCAAATATATTCGATAAGATCTCAAAGTCGATAGCCCCGTCTATATATGGATTCGATGAGATAAAGAAGGCTCTCGCGCTGCAGCTTTTCGGAGGCACTGCAGACAAGAAGCTTATCGACGGCGGAGCGATAAGGAGCGACATACACATAATGCTGATTGGAGATCCCGGAAGCGCAAAGACCAGGTTGCTGCAGGCAGTCACCACAATAGTGCCAAAGGGAATATACGTGAGCGGAAAGTCTACCACTTCGGCAGGGCTAACTGCGTCTGCCGAAAGAGACGAGTTCTCCGAAGGGGGATGGACGCTTAAGGCAGGAGCGCTTGTTCTTGGTTCCGGGGGCGAAGTAAGCATAGACGAATTCGACAAGATCAGCGACGAGGACAAATCATCGCTTCTGGAGGCACTCGAATCACAGACCATCAGCGTCGCAAAGGCCGGCATAGTGGCCCACTTCTCGGCAAAGACCTCGGTATTAGCAGCGGCAAACCCAAAATTCGGCAGGTTCGACCAGAACGCATACCCGGCAGATCAGTTCAACATATCTCCAGCCCTGCTTTCAAGATTCGACCTGATATTTCCAATGAAAGACACCATGGACGAGGAGCAGGACAAGCTCATAGCAAGGCACATACTCTCTCAGCACGAAGCAGCAGGCGCTCAGGTATCGGGCGCTACTGACTTTGAGCAGCTCCAGCAGCCACCAGTCAACCCAGACATACTGAGAAAGTACGTTGCCTATGCAAAGAGGCACGTAACACCAAGGCTCACTCCCGAGGCAACAAAGAGGATAGAAGACTACTACATAGGACTAAGGAAGATGGGGATAAAGGCAGGCGCTACTCCGATAACACCAAGGCAGATAGAGGGGTTGGTGAGGATGGCTGAGGCCAGCACAAAATCGAGGCTCTCCAACAGCATAGAGGCAAAAGACGCTGACCTTGCAATAAATCTGTTCGAATACATGTTCAAGACGCTTGCAGTGGATAGCTCCGGAAGGATGGACATAGACCGCATAATGACGGGATTCCCCAAGGAGAAAGTAGGTAAGATCAATTCTATAATTGCGATAATAAAAAAGCTGGACGAAGGCTCAGGGGTGCCTCTCATAAAGGTCCTTGACGATGCAGAAGCCCAGGGGATAAACAGGGTTGAGACCACCAAGTACATAAACGAACTCGAGAGGAGCGGAGATATTTACTCGCCAAAGGGCGGAATACTTAAAATAGTGAAACGTGAAGAGGAATAGTCGGTGTTTCACTGGAAAGAAAGATAGAGACAAGGCAGCTCGTCAACATAATCGTCCTATTCCTAGTGGTCCAGTTCGGAGGCCTACTGATAGCCATATTCACAACGCCAACGCTGCAATTCTATGTCCAGAGTGGATCTACTGAGATAAACTCGTTCGAGGCTGCACTTTTCTACCTGGTCTATATAGTGGCGGTAGCAGGATTGATACTCCTGGTGCTGAGATACTTCAGAAAACCGAAGATGTTCACACTAATGGAGGGGCTCGTCGTCCTCCTTGCAACAGGGTTCGTCCTGTTTGCTATATTCAACACCATATTTACAAATATCAATTCCACCTATCTGTTGATTGCCGCGGCTGCAATAACCATTGCGCTGATAATAGCCAAGAACATCTTCCCAAAACTGAGGAATTTCATAGCCATAACATCAAGCATAGGTGTGGGCATACTGATAGGGTTCAACGGATTCTACCTGGCATACTTCCTCATGATGCTAATTGCGGTATATGACTACATAGCTGTTTTCGTGACCAAGCACATGATAGCCATGGCGCAGGAGATGTCCTCAAGGAACCTGGCTTTCTTGATAGGCTCCACTGACGTTGAGGCAGTGCCCAAAAAATACATGTCAAAGGTCGACATATCCGAATTCAAGAAGCAGGAGAGGAAAAACAAGGATCCGTTCGTAAAGAATCTTGTAAAGAAGGGCATATTCCCAGTAGTCTCGCAGGTGCAGCTAGGCACCGGCGATCTTGCTCTGCCACTCATGCTTTCAGTAAGCGCATACATAAGCTTCCTTAGCTACTTCTCTGCTGTCATGATTGCGCTTGGATCAGCAGCAGGGATGATATTCACAATGTACCTTCTCAAGAGATACAAAGTTGCACTGCCTGCAATACCTCCCCTATTTGCATTCATAAACCTCTTCCTCTCATTGCTGTTTGCGATAAACAACGTCCAGAATTACAGGCTTTGGCTAGGTTTTCTAATAGTGTTCGTTGTCACAGTCCTTGCCCTACTGAACAAGCTTAACGGAATAAAAAGGGGATAGCGACCAAGCGACTATGTCATCCATTTTTGTAGTAAACGTAGAAAGATCCGCTGCCAGACAAACCGGAAGGGATTGATATCGGAGGTCTGCTTCCGTCCACCATAGAGTATCTGACGCTTGGAAGCGATGCCAAGCCGTACAACGCACCAGAGACTCCGGCAGAAGCGTTATTGAAGGCAGCCACATTAAAATCTGCAAGACTAAAACTATAGAATCTTGTAGCCTACTTTTCCACTACTACTATGTTAATACTAAGATCGAAACTGCAACAGTCTTGCAGTACATCATACCCCACTGCTTGCAGTGGGGTGGTTGATCGGACCAGGCTTAAACTTACTACTCTGATTCTGCAAGGCCGTATAGGTTGTTTATCTTTTCAGTAGTCATTGACCTAAGCTGCTTCTGTATAACGGCCAGCACCACATTGTAGTGGTCCTCTACCTTCTCCTCAGCCGATCCTGTTTCTTTCATAACAGGCTTATTGAATTTCAGTTCGTGCAATTCATAGAAGCGTTTGTCCAGAGCTCCAAGCTTTGACAAGAGTTGGTGTTTTGCCTTCGTTTCGGCAAGGCCAGTACTCAGCCTGCTCACCTTGATACCTATAGTATATGCTGTTGATAGAAGAGATTTCCTAGTTACGAGCTCTGCGTCGCTCGCCACATGGATGATAGCAGCCATGTTAGTTCCGGAAAATGGACTTTTGATTGCACCAAGATCTTTTGGCGATTTTCCATTTGGAAGCGCCCTGCCTTCGTACTGCAAGCCGCCCTTGACCCTGGATTTGGCATAATCAGGATCTGTTATCCACTCAAACGCCATCCTTCCGCCGCTGAACAGGACCGTTGACGTTCCAAATATGCGGAGATCGGTTATAGCAACATCTCCAAAAACTGCACCTCCGTGCCCGTTTGGATTCGGAAAAGGGTTTTCACCAAACTTGTTCACATGTCCCTCAATAGCAGCAGCCGAGAAAAAAAGAATTTTCTCATTTGGCTCCATCCACTTCTTTACGTTTTCTAACCCACCCATATTGATCCCCTAGCCCTTTAGGACACGTTTATTACTACCAGAAGGCTTAAAATTCTTGTGTGCGTGGCCATAGGCCTATCGGCCTGCTGATGTTAGAAGTCTACGCCTTCGTTTATGTATTTTGAATCTTTCACTTCGCCATTCGCACCTATGCTAAGCCGGTACATGTATTTACTGCTGAATATGATTGATCTGCACCAGAATTCCACTACAACATCGTAAATTAGCAGGTCTTCGTCATATACTGCTTTCGATGAAACTTTTGGATCCTTGCAGCCCGCATTCTTTTCCGTATTAATAGCTTTGATAGCTGAGCTAGCCCACTCCAGAGCTATCTCCTTTGCTTTTTCCTCGCTTATGACTTTTGCCACGGATCCTGCCCATATAAACATCTTCGGTAATGTTTAAAAATATAAGAGTTCATGTACTAAGCATTAGTACAGGATTGGCGTGCAACTCCATGGCAGACATAAAGAAAGTATTCATAAAATATTTTTATTTCATATGGCTTCTCATTATTGTGTTTGATTTTTTAGGCCTCACGACCAAGGTGATAAGCGGGGGAACCTTTGTAGGTGTGTTTATAATTTTCATAGCGGGCTATGTAGTATACGGTTTCTGGATAAGGAAAAAGATGTACGGCTGAACTCCGAATGGTGACTGACGCCTTCTTTTCCGATGTGGATGCAGATGGCGTCATGTCCAAATACGCCTAACTATCGCTGCTTATTCGCCTCTTTGAGCACGCCTTCTGCGTACTTGCGTGCGTGCTCTTCACTCTCGCTATATTTCTTAGAAAGAAAGATTCCTGATGGGTTTTTGCCAACTCTATACATCTCATATATAGTTATTATTGCGGCCAAGGTCGGCACGGCGGGCCAAGCAGCAACTAATCCGGGAATTGCATATGTCGCGACTAAGAATAGTATACCAAGTGCAACGAGCAGGATCAGGAATATATACCAGACAACGATTATCCCAGACAGAGCGAGGAAGAAGAGCAATAATATGATGCCAGGCCCTACAAGATTCAAAGCAAACATTATGACGGTTACCAAGGCGATTACGCATAGAAGTATAAGCCGTTCCTTCGCATTCATCCTATCCTCTAATTTATGGCTGTGACAATTTAAAAATCTTTTACCTACGCAGATCAGAAAGTCCACACCGTTTACTGGCGGGATGAATGCGGGAGACAAATGCATGAACGGAAGCCCACACTCATTTATTGGCTGGAGGATATCACCGAAAGAGGGCTTCTATGGCTGCGAAGACGAAGCAACATTTGGTCTCCCCTCAATAATCAGGCAATTTCTGCTCCGTTCACATCTCCTATATGCTTACGATTTAAAGCCAGCATCTTCCCCAATACAAAAGTCGCCAAAGTGATATATAAGCCTTTCCAAATAAGATTAATCACGTCAGTGTCGTTGTCATATAAAAGTGATGCAAGCCATGCAGAAATCAGGTAACCGGGTTCCTATAGCCAGATTATTGTTAGTTGTGGCTGCAATCCTGTGGTTGCTCCTAACCGCAGTTTCAATATCCTATGCGCTGAAGGATGGTGCCGTGTTCTACATACCTGAGCTCCTCCTGATAGCCATAACCAGTATAATCCTACTTGCATGGGGTGGATCTGCGCATAGATTTCCGCACCTCATTGATAAGATAGGATATCTATCAATAGTGATATCAGTGATGAATCTTCTTGCGCTAGGGATAACGGGCGGATATGCACATTCAATCATAGGCGCATACCCAGGAATAACCATCCAATCCCAGACCAATACCTCCACAATAGTGCCAAACATCTCCTTCTACATAGCCTATTTAGCAGCGGCCATCGGTATTATCGGCGGCATAGCAGTAATAAAAGCCAAGAGCCGCTCCTAACAAGGCATACGCGGATTTGCAACTCTACCAAAAGCTTATATTCCTTTGAGGTGATATTATTCTGCTAAACCTGTGATTTTATGATGGATTTAACGACCGAAAATTTCGAAGCAGAAGTTTTAAAATCAAAGACCCCGGTAGTTGTCGACTTCTGGGCTGAATGGTGTGGACCATGCCGCATATTTTCGCCGATAATAGACGAGGTATCAAAAGACTACGAACCCAAAGTCAAATTCGGAAAGCTTAACACTGATGACAACTCCGAGATAGCTGGAAAATACAACATAATGAGCATACCCAGCGTACTTATTTTCGACAACGGCGAGGTCAAGGCGATGTCAGTAGGGGCGCTGCCAAAAGACTCCTTCAAGAAGTGGCTTGACAAGAACCTTTAGTTAGGAGAGGATATCACAAAGATGGCAATAAAAACACCACAAGGCACAGTGGTTGATGTCCCAAGGGGTACAAGGGACTTCGGACCAAGGGAAGCAATACACCTAAAGGAGATAATATCTGTAATAGAGGAGGTGTTCAAAAGACACGGGTTTGCTCCGCTTTTAACTCCAGCCATAGAGAACTCAGAAACACTCAACGCCAAGGCTTACGGTGAGGAGTCGTCAAAGGAGATGTATCTGATAGAGGGCCAGAATATGGCACTGAGGTTTGATTTTACTGTTCCTCTAGCCAGGTACATGGCCATGAACAAGGACATACCCCTCCCATTCAAGAGATACCAGATAGGCAATGCCTGGAGGAAGGATGAGCCCCAGCGCATGAGATACAGGGAATTCGCCCAGGCAGATATAGACATTATAGGAAGCTCGGACATAACGAGCGATGCAGAGTGCATATCCACGACAACGGATGCCTTTGCCGCGCTCGGCATAAAGAACTGCGCAATACTTGTCAACAGCAGGCCCATGCTTGACCTCATACTTGCATATTTCAATATACCTGCCGAAAACCATGGAGCGGTGATAAGGATCCTTGACAAGATTGCAAAGGTGAGCATAAGCGAGACGATAAATCAGCTCAAGGTTGCAGGGATGCAGGAGAACGACGCGCAGATCATGCTCTCATTCATAAGCGAAAAGATGACAAACGAGGACAAGCTCAAGAAGCTTGAGGTTAGCGTGCCGAATTCAAAAGCCGAAACTGAGCGGATAAGGTCGCTGATAAACACGCTCCAGAAATTCGGGGTAAAAGACGAGATAAATATTGACCTGTCGCTTGCGCGAGGCCTGGACTATTATACCGGATTGGTATGGGAGGTGGTGATACGCACCACAGAAGGCAGGCTTCCTACATTGGCTTCGGGTGGAAGGTACGACAACCTGATAGGCATCTACTCCAAATCACGGTCGCCGGCCGTTGGATCCTCAATAGGCATAAGTAGGGTTTTCGAGGTCATGGGCATGGAGAACGGGCCAAAGACATACGCAAGGGTCTTCATAGCTCAGGTTGGCCAGGAGAATCTTGATTACTCAATAGAGGTAGCAAATAAGATGCGGCAGGCAGGCATATATGTCGACTTGAATGTGACAGAGAAAGGGATATCAAAGCAGCTGGAGTACTCCAATACAATAGGCATAAGCTCTGTGGCTATAATAGGCAGCAAGGAGCGTGCTATGGGAAAGATAAGGCTGAAGAACATGCAGGCCGGAACTGAAGAGCTTTTAGATATTGATGCAGCAATAGCTGCGCTAAAGAAATGATTCAATGGCAAAGAGCGAACTGAGCGAAGTTACTGAAAAGGCAATAGCAAAGGGCGGCATACTCACCAAGCTGTACTTCGACATGCAGAGCGAGAAGCCCGAAGAGCTCCAGCCCCTGATGGCCGATCTGATAAACCAGAGGCTCCTCAAGGCCGAAGGGGTCATCTACGCTTCCGGAAGCATAGACGAGCCGATACAGCTTGAGGACATATACTCGACAAACGCAATAGTGACCGTCCTATTCAACGATCTCGGAGCACTGATCAACGTCGTGTTCAACTTCTCTCCTATAGGGATAGAGATCCTAAAGCCAGAGGGCGACTACGTGATAAAATCAAGCCATCTCAACTCAATACTTGTCAGTCTATCCCAGATATCAATGGAGTATTCAAAGTACATACTAACAAAGGTATTGAAAGGCGAGGAGCTCGAAAAGGTAAACAGGGAGCTCAGGGTAAGGGAGGAGATGGGAAAGAAGGCCATTAATGGCTCATCTGGCGAGACCCCTAAGGAAAAACCTCTTAAGGATTAGCGAAGGCCTATCCATGTCTCCATAGTCGGAAAGGAATCTGTCAATCCCAAATACATTCAATGCCGATATCACGTTGCCCATTCCAGATGGCCCAAATGAGCTATATAAGCCGTTTATCAGGGAATGAAGCTTTAGGTCAAGTCCATATCTCCTTCTGAATTCAGTCTCGTAATTGGAAAGCGGTGAACCATTAGCAAGATGCCTTGCCACTGCGCCTGCAGCAATCAATGCTCCATTGCCTCCGAATATTATGCCTCCCCCGGTTGTCGGCTTTACCTGGCCTGCCGCATCACCTACAAGAACTACTCTGCGACTCTCATTAACAATGTTCCTCCTCATGCTCAACGGTATTATTGATGCACCCTCAGTTACCGGCTTCCTGTTTCCTACCAGTTCAGAGATCACCTTGCTCTTCACGAAGTTGTCAAAGGCAGCCTTAGCGTTTCCAAAACCCGAAAGGACTCCGACCCCAACCTCCAATATGTCGCTCTGATTAGGGCATGTCCATGCGAATAATCCCCTGTATTCATTCCTGTCAAAGAAGAGGTCAACAACTCCGCTCTCAGGCGCCTCAATCTCGAATTCCGCCTTGTATGTGAGGGCAAACTTCCTTATCTCTCCAAATCCAAAATGACTAGCAACAGACGATGCCGCCCCGTCTGCGCCTATCACTATGCCTCTGACCGAAAGCGATTCAAGCTCTGCGCCAGTTATCCTTCTTCCTGTCAGGAGCTTTGCTCCCGCCCTGACTGCCTGGTCATAGCACGAATCATTGAGCTTCTTCCTGTCAAGCACGCTTGCCATAGGTTCATTGGATACTACCCTCAGCGTCTTTCCGCCAGAATGTATGTTGGCACCGTAAAGCGTGTTCGTGACGCAGCCCGAATAATCCATTCCAAGGCCCTCCAGGCCTGTAATTGACAGTATCCCCGACGCCCTGACCGGCAGGCCCAGAACGGACTTCTGGTCGTAGACTGTCGATTCAAGTCCAAGCTCTCCGAGTCTCCTCGCAGCTATCAATCCAGAGGTCCCGGCGCCAATAACAGATATCAAATCCCGCATAAAAACACAACTTTAATAATCCTTATCAATGATACTCTTATTCAATAATCTAACAAATATTAATTACTTATTGTAATGATTATTATGTCTTTGATAATTCCTCTAACAATAGCCGCACTGTCGATCATCGTGCCGGGATTCTTCCTCTCCTTAGCTTTGCTGAAGAAAACAAAGCTGCCGATGTTCGAGATAGCAGTCATCGGATTCATATTCGGGCTGATATTCCCTCCGACAATGGTCTGGCTTGAATCATACCTCATACCCGTGTCACCGATATTTGCATATTCCAACAGCCTGTACAATGCCGATGTGATAATTCTCACAATAATCGGAATAGCTCTATGCTTCCAGCAGGGTGTATTCGAGTCTGGGCAGCTCAATTTCATAAGCAAGAGCAGCTTTGGCATCAAGAAAGAGGTGGAAAGGGACTACAAGAAAAGGATAGTATCGCTCAGACGCGCAATATCCGAGCTCAACACTGACATAAAGCTTATAAAGGAACATGAAAGGGAGGAGCAGGATCTGCAGAGGAAGCATGCAGACGAGATGGATCTTATACAGAACGCAGGCGCAGAGGAGAAGCAGAGAACTGCAGACGAGCACCACGAGCAGGAGAGGATGCTCTTCGAGCGTCATGAGGCAGAGGAGAAGAGGCTTCTGAACACCGGCAGCGTCTCCACACTTGTTGAGCAACCAAAGAACAATACAATATGGATTGCACTTCTCTTCATCATGATCCTGACGTTCGGGTCTAGGATGCTGAGCATATCCGTCTCACCTACCTATTTCCAGTTCGATCCGTATTTTGACATGATAAGCACGCAGTACATACTTACCTACGGCCAGCAGCTTCTATATGATCACGCCGCATGGCCAAGCCTTGTTAACGGCACATTCCACAGGGTGCAGCCCCTTGTCCCTTATCTTGAAGCTTACTGGTACAACCTTTCCGGAGCAAACCCAAACAGCACTACAATAAACACCACCCTGCTTTCTCTAGTCAGCGGCTGGTATCCGCCTATTGTTGCGGCTTTGCTTGTCTTTGCAGTGTTCATGTTCATATACCACGAATACGGCGAATATCCAGCAATAATCGGTGCAGGTTTAGCTGCAGCCATGCCAGTTCTACTATCCACCTTCATAGCTGGCAACCAGCTGCTTGAGCCATGGGGTATATTCGCACTCTTCTTCTTCTATGCAGCCTACATCCTCGCGGTCAACAATCCAAAGGAGAAGAGGTATGCCGTGCTTGCAGGCATAGCATTTGCGTCAAACTTCCTAGGTGCACACTATTTCACAGTCCCTGCCGCAGTCCTTTCGCTGTACATACTGCTTCAGGGCCTGATAAACATCTTCAAATCAGAGGACACTACGGACTTCTTCAAGATGAATGCCATAATGCTCGGCGTTATAGTTCTCTTCTACATACCATATGGCCCTTATAACGCGACGCTAGCGCAGGTGACTCCTAACCTGTTTGGAATTCCAGTAATAGTCTCGTTTCCAATAGCTGCGCTTGCGTTCGTGGCAATGATAGATTACATACCTAAGCTTGCAAAGGAGAAGGGAATCATAAAAGAGGTTAACCGTAGCACATACCTCACATGGCTTGCTGCGCTTGCTGTTATCGCACTTCTCGCAATAATATTCACTCCCTTAGGCAATCCGTTCCAGAAGTACATTGCGCTTAGCAAGCACTACACTACCCCGAGTTCGCCACTCTTCATGACAGTCCAGGAATACGCGCCTACCGGCTTCTTCACCTACGATTTCGGCGCAGGAGGCTTCGGAATAATAGGTGCCAGCATAGGCGGAATAAGCATACTTGTCTGGGCAGTGATGATTGCGTTCACCGCGGTTGAGATAATATCAATCCAAAAGAGGAACTCAAAGTCTAGCATATTGGCACTTGCTGCAGTATGGCCCCTTGCCTTAGTTGGCATGATAGAGGTAGAATACCTGCCTCATTTCGGCGTGGCTTACATAATAGCGATATGCGTGATACTTGGCGAACTTACGCTTTTCTATTCAAAGAATTGGTCTGAAACGGCAAAGAAGGCACTTGCAATATTCGGTGTTGTGATACTAATAGCTGAAGCCGCACCGGTAGGATACCAGTTGCTCACAGCGGCGGCAAATCCAAACTGCAGCACCATAACCAACCAAAGCAACCAGCTAGGATCTATCATATACTGCAATACTGTCCCCAATTACTGGCTTGATGCTACTGCATGGATGTCAAAGAACGTCGGACCTTACGGTCCGAGAATACTTTCATGGTGGGACTACGGCGACTGGATAAACTGGTACGGAAACAGCAATGCCGTACTTAGAGGGGATAATTCCGTGCCCACTGCAGATTACCAGGCTGCGGCACATTACGTATTCGGCGCTCAGGACGGATTCAATACCACGGCCCTCGCAACATACATGGACAGCATACAGGCAAAATACATACTGTTTGACAACCAGCTCGTCCCGAAATGGGGTGCACTTGACTTCCTTGGCTGTACATACGTAAATCAGACGGGGCTCCAATTCGCCATTCAGGCAGGGCAGGCCGTGGGCTTGCCGTTTGCGCTTGGCACATCAGCGTGCGAAATCAAGCACGATCCTGTATACCTGCTGGTTCCAGTTCCCAGCCAAAGCGGCAATGTAAATGTTAACACATACTGCAGCTTCCCAGGAAACTCCACGACTGTAGCGCTAACTGGGGTGCCGGTGCTTGGCTCCTCTGCGCTCAACCAAACATACTGCATACCAGCATCATTCCTGCAGACAGGCAACCCGACCAGACTGCTCACCCCAAGCGGAAACAAGACAAATGCCATTATAAGCACAGCATTCTACGGCGGAGCAACGCAGATATCCGGTCAGGAGTTCATAAGCTTCATGTTGCTTTACGCTCCAAACGGTCCAAATGACACCATAACCGATGCACCTTCGGAATTCTACAACTCCACTTATTACAGGGGATTCTTCCTTGGCAACCTTGGAAACGGATACAAGCTCGCATATCCAAGCAACTTTACTGGGATAAACTACGTAAATGGAACGCACCAGATAATGATATTCGAGCTTGACAACTTCACCGGCACTCTTCCTACAGTGGTGCCGAAGCCTCCTTGGATCAAGAACAATTACACCATGCCAGGCTGAAACCATATCATCTTTATGAAATTGATTCTGTTGCAGCCATACCTCAACTTAAGGGGAGGCGTTGAGCGCGTCATATTGAAAGTAGCCCAGCATTACGGTGCTAGCATCTATACGCTGGAGTACGACAAGGATGCAACATTCTCAGAGTTCTCCGATATTGATGTCCGACTGATTGGAAAGGACATCCCGCTGTCAGACAAGCTGCCCTACAGGGCGTCGCAGGGTTTCAGGTACGGGTACAATTTCTATAACATGAAGATAAAGGAAGATTACGACGTCCTCAATCCCCACATATCGCCAAGCGAATGGATAAGGAACAAGAACGAGAGGGTGCTGTGGTACTGCCACACTCCGCCAAGGGAGGTCTACGACCTGTACGAGACTAGAATGCAGAACAGGTCATACAAGGACAAGCTCATCTATGCTGCCCTTGTCGGCACATACAAAGTGATAGCAAAGGGGATAACAAAGAAGATAGAGGAGGTAGCGACAAACAGCAGGACCACAAACGAGAGGATAAAGAAGTACTACGGGCGTGATGCAACTGTGATAAATCCAGGAATAGACTACGAGAGCTTCCACAACGCAGGTGATTCAAAGTATTTCCTCTATCCATCAAGGATAGTTGTGAACAAGAGGCAGGAGTATGTAATAAACGCCTTCAGCCAATTCGTGAAGAGGACCAAGGACATGAAACACAAACTTGTCATAGCAGGCACGCTATCTAAGGATCCTGAGCACCAGAAATATTTCGAGAAGCTCAAGACGATGTCAAAGGGACTAAACGTGGTATTCAAAACAAACATAAACGACAAGCAGCTTAGGAACCTGTACTCAAGTTCAACTGCTGTGCTATTCTCAGCTATAAACGAGGACTACGGCTTCATACCCATTGAGTCAATGGCCAGTTCAAAGCCCATAATATCTGTGAATGAGGGCGGCCCTAGGGAGACAATAATAAACAACAAGACAGGATTCTTGACAAACTCACCTTCAGAGATGGCAGAGAAGATGGCAATCCTTGCAGGAGACAAGCGCCTTGCCGAAAGCATGGGAAAAGAGGGAAGGAAGCTTGTTGAGAAGAACTACTCCTGGGGGGCATTCTTCGAAAGGCTTGACCCAGTGCTTAAAAAAGCTGCAAAGAAATGAGATTACTGTTTCCGCAGGAAATCCTGAACCTTTTCAACAAACTCTGCACCCTCACCGCTGCCTATTTTCTGTCCGTCATCCCTGCGCAGCTTCAATCCTGCAGCAGTGCATGCATCCTACAGCGTATCTCCGTCAAATATGTGCTTCAGCGCCTCCATCTCCTTAGCCGAGAAGGTGAGGCTGTTCAGCACATAATTCTCGAACGCTGCATATGCGACCGGAACGATTGTCTTTGTTATGTCAGCAATCACCCTTGCATATTCCCTAATCTCTTCCTGTGCATGGTCATCAAGTCTCAGGGTCAGGAAGTGGAAGAGATTGTTTAGGTCTATCTTCCAGTACCACTCTGTATAAGTGTTTACTGGAAGCAGGATTCTTGCCTGCTCCCTTGCAATTCCTGAATTCAGTGCATCACGGTACTTTCCGTATGCGCTGTCGCTGACCGTCTCAACGTCCTTCCTAAAAGCAGCTGCAACATCATCTGCCATGCCTACTTCGCGCCCCTGCCTGTTCTTTGTGGTCTATGCTCCTATCTCCTCCAATTCAGGTATGTTGAATTTATCTGGAACCACAGAATAGCGTGCAGAATATTCATTTATGCTTGCAGTCCTGTGTCTTACCCACTCCCTAGCAACATACATTGGCATGCTTGCCAGCAGCTTTATCTCGACCATCTCAAAAGGGCTCGTATGCTTGTGCCTCATCAGGTAGTTTATCAGTCCTGCATCGTCGTTCATGCTCTGGGTTCCCATCCCGTAAGAAACTCTTACGGCTTGCACTATCGCTGCGTCATTGCCCATGTAATCGACAAGGACCACAAAGCCTTTGTCAAGGACAGGAAAACGCTTGCCAACTATCGCATCTGCTTCAGGAACCGAAGCGCGCTTCATGGCCTCCGCAGCGGCTACGACAGTTTCCTTTCCCAAATCCTTCGTTCTTTGTGTTTTCATACCCTAACCACCTGCAAATCTAGCAACCAGAAACAACCCAAACATTATAGTATATAAGTGTTTTAAACATTCTCTTCAGCTTTTGAACAAAAATGGTGCAAATAGAGCCAAGACTTCAGTAAAAACACCGTGTTAGAGCCAAATCCATGTATGGGGACAATGCATGCTCTGATTCATGACATTCAACGAATAGCGCCAATCAATTTTTTCAGTTTGGTGCTTTTGTAAAGGTCTGCCTTATACGCCTTTACCCTCACTACTCTAGAATTCAATTTGTGTGCCACAAGAAATCCATTTAAATATCTCATATCTACTTTCTGGTCATATCCAAAAACAATGAAATCCGGTCTGAACTTGGCAAGTATCCTATAAACGTCATTCCATTTCCTTATCCTGTCTCCCAAGACCGCCCTATGTACGAAACTTAGCGATCCTATTATCTTCCGGCGCCCGTTCTCGTCCATAAGCGGCTTACTCCCTTTAAGCTTTTCAATGCTGCTGTCGCGCGCAACTACCACTATCAGTTTTCCATACTTGCTAGCGCTCTTCAGGTACCGTATATGTCCAGGATGCAGGATATCAAACGATCCGAAAGCCATTGCAACCTTGCTTTTCATGAAAGTATTTTGAAGTAAAAACAATAAATAACCATTGCAATAGATTCCGCAATGAAATTTATGCATTCCAATTAAAAAACAATCCAGATTTTTGCCTAAAATCAAAATACCCTAGTCAAAAACCAAAAACCGAACTCAAACCGAAACGTTTGGTTAGGTATAAATATCTTTTCAGGGCCATGGTAGTCCGTAAAGTGGTTATTTGAGCAAGACATTTGAGAGCAAGAAAAAGATACTCGATCTTTTGACTCATGGGGCAAGGACACCAACAGACATAAGCAGGCAGATAGGCCTATCCCCATCAACTGTAAGCCAGCACCTCAAGGAGCTCAAGGAAACTGGCAGGATAGAAGAATTCCAGGATGAGCACTTTAGGAATATAAGGTATTACAGGCGGGTCCAGAATGCTCCAATAATTTCATCCAACTCTGCAAAGTTCGCTGCAGGCGCATTGGCAATTGCCATACTTGCAGTATTGGTAATCTCATTCGCAGGGCACAGCGCATTTGCAACGGCACCAGCTAACCAGACGAGCAATGTCGGCATTTTCATAACGGATCCGCCCCAGGTCCCAAGCGAAACCCAATCGCTTATTGTATCTTACTCATCGCTGAAAGTCCAGGTAACAAACAATAGCGGCACGTTCTGGGAAACGATAAATGGAAGCGGGAGTGTAGACCTTCTTTCACTTGTAAACTTCACAAAGAACCTGTCAACGTTCAAACTGGCAAACAACTCGGTCATAGACAGGTTAAGCCTAACCATATACAATGCATCCATAACAGTCAATGGCACTACCTATCCAGTTGTCATTTCAAACAAAAACGTATCTGTAAAAGTATTCTACAACAGCCAGAGCAGCACACCATTCGACATACTTTTAGATATGTTCCCTACAGTATCTGCAGTAATATCTGGAAACCAGACAATATTCGTAATGGCTCCATCTGCAACTGCGTCCACTATAGTCAAAAAGGACAACCCATACTATCAGAATGAGAAGAGCGGGCAGCCAGTGCGCCTCAATTATCAAGAAGAACAGGCATTGGATCAGTCAAGGCCAAAAATATCGATATCAAATGCCTCTATAAGCACTTCAGGGAACCAGTCTAACATATCAATAGAAGTGGCCGATGATTCAAACCAGAGCACCAGTATCCTTGGGGTCGTGATACTGGGAAACGAGTCATATGAGCTTAATCTGAACTTCTCAAACAGCGGCACAATAATCATGCCAAACCCAAGAATACCATATAACGCCACAAATCCCAGCCCAAATGCAACCGGATGGCAAAATTGGAGAGATGCCGGAAGCCATTCGAATTACACGCCATCCGGTGCATATGGGGATAGGATCCTTAACATAAGCATGAGGTTTAATGGAAGCCATCAAGTCTACCCTGGCAATTACCAAACAGTCAAGAATAACTTTGGGTCGAATCAGGTTGGAACTGGAAACTTAGTCCAAAGTAAAGGAGTAAACTTCAGGATATGGGTCAACGGTAGCAGCATGAGTTACTTGATGAATAATCTTTCAAACGTAACAGTAAAGGGAAAGATGGACTGGATAATGAAGTCGGGCGGCTTAGATAATGTCTCATTAAACTTTACTGGGAATGTGGTGTCAGGACGCATTGTGGGAGATATAAGGTCAGCAAATTATATACAGTCCAGGCTTGAGAACTTCAAGTCGCTGAATCTTTTCGTGGCGCAGAACGGTACACTGCTGCTGCCAATGCAAGGAATTATGCACGAATCAGAGTCAAAATACCACGCGCTGCAATTCATAGGGCCTTACACAGGGTATAATCTCAGTGCAGGGGGCATTGCCACACTTAAGTACACTGGCTCACTGTCATTGGCAAACGGCCAATTCGACATACAATTCAAGCCAGGCCAGACATACCGGATAATTGTAATAGGGTCAGGAGGCGCAGAAGCAATGACAAATGTAACTGCAAACTAAAATATAAAAAAGGAAAAGATCTGGAAAAACACCAAATCTATCTGGATTCTCTGTCCCTCAAGTACTGCCATATGACTTCAAGCTTGTTATACTGCTCCAGTTCCCTTATTGCATATTAATGTCTTTGCAACCAGATTCCTCAATTCCTGATTTGGATTTCTATAGCAGACCTAAAAAGTAATACAACAACTTGTCGATCAAGAAGTCCGACATGTTTAATTCCTCCTCCTAGCACCTAACGCCGCAACAAGTCAGATAATGTTGCGGCGTGATGTATAAACAGGTGCAAACATGGAAATAGCAATAGATCTAGGAAAGCGAAAGAGTTACGTTGTCATGGA